>JAFXTB010000002.1 GCA_017525225.1 Kiritimatiellia bacterium
ACGTAGGAGAGCGAATCGTCGCAGAGGTAGAGGTTCGTGACGACGGCGTCCGCCGCAAGCGGTTGGTCGCCTTCGAGCCGCAGCTTCGAAAGCCTGTCGTCGTCGACCGGCACGAACACGGCCGTCGGCGCGTCGAGCTTGACCGGCATCTTGAACTTGAGCGTGGGATTGCGCCGCGCATTCGCGGAGAGGTTCATCGTCTCGACGATGCCGCCCTCCCAGTGGCTGAACACGCTGCCGGCGGAGGCGACGGCCTTCCACGTCGCGGTCTGCCCCTTCTTGGTCTTCGACTTCGTGACCTTGCCTGCGCCCGACAATCTAGCAGGGGCTGCCGCGACGGGCACGTAGGGAGATGTCTCATTGCATTCATAGCCAACGGGATTCCAGTTGTAATCGCTGACGGATTCATACGAGCAGAGCCGCCAGCAGATCCATTGGCCGTCCGCGGGGTTGGTGTAGTCCACGCCGTTCGGCGTATCCGCGAAAACCACGTCCTCAAAGGCCGTTCCCGTACCGGCGAGCTGCATCCAGGCGACGCCCGTATAGACATTGTTTGACGTCACTGGGTCAAACGAGTAGACGTCCTCGGTCGTCGGGAAGATATCGTCCGCATCTGACTTAACGAAATCGTAGGCATACGTCTCTTTGTTCCAGACATGCTCGAACGTGCCGCCGTCGCCGTCCGCATCGTACGCGAATGCCTCGATGTACGAACCATACTGGCTGACGCTCGCGAACATTTTCAGGCGACTGTCCCGTGCCGTGATCGCATCGAGGATGGCCTTCACGTTCGGCGCATCGCCGTTCCAGCGGTAGCCCCAGGCGAACGACCTGTCGCCGTAGCCGCCATCGTTGAAGTCGACCACCATGGCGCAGCGGTTGGTACCCTCGCCAATCCATTGCTTGATGTCCTTGAACTCGAATCCCCATGCAGGGGACGATGCAACCAGGACGGTGGCCAGCGCCGCCGCCATATTGACTGTCTTCATGCCTGTACTATGCCTTTCATGCGAAGGTTTATACACACGACGGGGAGCGTCTCCTGGCTTCCGGCTTCGGGCCTCGTCCGCCGCCTTCGCAGGTCACCCGACCCACTGGAAATGGCAGATTCGTATCCGGTTACAGTTGCGCGACAGCTCCCGACTTTCACGGGATTCCGTTTTCCTCGTCGCAGAACAGTGGACATTATACACCTTCCCCGGTCTGGATACAAGCGCAACATGCTTGTCACACCGCATTGGGAAATGGTATAATCCATGCCATGAAAACAACAACGATGCTGTTTTTCACAGCCAGCCTTGCCGCGTTCGTGTGCGCTGGTACTGTTCCACAGGTAGAGGTGCGCGTACGGCAGACGCCCGGCGGTCCCCGTTTGTTCGTGGATGGCAAGAGACATCTCGCCCAGAGCGTGAAGATGATAGGCGGCGGAACCCTGCCACTCAGGATAGGCGTTGAATGGCGGCAGTTCGAGATACCGCTGACAATGACGGAGGACAAGCCGTACGGGATGTTGGTGCTCCGCTTCGAGAAGAAGATATCGTACGGGAAGTGTCCGCCGCCCGGATGGGTGAGGCTTCGCGGCTTCACGGTCGTGGACGACGACGGCAAGGCCATCTTCCCGGATGGAAGCTTCTCCAGCGCCGAGATGTTCAAGAAATGCTGGTGGACTCCGAAGGACACCAGCCACATCGGCTCCACGGAGCTGGAGCCCGAGGGTGTGCTGCGCGTGGACCTGCACGGCCCCGATCCATCCGTGAAAGGGTGGAGCAACACCACGCGCAACAGCGACTTCTATCTCGCCAACAGGCCCGAAGCATTCCCGGTACGCAGGGGCTGCAGGTATCGTCTGCGCTTCGAGGCCAGGGGCGACAAGGACCAGGACATGTTCCCGAACGCCTACCAGCAGCCTGGCTTCGTGCCGATTCCGGTTCCGCCGGATACTTTCGCTGGTACGATACGCTTGGCGAAGGACGTGGGCGTCGACATCGTGTTCGCAGGGTCAAGCCTGCTCTGGCCGCGCGGCGGCGAAGTCTCGTTCTCGAAGATCGAGCGTGCGTTCGACAGCGCAATCGCAGCCAACCCCGACGCTCTAGTCGTAGTTAGGGTGGGGGTGCGTCCGCCGCCCTGGATGTTCGACGAGCATCCCGACTGGCGCACCAAGTTCTTCGAGGACGGCAAGACGCAGGATGACGACAGTGTCTCGTGCCTGCCCTGGCGCGACATCGCGCTGCGCAACGTGGATGCGCTGGTGAGGCGTTTAATGCGCAAGTACCCCAGGAACTTCGCGGGCGTGCACATAGCCGCGCACAGGGCCGGCGAATGGCTCTACGAGGATATGCTCAGGGGGAAGCTCGGCGGTGCCGACGTGCATACCGAGGCAGCATGGCGCAGATACCTTACGGCATTGGGCGAACCAGGCGCGGAGAGCGCGCTGGTGCCTACGGAAAAGGAGCGCATGGCCACCCCCGACGGCGAGATGCTGCCCGACCCCGTGGCGGAGAAGAGGATATGCGACTTCAACAGGTTCTATTCCCGCGAGATGGCGGACCGCATAGCCGAGCTGGCCGAGGTGGCGCGCAAGGCCTCGGACGGCAAGAAGATAGTAATGTTCTTCTACGGCTATAGCTTCGAGGTGGCGTCGCGCGGGGCGGAGTCCGGACATTTCGCGCTCAAGTACCTTCTCGACAAGGCGGCCGGCAACATCGACATCCTCGCAGGACCCTTCTCGTACCACGATCGTACGCCCCCCAGCGATACGCGGCCCGTGATGGCGCCGGCCGACACTCTCGCGAAGTACGGCGTGATGTGGTGGAACGAGGACGACACGCGTACATACCTCGAGAGGAACGCCAACGCCCTCCATGAGCAGAAGGGGAGGATTGCGACAAAGGAGGAGACGCTGCGTACGCTTGAACGCAACGTCCGCCAGTGCGCCGAACGCAACCACGGGTTCTGGTGGGTGGACCTGTTTTCGCACGGATGGTTCTACGACCCGGCTCTCTGGGCCATCATGGACAAGGTGAGACCCTACGCCACGGAGCGTCTCGCCTCCGACGAGCCGTTCTCCCCCAGGGTCGCGGCCATAGTCTCCGAGGAAAGCATGGTCCACCGCCGCCTTGCCGCCTCCTGGATATCCACCATGACGGTATCGTTCGCGCGGCGGGAGTTCGAACGGGCGGGGATCGCCATCGGGCAGTACCTGTTCGAGGACGTGGTCGACCGCGACATTCCCGCACGCTTCCGGTTCTACCTCAACCCCTGGTACCTTACGAAGGCCGACCGCGTGAAACTGTCCCGGCAGCGCGCGGCGCGTCCCGATCTAGTGCGCGTGTGGATGTATGCGCCCGGATACCTCGACGAGACCGGCAAGAGCATCGACAGGATAGAGGACGCCGTCGGCTTCAAGGCCAGGAAGGTGGCATCGAAGAAATACCCCAAGGCCAAACCGCTTTTCGCGGTGGAACCGGTCCAGGGCGACGAGGTGTGGACCCGCTACGAGGACGGTTCGCCGTCGATCGTGTGCCGCAGGCTTCCGGGCGGCGGCGCCGAGATCTTCCATGCCGCCCCTGTGATGGACGGCAAGACCCTGCAGAAGATACTTTCACTATAGGCAAGGAGGAACGGGAAATGGGAACTGGAAAAATGAAAATCGCTGCGGCGGCGTTTGCGGCAATCGCCTCTGCGGCCGGCACCGACCTGTCCTTTACGTTGAAGACGTCGCTTCCGGACGGCTCGGACGTGAGGCTGGTGAGATCGGTGAACATGCGCTGCCAGGAGAAGACAGGATGCATAACATGGACTGGCCACCCGCTGCTGGGCCCATCCTTCAAGGCGACGGCCACCCTCAAGCCTTCCCCCGGCGGCTTGGAATGGGGGTTTGAATATTCAGGGAACGATTCCGGCAGGCTCATCGAGGAGGTGTCGTTTCCGGAATGGACCGTTCCCCGCACGGACAAGGCCAAGCTGCTCGTGCCCTGCTACAACGGGATAGTGCGTTCGCCGGACTGGTCGCGCTTCAAGCCCGGCCAGAACATGGATCGGCGCGGCCCGTGCTTCCTTGGCTTCCATTTCGTGGCGATGCTGGATGAAAGGGGCGGGTCCAGGTATCTCGACCAGCGCGGAGACGCGAGAATGCATGCAACGCGGTTCGAGGTGGACCAGGGGCCACGTCCCGGCACATGCGTCTTGAAAAGTGTCCACGAGATGCCACTCTCGCCCGAGACCTCCAAGGCATACCGTATCCCATACACGGGAACCATGACGTCGTTCGCCGGCGGCTGGTTCGATGCCGCATGCATATATCGCGAATGGGTGCGTACGCAGGACTGGTACAAGCGTGCCGCCGCACGCGACTTCTCGAAGTTGAAGGACGTGTCGCTCTGGATGTGGAACCGCGGCCGCAGCAGCGTGACAGTGCCGCCAGCCCTCAAGTTCATGAAGGATACAGGCCTCAAGTGCGCGCTCGACTGGTACTGGTGGCACGAGATCCCGTACGACACCTGCTATCCGGCGTTTTGGCCGCCGCGCGAACCGGAGGCCGACTTCCGGGCTGCCGTGAAGTCCATCCACGACGCGGGCGGATACGTGCAGCCGTACACGAACGGCATGCTGTGGGACTGCGACGACGCCCGCTGGGCGGAGGGCGGCGAGGATTGCACGATCATGACGCGCGACGGCAAGCCGAAGGCCACCATGTTCAACCCCTACACGAAGCAACGCCAGGCATGGATGTGCGGTGAGGCCCCGCGGTTCCAGGAGAAGATGCGTGCGCTAGAACGCACGATCCGCGATACGGGCATGGACGGCGTGTACATGGACATGATCGCCTCCGCCGCGTTCGGCGGTTGCCACAACCCGCGCCATCGCCACCCCAGGGGTGGCGGCCGCCACGTGGTGGACGGCTACCGTGCGTTCGTGGAGAAGGTGCGTGCCGACAACCCCGGGTTCTACCTCTCCAGCGAGGAGCAGACGGAGGCATACCTCGACCTCTTCGAATCGCTCATATACGTCTATCCGAGCTACGAGCGTTTCGGGCGAGGCGTCATGCCGGAGGTCGAGCTGGTACCAGCCTCCCTCGCCATATTCCATGGCGCCGCGGTGTGTTTCGGATCGTTCGCCATCCCGGACCTCCTTCCGGCCTGGGACGAGAAGTGGGGGCCGAATCCCCACCCACCATCGAAGGAGGAGCTTGAGAAGAAGTTCCCCGACCAGTTCGCCGTGGAATTCTCGCGCGGCGTCACGTGGGGCCTGCAGCCTACCGTCCACAAGTTCCTTCTCTCGCACGCCACCGACGCCAGGTTCAAGGAGGACTACGATTTCATCAAGGATACCGCCCGATTCTACCATGACAACCGTGACCTTCTGTTCGATGGTGAGATGCTCGACCCGGGCACGCTCCATTGCGACTGCAGGAGCGTCGAGTTCCTCCAGAGCAGCAGCTATACGCGTCCAGAGCATGTAAAGACGGCCAGGGAACCGGCCCTGCCCGTGATATTCCGCTCCGCATGGCGGTCGAAGGCCGGAAAGTGTGGTGCGGTGCTTGTGAACTGGAGCCGCGCGGAGCAGCCGTACGTATACATGCACGATACGCAGAAGTTCACAGGCCGCCTTGCGCCGCGAAGCTGGCTGCGGCTGGACCTCGACGCGAAGAAGGCGTCCGAGACCGTTGTGGACGGTGTACGGCAGATCGAGGTGCGGGTGCGGCAGACGCCTGGCGGCCCCAGGCTGTTCGTGGACGGCCAGCGGCACCTGCCGCGCAGCGTGATGGTGGGCGCAGGGTCCAGGCCGTGCGAGGTGGACGTGGAATGGGCCGCATACGACCTGCCGTTCAGGCCCAGCGCCGATCTTGACATTGCATGCATCCACCTGCGTTTCGAGAAGAAGTCGTACTATGGCGGCGTCTCCAAGCCGGATGGATGGGTGCGCTTCAAGGACATAAAGATCACGGACGATCTCGGCAGGGTCGTGGCCGCCGAAGGTTCGTTCGCGTCGTCCAATGCCTTCCGCAAGGGCTGGACCATACACGACGGCGGCACCACGGGCAAGGTGTCGTTCGAACCTGGCGGCGTGTTGAAGGTGGACGTGTTCAAGGACCCGAAGGTGAAGAAGGATGCCGGCTGGAGCCTGAATATGCGTGGCAGCGACTTCCACCTCTATTCACGCGCTTTCAAGGTGGAGAAGGGCAGGCGCTACCACCTTGTGTTCGAGGCGAAGGCCGACCGGAAGCAGCCGATCAGTCCCTGCGTGTACCAGGTGCCGGGGTTCGTGGCGGCCACGTTCGAGCAAAATCCGTTCGACGACCAGGTGAGACTCGCGTCGAAAGCCGGGATCGACATCGTGATCCCCAACGCCTCGGGGCCGACCTGGACGCTGGAGGGCACGCTTTCCTTCAAGAAGGTGGACAGCATGTTCGACCGCGTCCTTGCCATCAATCCATACGCGCTCGTCATGGCCCGCTTCAACGTGACTCCGTCGCTTGCGATGCTTCGCGACAACCCTGACTGGCGGATGCGCTTCGCCGACGGCTCGGACTTCGACATGGCGAGTGTGTCGTGCCGTCCGGCCTGGCGTGTGGCGGCCTATATGATAGAGGAAACGGCTCGTCATCTGATGGCGCGGTACCCGCGCAACTTCATCGGCATGCATCTCGCGGCGCACCGTGCGGGGGAATGGCTCTACGAGGATCTCCTCAAGGGTGCACTGAGCGGGTACGACGTCCATACCCGCGATGCATGGCGCGCATATCTGGCGCGGCTGGGCCGTCCGGACGCCTCCACCGCCGAAGTGCCTTCCGCGGAGTTGCGTTCCGCCGAGGATGACAAGGAGGTGGTGTTCGATCCCGTCAAGGAGGCCAGGGCCGTGGATTTCCAGCGCTTCCTGAACGAGGAGATGGCAGGCTGCATCGCCGAGCTGGCGGCGGTCGCGCGCAAGGCCACGCAAGGTAAGAAACTCGTGATGTTCTTCTACGGCTACAGCTTCGAGGTTGCGTCCTCCGGCGCCAACAGTGGCCATTTCGCACTGGACTGGCTTCTGGACCGTGCCGCCGGCAACATAGACATTCTGTGCGGGCCTTTCTCCTACGGCGACCGAAGGTGGCCGGATACGCGACCCGTGATGGCGCCGTCCGACACGCTTCGCCGCCATGGCGTGATGTGGTGGAACGAGGACGACACGCGCACCTACCTCGAGACGAACATCGACGCCCTGCAGATCCAGGGGAAGGTGCCGCTCACGAAGCCGCAGACGCTCGCGACGCTGGCGCGCAACAACCTGCAGAACGCCGACCGCGGCGACGGCAGCTGGTGGATGGATCTGCGCGGGCGCGGCTGGTTCATCGATCCCGACCTGTGGCACTTGATGGAGGAGACGCGCGCCTACGAGACGGAGCGCATGCTGTCGGATGTGCCGTTCGCGCCGGATGTCGCGGTGACGGTCTCGGAGGATTCCGTGATCACCCGCCGCCGCAGCGGAAGCACTCTCGGCTACAAGGTCGTATCTGGCAATGCGCGCGAGCTGGAAAGATGCTGCATCCCGTTCGGACGGTACCTCATGGCGGACATGCTGCGCGCCGACATCCCTGCGCGCGTGCAGTTCCACCTCACCCCCTGGTACCTTTCCTCGGCGGACAGGTCTACTCTGCGTGCCCAGCGTACGCGCCGTCCGGACCTGGTGCGCGTGTGGCTCTGGGCGCCGGGCTATCTGAATGAAAAGGGCAAGTCCGATTCGAACATCACCGATGCCACGGGCTTCAAGGTACGTAGGACGTCCGACCCCGACTATGCGTACGCAAGGCCGCTTTTCGCCGTGGATCCGGCCCAGGGCGACGAGGTATGGGCGCGCTACAAGGATGGGTCCGCAGCAGTGGTGGTTCGCCGCCTGCCGGGCGGCGGCGCGGAGGTGTTCCACGGTCCGCCGGAACTCAAGGCGGAGACGATAAGGCGCATCGTCGGCCTAGGCGCCCGCTGATGGTCGTCAAGATAAAACGGCGCCGGGATGCGGACCGGTGAAAGCGGTTGACTTTAGGGAGGATAACGGGTACAATTCATTCCAGTTTGATTCGGCCGCGATGGCGGCTGGCGTGCAAATGCTGGAAAGGACCTACGATGACATCCAAGACGACATGGGCGCCCAGGAGAATGCGTACATCCGGGAATGCATGGACATCCAGGGGAATACAGGCCGTTTTCGCCGCAGCCGTGGGCGCGGCGGCAGTTCTCGGCGCGTCCGCCGAGATGGTCACCCTGCACCCCCAGGCTACGCGCGAGGCGCTTATCAATCCCGGGATGGGTTTCTGCTACTACGCCTACGCGGGCCGGCTCTGGGCATACAGCGCCCGCAACCGGAACTACGACACGCTCGACTGGTTCCCAGGCTGCTCCACGGTATACATGCGGCTGTTGTGGAGCGATCTCGAGCCCGAGGAGGGTGACTTCCGCTGGGATGTCCTGGACCGTCTCGCGCAGCCCTGGATCGCGAAGGGCAAGAAGATCGCGGTGCGCGTCATCTGCTGCAACCAGACCGCCAACGCCACGCCTGACTACGTGCGCGACGCCGGGGCGAAAGGCATCTGGTTCACCTACGACCACGATGGCGCGGTCAAGAAATTCCCCCAGCGCTGGGAGCCGGACTATGCAGACCCGGTGTTCCTCGAGAAGTTCGGCAGGTTCCTCGATGCGTTCGCCGCCCGCTATGACGGCGACCCATCCGTGGCGTTCGTGGACATCGGCTCGTTCGGCATATTCGGCGAGGGGCACAGCAAGTATCTCGGCCAGTTGCGGAAGAAGGATCCGAAGGAGTTCGACCGCCAGGTGGCCATGCACCTCGACCTCTGGCGCAAGAAGCTGCCGAACACCTATCTGGTCGTTTCCGACGACGTCTGCGGGGCGAGGAACCCCGACCCGGACCATCCGAACATGAAGAAGGCGCGCGACATGGGCATCGGCTTCCGCGACGATTCCATCTTCTGCTACCGTCCGCCGGACTACTGGACGCATGCACACTGGGCCAGGAACTTCGCGCCGACGCTGCCAGTGGTCATCGAGACAGGCCACTATTCCATCATCGGCTACGACGGGCGCTGGAACACCGACCTGCTGCTCAAGTGCGTCGAGGACCACCGCGCATCGTACTTCTCGATCCATGACTATCCCGCGGAGCACCTCAAGCTGTTCCGTAGTCAGATCGAGGAGATCAACCTGCGCCTCGGCTACCGGTTCGTGCTGAAGGAGGTGTCGTATCCCTCCGAGGTGGAGGCCGACTCGCCCGTCGCCATCTCCTCCACCTGGCTCAACGCCGGCGTGGCCATCTGCTATGCCGGCGCAACTCTCGCATGGTCGCTTGTGGACGATGCCGGGCATGTCTGCTGGAGCGTCACCGACGGTTCGTTCGACTTCAAGAGCCTCGAGCCGACGCTGGAAGGCAAGGAGCACCCGGTGAAAGTGGTCTCCAGGGTGCGCTTCGGCCGCACCGTAAAGAACCCCGATCCCGACAACTGCCTGGTGTGGGCGCGCGATACGGGCCGCGACCCCGGCGTGTGGAACGTCATGCTGCCTTCCGGCACGTATACCCTGTGCGTTTCGGCCGGTACCCGGCAGGGTACGCCCGTCATAGCCCTGCCGCTCAAGGACGGACGCGCGGACCGTCGCTATCCGCTCGGCAGGATCATAGTGCGCGATGCCGCCGCGCTGCGCTCGGAATGACGGTCCGGCCGCTGTCATCCATCCATTGACTTCGCATACAAGGAAATATAACGTATGGAAAAGGGCGATAAGATTGGCGAGTGGCGCATCGTGCGGCTCCTTGGAACCGGCGGCGCCAGCGAAGTCTACGAGGTAGAGCATGTCTCGTTCGGGACGCGCTATGCATTGAAGCTGTTCAAGCCGTCGGCGGAGGTCATGGCGGACGCGGAGAAGCTGGCGCTTCTTCAGAGCAGGTTCATCTCCGAAGGCAAGCTGCTGGCAAGGCTGCAGCATCCCCGCATCGTGCGCGTTCACGAATATGGCGGGGTGGAGGCGACCGGCACGCCGTACTTCGTGATGGACCTTGTCACCGACAGCATGGGCAAGGCCGCGCAGACGCTTGGCGACATGCAGGCCGAGGGCATCGATCCCGACCAGGCCGCCGTATGGTACGAGGATCTTCGGGCCGGCCTCGAATACATCCACGCCCACCAGATAGTCCATCGCGACCTGAAGCTGGAGAATGTGATGGTCGGTCCCGACGGCCACGCCGTGATAACCGATTTCGGGATATCGCGCATTCTGGATCGCGACCTCAGGGCCGAGCTGCAGATGGAGATGGTCACCTGCCTCAAGGGTTCCGCCGACTCCATGCGCCTGCGGATGGGCAGCAGGGGATACTTCTCGCCGGAGCTGGAGCGGGGCGAGGATGCCACTGCGGCCAGCGACCTGTATGCGCTCGGAGTGCTCATGTTCCGTCTGCTCACAGGCATCTGGTACGAGCCGGACATGGATCTGGCCGTCCTCCTCGACACCTACGATCCGCTGTGGGCCACGATCATCCCCGCTTTGCTCGCAGAACGCGCGGCGCAGCGCAAGGCTTATTCCTGGCGCGAGCTGGACGAGAAGCGGCGCATGGACGAGGCCGTCGCGGCGGAGAACAGGCTTGTCTCCGTGCAGAAGCGTCTGCGCCGGGCGCGTCGCGTGCGTGCGGTCGCCATCGTCACTTCCGTGGTCGCGACGCTGGCAGCGGTGGCCTTCGCCGTCGCCAGGCACAATGCCGAGTCCCGGCTGGCCATCCCCACCTTCGACGACGTGTTCTTCGTGCCGGCCACGGCGCCCTTGGAGGATCCAGACGACGAGGATGCCGGCATGCCATCGCAGGGCCAGCTATCCGCAGCCTTGCCCGATGCGTGGATGCTCTTCCATGGCGTGATGGCCGATCTTCGCGCCGGGCGCATCACGCGCGAGAAGGCGGCAGAAAGGGCGCGGGTGCTGGCGGCCCGGGCTAAACGCGCCAACGACGGCAATGCCGAGCTGCCTTTTCCGGACTACTACGACGAGAACGGCGAACCTCTGCCGCTGGTGTTCCTGTTCCGCCAGGCGGCGGAGAAGATATGCCCCGGGAATGGGCAGACCCAGGCTGGGGAGGGACGATGAACGCCTTTCCGACGACATCCATGACGTTGATCGAGAAGATCAAGTCGGCCCCGCCCGGCGCGGACGAGGCGCAGTGGGTGCGCTTTTGGGACCTCTATGTGCCCGCGATGCGCCAGCTGGCCAAGCTGAAGGGCGGGGCGAAGAACACCGAGGACATCGTCATGCGCGTCCTTGAAAGGCTCGTGCAGGTACTGCGCGAGGGCCGATACGACCCGCAGACCGGGCGCTTCCGCTCATATCTTGCCACGATGGTCTGCAACGAGGTGCACATGCAGCACCGGCGCGACGAGGTCCGCCACGAGAACGACCACATGGCGATCAGCGACGAGGTGGCGGAGGTGCTGCCCGATACATCCATGCCGATGGACGAACGGCTGGAGGAGGACTGGAAGCGGGCGATCCTCGCCGCCGCCGTGGAGCATGTGCTGACGCGCTCGGCGCTGTCCGACCGCGACCGTAGCGTGTACAGGGAGTACGCGCTGGAAGGCCGCCCGATAGAGGAGGTCGCCGCGAAGTTCGGGATCACGCGCAATTTCGTCAGCCAGATAAAGACGCGCATAGAGCGCCGCATCGCCGCCGTGGGGCGCGAGATGGCGGCGGTCGACAGGTGACGTGCCGGCATGGCGGCGTTGGAGGAGGCATGATGGTTGCACATAGGATCGCGGTGATCGCAGGCGACGGCATCGGGCCGGAGGTGATCGAGCAGGGTAAAAGGCTGCTGGAGCGGGCGGCTGCCCTCGATGGCACGTTCAGGTTCGAGTTCGTGGACTTCCCGTGGGGATGCGACTACTACCTGGAGAACGGACGCATGATGCCGCCGGACGCCCTTGCGACGCTTGACGCCTTCGATGCGATCTTCCTTGGTGCGGTGGGCTCCCCGCGCGTCCCGGACCATGTGTCGCTGCGCGAACTGCTGCTGGAGATACGCCACGGCTTCGACCAGTACGTGAACATCCGCCCCGTGAAGCTGCTGCCGGGTGCGCCATGCCCCTTGAAGGGCGTGGCGCCGGAGGACGTGGACATGGTGTTCATACGCGAGAACTCGGAAGGCGAGTACGCGGGCGCGGGCGCATGGCTCTATGCTGGCACGCCGCAGGAGGTCGTCATACAGGACGGCGTATTCTCGCGCAAGGGCACGGAGCGGATCATCCGCTACGCCTACGAGCTCGCCAGGCGCGAGGGGAAGACGCTCACGAGCATCTCCAAGGGCAACGCGCTGAACTATTCGATGGTGTTCTGGGACCAGGTGTTCCGGGAGGTCGGCAAGGACTATCCGGACGTGGAGACGCATTCTTTGCTCGTCGACGCCGCCGCAATGTTCATGGTGAAGGACCCCA
The DNA here is from genome assembly GCA_017525225.1 of Kiritimatiellia bacterium. Taxonomy (GTDB): domain Bacteria; phylum Verrucomicrobiota; class Kiritimatiellia; order RFP12; family UBA1067; genus RGIG6720. Next base: position 12,455 of record JAFXTB010000002.1, read on the forward strand.
GGCGCTTCCAGATCGTGGTGGCATCGAACCTCTTCGGCGACATCCTCACCGACCTGGGCGCCGCCATCTCCGGCGGGATGGGGCTCGCGGCGGGCGCGAACGTCAACCCGGATCGCACGCATCCCTCGATGTTCGAGCCGATCCACGGCAGCGCGCCCGACATCGCCGGCAAGGGCATCGCCAATCCCTTGGCGACATTCTGGAGCGCCGCCCAGATGCTCGACCACCTTGGGCACAGGAACTGGCACGACCGCATCCTTTCCACACTCGCACGGATGCTCGCCGAAGGTCGTGGCCTTACGCCCGACCTGGGCGGAAGATCCACGACGTCGCAGTGCGGCGACACGGCGGCCGACCTCCTCGGCAGCGCACGCTGACGATTTTTTCACCAAGGATTCCAAATGATTAGATTTTCGCGCTGACTTGTTGTCGCCCCGAGTGCTGGCGAAGCCGTGCGGGCGGTTCCCCTGCGGATCCGCGCGTTCGAGGCGCGTGGCGAAAAGAGCCTTTCGGTGTCCGTGACGATAGATTGAACCTAGTCGTCGCAGCTTGACGGCCGTGATCGCGGCAACGACCCTGCGACACCGGGCGCTATACGCGACCTGCGCCATTCGCGCATGGAAGTTCCAAGGTGCCGCTTGAAGAGGTTCTTCAGATGGTTGGGGTTGGCGAAACCGCATTGTACCGAGATGGCGCGGATGGAAAGGCTCGTGTCGGCCAGAAATCGCTTCACCTCGTCAAGACGCCTGCCGGTTATGGCTTTCGCCACAGTCTCATTGCGGAACTCACGGAAGCGCAGATCCAGCAGCGACCGCGATACGCCAAGCGCCCTCGCTACATCTTCTGCCTTGATGCTTTCCGCGGCATGGTCGCCGATGAAGGCTAGCGCCCGCGCTATGAGTGAGGTCACGGGGGAGATGGGTCTCGCCGATTCCCGTTCGACGATCTTCTTCGCGGTATTCAGTATTCTCCGCGCACCATCGCGTCCAGCCGTACCAACATTCGGCCTGCACACGCCACGCATCATGCGGTCAAGGGTCTTTGCGGCGATATGGCCTTCAAGCGCATGGTCGGGCGCAATGCTGGTCATCGGCGGGGTGGTGAAGTCGCAAAGGAGCCGGTCGTCGTCGACCCCGATTACGGAGACCTGCCCCGGCACCTTCAGTCGCGCGATGCGGCATGCGGTGAGCGCATGGACGGCTCGTCCATCCCATGCCGCCATGACGGCCGCCGGCTTCGGGAGCGACTTGAGCCATCCCGCGAGCATGGCGATGTCACCATCCGAACCTGGTTCCTCCGTCCCTCCAAATACGGATCTCTCAACGCCGTCGAATCCGCCCAGGAAGCCCCTCTGGCGCGCAATCGACCAGTCGTCTTCGGATGAGGACGGAATGAAGCCCGCCGATGCGAATGCGCCGAGCGTCAGAAAGTACCGTGCACAGAACAACCCGATGTCCCTGTTGTCGTTGCGTATGCATGCGACGCCCTTGATCCTGCGGTCGAGCCGCCACTCCGCCCCCACGGCCACAAGCGGGATGCCGGAACTGGCGAGCATGGACTGTATCCTGCGGTTCGGTTCCATGCCTGTGACCACACCATGGCATCCGGGGAGCGCGCGCTCAAGTTCATCCACTGATTGGATGACACGTATGTCCCAGTAGGCGCTTCGCTTCGCATAGTTGAAGAAACCGGTGAGAAAGTCTCGCCATGAGGCGTTCGAAAGCTTTATGGCCACTGCAACTTTCCTCACCGACTTGTAACTGGCGTTTCTCATGCAGACATTATATCAAAATTCACAGTCGTCCAACATAGACAAAACATCGCCGTATGACACCGTACGAATGGAACACGCTGGGGACACTGTTGCCATGGTGTTAAATCAAGGGACTTTATGCCGTTCAAGCCGCCCAAATCGTTACCGAGTGGAATGCAGTATCCATTCCCTTTTTAAATAGAATATAGCCTATCTTACTATCTTAAAAGATAGTGGCCTTGGGTTGTCCGCCACAGTTCTTGAAGGTGAGACTTCAAGGTGAAATAAATCAACAATGGGTTACGATTGGTACTAATGCGTAAAATATGGCGACATGTGTTCAAAATATGTAGGGGTAAATAGCGCATGGTTTTGGAGCCTTAAGTCAGAAGTCCTCAGGCCTCGCCTTTGGCATGGATTTTGCTCATAAAGTTGCGCCATCATTTGTCGGATGACATCGACATGCAGAATTTCTCAATAATGGACGATGTGTACGACGAATGGTGTTCCAATTGGTCATAAATGACAAGAGGGAAAACAGAAGGATGAATGTGGTTCAGAAGATGGAGGCGTTGGCCGACGAATGGCACTGCGGTGTTGAGCGGAAGGGTAAGGGCCACGTGCCCTACATCGCGCATCCGCGTGCGGTGGTGGCCCAGCTGAAGGCGTGGGGCATGACGGAGGAGGCGGATCCCGTGCCGCTGGCCGTCGCTTGGGGACACGACCTCGTGGAGGATACGCGCGTGCCGGCCATTTCGATTCTCAATGCCGCCGGCGAGCATGGAATCAAGGTGTTCGAGGGCATCCTTTATCTCACGTTCAGCCGTCCCGAGTATCCATCCGCCAAAGGCCACGATGACGCGGAGCGTCTCTACATGGAACGGCTGGCCCGCGAGGCGCCGCCGGAGATCCTGATGGTGAAGCTGGCGGATCGGATCTGCAACACGCGCGACTTCATGAAGGCCCCGCCCAAGGACGAGCCGACCAAGCCAGCGCGTTATCTCCACGAGGCCGATCCGATTCTCGCCGCCGTCTCGCGCGTACCGAGCGCGTTTGCGGCGGCCGTCAAGGCGACGATCGAGGAATTGAAGCGCCAGGTCGGGTATGCCGACTGGCCTCGGAAAGAGGAACCACAATGACCAGGCAAGAACTGAAAATCGTGTCCGGGGGGCAGACCGGCGTTGACCAAGGGGCGCTTGAGGCGGCCCTTGGTCTCGGCCTTGTCTGGGGCGGCTGGTTACCCAAGGGCTGGCGTGCGGAGAACGGGACCGTTCCCGAGCGTTTTCGCGCGTACATGCAGGAACACGCGAGCGCGAACTACATTGTGCGGACGCGGCAGAACGTCGCCGACTCCCACGCGACGCTGATCCTGACCGATACCTATCCGCTAAACGGCGGCACGCTGCGGACGCGCGACTTCTGCATGAACATGATGAAGTCGCATTTCGTCGTCACGTTCGGCGAGGCGGATGCCGTCGGCAAGGTGCGCAAGTGGCTCGGACAGTTCTTCGCCGTCGAGCATCCCGTGCCGTTCGTCCTCAACGTCGCCGGCCCGCGCGAAAGCAAGTCCCTCGGCATCCAATCCCGCACCCGCCTCTTCCTCGCCGAGGTGCTGGCCGGCATGCTGGAGGATAAAGCATATTCTTCTTAAGAATTTGAGATGAGTGATGCATGGGCGATGTGGTATAATCGTACTGTTGTTCATTTTGTTCGTACAATAAGGAATAAGGACATGTTCGAAAAAACACTGGATAATCGCGATGGCGATGATGCGGCTCGCCTGCTGGATATCAAAGCTGATTCCGTCATGCTTCATGAACTGGAACTGCAACTCCAGCAGGAAGTGATGCCGACGCCTGTTGAACGCATGAGTGGCGAACGGATTGCGACTGCGTATTCCGCCATAAAGAGACTTGTTGATGCTGCGGTTGCTGAAGCTGAGGCCAGATGGAGCGGTATGCGATTCAGTATAAGAGGGCGCGAGCTAACTCTTGAAGAGCGTCGTGCGGCAATCCTCGAGACGGTGAGAGAAAACAAGTCCTTCGGCCGCCTGTTGATGCAGTTGGTCGGTGACAGATACGACGGCAAGGCGAGTGTGTGCTACAAGAACGCAGGTGTTAGCCGCCAGGTGTATTCCCGTATCATATCAGATCCGATGACTAGGGTTTCGCGACGAACGGTGTTTCAGCTTTGCGTCGGGCTTCGGCTGACAAGGGAAGAATCGGAGAACTTCATAAAGGCCGCTGGTTATGCGTTTGGAGACACCGACATGGAATCTCAGGTTTTCGCCTATTGCCTCTCAAACAAGATATTAAGCCTTTTTGACATAAACGACTTGCTTGTTCTTTGTGGTTGCGAGCCGATCGACATCGCCTGAAATGTCAATGGGGAATTGACATTTTTTAGGCATGTTTCTGGTAGAATAACGGCAACCAACCCGAAAGGAAAATGAGATGCGCAAAGACATGACAGTTCTACCAGAAATCCCTAAGCAGGAGATTGACCGCGCAAAGAAGGAGGTGGCAGCGTACAGAAGCACGTTGCCGTTCCTTTCCCAGATGAACTTCGCTTATTCTGGTGCCGTCATCGACGCCAACATCCTTGTCAACAGGGGATGGAGGGATGTCACTGGATGTGATTCGTCAGGAGAGCATACACGCGACGGGAGCGCTTGGCTGGAATATGTTCATGATTGCGGATATGCCGAGTACCGCATTGCAGTTTCAGTGGGACAAACGATAACCGCCAAGAACGAGAGTGGTATAGGATGGGTCTGTGCAGATATCGATACCGCGATGTCGGCGCATCTTGGAACCGGGAAACGGCTTGTGTTTTTGCGGCGGATTAGTGCGATGATATTAGAAAAGAGAAATCTGGAACTGAAGCCCATATCGGGCAAATTGCCGGGACTTCTCTCGGACATGGTATCGTCCGCACTTCATGCCGCAGTCGTAGAGCGGAGCCGGTTGCTCGTTGACGACTGCTATGTGCAGGGATATGGATTCGAACCAGCAGTATTGAATGGACCATGCGGGGATGTCGATAAGGTGTTTCTCCAGTTGTTGACCGTAGTGGAGGGTTTGGTTTCATCTGGAAATTTTGAGTCGTCGGCACGGCTGCTCATGCCGGTGGCCAGGGCGTTTCTGACGGACAACGACCCCGATGGTCTGGTGGCGATGAGGGGTGTCAAATCGTCGGAACTTATGGAGCGGCTGCTCAATGCCGCAGATGTGTCCCTCAACAGGGATGTTGTCATTACGATATTAGGGCTACTTCTTGAAGACGGGTTCTCCGTCAGGATATCCGATCTGGACACGAGGGCGCTTAGTGCGCTTGCAGATACGGCTTTCTGCCTTGGCATGCCATTTTGCGCCTGTCTTGTCATTGACTACATCGGGAATAGGAAAGCTACTGGAGATGGTGACTTCACGAAAGGTGTGGCGCGAGTCTTCTTGTCGTTGTTGCGTTATCTGCGGTTACATCATGACGATGCAGACGTCTGCGAGAGAATTAAGGATGCCGTCTTGGCTTTAGTCTCGGCCTGTAACATTGACATGTCGGGACGTGTACTGGCAAATGTTCTGGAATGCCATGTTCGAATGCTTCGAGGGGAAGACACGGCAGAGGTGAAGGATGCTCTGTTCGCCTTGACGAGGGATGCGGCTGACGCCTTTGATGACAAGTCTGACGATGAGGGTGAGGTCCCGAAATGGGCAATAGGAGTGAGGGCTCCGCTGGCTTGGCAGGCTGCAATTTTCTGCATGCTCGGAAATTCGGAAGCCGTGATCGAATCCTTCCCCCAACCAGTTTGGGAAGGCGGGATGATAAGTCGATTCAGGCCAAAGACCGGCGCTGTAACCGGACTCTCGTTTGCCGCATTGTGGTATGGGTTCCTTGGAAAAGAACCTGCGCAAAGTGAATTGGAACGTATGCTTTATGTCGTCAGCAAGAATGTCGTGGATGTCGGTCATTCCAAGTGTTATGACATGCAGGAGTGGGTCGGCGGACCATCCAAATATTCTAAGATGACGCTGATGTTCTCCGCAGGGCACGCAGCTGAGGAACTGTCAGTACTTTCCGTCGTCGGTAGCGACGAGAGTGGTGAACACCGGGCGAATCTCGGATACTTCCCGCATTTCTCCAAGGACTATCCGGGATTTGAGGCGAATGCAGTCGCGAGGGTCTGGGGATACAAGACGTGGGCTCTCGGAGAAGCGGCCGATGCAGTTATTAGGCTGGAGAACGGCTGTGATGTCGTGGCCGTAATGCCGTGGTATGCGGTCGACAAATTCTACGTGGCACGAGGTCAACGACTGAAAGCCAAGTTAGCGGGATTTGCAAGTAGCATGAAGAAGACATCTGATCTTCGGGAATGCGACAGCACCTTTGAAGTCTCGGAAGGGCCTTTAGTGGAAGAGTCGGGGCATCCGCTCAAGATACAAATCACGGAAGACGTTTTCGACAGATTCGAACAGGGGAATGGCCTTAGTCGCATATCCGGCGCATTCTTTTCTCTCTCTAGCAAGGTGACTGATGTTCGGAAGCTCAAGGCCTTCGAGCGTGATGTTTTATGCATTACAGTGAATTCCAAGACACTCGGAATACCGCTTGACATCTTCATTAGTGAGCAACACATAGAGGGGGAAGCAATCCACGAAGGGGACTTTGTGGATGTGTTCGGTTGGATGTATGTGGATTTGACTGAATACATAGACCCTGTTGACGAATATCAAGCGGCGCACGCAGATGGAGCGCCGTTGCTGCCTGATGACGAGAAGGAGTCCCTTCCAATTTATATCAGGACAGAATGGAGCGAACAGGAGAGGAAGGACTTTCCTTGGGCCTCCTCGCCACCTGACTGGATGCACATGGCTTTGCGCAAGGTAAGGTCGTGCGCAGGCGTTGAAAAGGCAGTACTCTGCCGTAACAATCCTCAGCGCATAAACATCGTCGCAAGACTAAACGGTGAGGTTAGGAAGTTTGCGTTTGCAAGAATTGATAAAGATGCCGAAAGACCGTTCTGGCCCTTGTCAGACATTGATTTGATTTTGCTGAGGACAAGGAAGAGTGGTAAAGGCGTGTGGTTGGAATGGGAACTTCCCGCCATACTTTGTCAACCAGACGAAGAAAAGGCCTAAATGTGGTCGGAAACGTGTTGTCGTTTAGAACCCGAGTGTCGATGAAGAATTGAGTATTGGATCAAAGGAGCCTAAAATGGAAAATCATGGACGATTGGACATTCATAACCGCATAACTGCGGACGAACTGGCAAGTCTGCTGCGGATGCAGCTGAAAGCGCTGGAAGACGATCCAAAGCTGGCGAAACTGCTGCCGCCGCTTATGGTATGGGGTGCGCCGGGACTTGGCAAGTCTACGATCCTCCGAAGCGTGGCAGAGGAGCTGGGGATCGGTTTCATCGATGTGCGGCTTGCCCAGCGCGAACCTGTGGACATACGTGGTCTCCCGGTTCCTGGCGAAGATGGCGTGAAGTGGCTTGTCGCGAGCGAGTGGCCGCGCGATCCGAAGTCGCGAGGCATCATACTTTTCGACGAGATCACTGCCGCCGACCGTTCGCTCCAGGTCGCGGCATACGAGTTTATCCTCGACAGGCGCCTCGGCGAACTGTACAAGGTGCCGGACGGATGGTATATCTGCGCGGCGGGCAACAGGACGCAGGACAGGGCGGTTGCCGCCACCATGTCATCGGCGCTCGCGAACAGGTTCCTCCATGTCGAGATGACCGATGATGTGGAGAGCTGGATCAAGTGGGCGACGGCCCATTCGATCCATCCCGCCGTGACGGGTTTCATCCATTTTCGTCCCTCTTGCCTATTCAATCAGGAAGGCGAAAACCTGGAACGTGGTTGGCCTTCACCACGTTCGTGGGAACGCGTGAGCCACATGGTCAAGCAGTTCGGCGACAACAACGTGTCGCTCCTGAGGAAGGTCGTGTACGGACTTGTCGGCAACCGCGCGGGCGTGGAGTTCATGGAATTCTTCAAGCTCAACGCGACGTTCGACGATGTCCTGGAGATGATGACGGATCCTGCCGTGAAGGTCAAGATACCGGCAGAAGCCGATCGCAGGTACGCACTCTGCTCCGCAATGACCTACTTGCTCTGGCGCGGATCGGACACAGAGGACGAAGCACGCAGGCTTGACGGTTTTTTCCGCATCAGCATGCAGCTCCCGGCTGACTTCGCGACGATGGCGATGATCGACGTGATGTCCAGCGCGGGCGGACGGGACATGGCGAAGATAGCAAAAGTCAGGTCACATCCGTCTTACAAGGATTGGGTAGCCAAGTTCGGTGCGTCGATGACGAGCCGGATGGAACGGGGGTGAGAATGGGCGGTCTTGAACCAACATCCTCCCTTTCACCGCAGAAGCTCGCGGGACTCAAGCGGCGGGCGGAGGAACTGATCGGTCGTTGCCGGCAGCAGTTCCTGTTCCGCTTCCCGTTTACGGCGGCGGTGATGATGCGGATGGACATCGTCGCCGTGCGCGATTGTCGTCTGCGCACGGCTTCTACCGATGGCTCCAAGATATTCGTCGACGTGGCGTTCTGCGACGACCTGAAGCAAGAAGAGCTTTCCTTCGTCCTGGCACATGAGGTCTGGCATTCGATTCTTCTCCACATGTTGCGCGGCCACGGATTCGAGAGGGAACGTTTCAATATCGCCGCCGACATGGAGGTCAACCGTTTGTTGGCCAAGGAGGGAATCAAGGTGCCACGCTTTGCCCTTCTGCCGGAAACGGGATGGAACGACAAGTCCGCCGAGGAGATGTACGGATTGATTAAGGTGTCTAGGCGGAAGAACAGTGAACGGGACAAAAACGAGCATACCGACAAGACGACGGCAGGTTTGGAAGGGCAGTTCGACAAGCATGTCGTCAAAGAAGATAACGTGGAGAATAGTGCCGCCGCTAACCGCCGTCTGGCCGTCTGGGACAAATGGGGTGAGGTGGGCTATGACAGGGACTATGCGCCCGTGGTTGCCGTCGGCGTTGCCGACTCCATGCGCGAGGCCGTGCTTTCGGCGGCCATGCAGGTCGATCGTACGCGCGGTGAACTCCCTGCGCATCTGAAGGGTATCGTGAACGATTTGCTGGCACCGAAGGTCGATTGGCGCGAGCAGCTGGCTCAATTCGTGACAAGCGCGTTTGGCGGGTCACGGCGCTGGTTGCCACCGAGTCGACGGCATATCGGTCGCGGACTGTATCTGCAGAGTTCAAGGCAGGAACGCCTCAGGGCGGTCGTGGCGATTGACACGAGCGGCAGTACGATGTGCGACCTTCCTCAGTTCTTCGCGGAACTTCGTGCCATCTTGTCGTCTTTCGGATCGTATGAAGTCACCGTACTTCAGTGTGACGCCGAGGTAGAGTCCGCTGAAAGGTACGACGAGACATCCGATTTCGACCTGCGCGGCGTTGAATTCTACGGCGGTGGCGGGACGTCATTCGATCCGGTGTTCGATTATGTGGACGAACACCCCGAGCTGGAGCCCGCTGTCCTGATCTACCTCACTGACGGATACGGTACCGTTCGCGAAGTTCCGCCGCAGTATCCTGTGATGTGGATTCTCACCGGCGATGGACGCATCCCGGCGAAGTGGGGTACTGTCGCATACCTGAAAGCGCATAACAGGGGGCCTGAATGAAGGACAAGATCGACTACATAACATACATTGGGAACATACGAGCATACGCTTCCGAAAACGACGCCGAGGCGGCAGCAGCGGATGCTGTCCGACTTGACGCCGCGATCGTCGAGCAAGCGTCACCCAAGAACGTCATGTCGATCGTGATGGGTGCGAAGTCCCATTTGAAAGCCACCTTTGCCCGATCCCTGCGCGTAGGCAGGCTGTTCTATGCCGATTTCCTCTCGAAGATTGACGAGGGTGCGCTGCAATTTCTGCGAAGTGTGGCGTATACTGTCAACGCCAGAAAGAGATGGCGGGGGTTGATGAGGATTGAAGGAGCTTGATGAGGCTTGAAAAGTGTTGATTTTATGGGGCGGATTGGCGGATATTGCGGGGTGAGGATGGGAATTGGACGGGGAAAGCGTATTAGGGTTACGCAGAAAGTAATGGTTTGGGTTAGGGAGTCGGCTGAAGACCTCGCTTGACCCCCATTATCAAAAGGGTGGATCGGCAATCCGCCGCGAACAGTAGAGCTGACCATCCAACATCTTCTCGGACAGCCAGTAGGTAAATACCCACAAGCACGAGAACAGCTTATGTAGGCAACGCCAAAAGATAGTCATGGGACAGGAGTTAATCGAGATAAACACGCCCGCCGAGTTCTATAAAGAAATGCGGTGCATCGGGTTCGCCCCATTCTGGATGCCTGATTTTCTCAGTACTTGCATCCACGTAGGCGTAAGGCATTAGGCCTCTTACGGTCTCAATTCCCATGCACCAGATGGCCATTCGCGGAGCATCTTTCGCGTAGCCAAGGCGGAACTCGACGACTGGCGTTGTGTTTTCGGTGAATTTACGATCCCAGTTGTGAAGCCGCTTCCGCCAGTAGAGCGTGGGAAGCCGGTATTCCTCGCGCTTCTCGCCGGAGGCGATCATGTCGAACCACTTGCCTTTCAAGACGAGCGGAAGGATGGAGCATTGGCTGCGCGGTAGTTTCAACAATTCAGCCATTCTATCATTCTCCGGTTGTATGCTCCAATACTGTCTCGCGAGAAGGACGCTCTGCCGTCACGCCTCTTTCTCTTTCTTCGCACACTCTCTGAAAGATGTCCGACAACGCGCTCCATTCGTGGTCCATTCGCCCAGAAGCGTCACAACAGTTCCAGACCCGCGCGAAATACATCCGCGTCAGACCAGACAGCAGCCCGTAGAACTCGTTTTCGCTTAGTACTTTGATGCACAGTTCACCGGCGACCATCTTGTTAATCATTGCTTGTTTCTCTTGGTCTGTCATTACCTAGCTGCCTTTCTTGTGGGTTGGAACTGTTTTTAGGGGAAAGGCCGAGCAAGCTCGGTCATCAGGACTTGGGACGCTGGGCGGAGCGGGCGCCGGCCATGGAATAGACGTAGAGCGCCTTTTCGATCACGTCGGCGGCGTTGGCGGGGTTGTGCTGGGTGATCAATGCTTCGACGCGACGGATGCAGTCATCGGGCGAGGTGGATTCGGCGATGATGTCTTTGAGGGGCGCGAGGTCGGCGGCGAAGGCGCGTGTGAGATCATCCGCACGGGCGGCGGCCGTGCGATCTTCTACTGAATCGCCGGCGGAGAGTGGGATGGTAGTAGGAGCAAGACTCGTAGGGACGCCGGTGGCGGGGATGGAAACGGAAAAGGGAAGCATCGGGGACTGGGGGACGGCAGCGCGGCGGATGCCGAAGCCGATGCGCTCGGAGATGGTGTCGAGGGCATCATCATCGGGTTCAAGACCTGCTTCGTGGAGTTTGCCGATCAGGGTGAGCGTGGCCTTCTGCTCGGCGATGGATTCCGATCCGAAGAGGATCCTCGGTGCGCGGCCTGTCCGTCCGTTGATTGCAAGGAGCTGGTCGAAGAGCTGACCGCGGAAGGTCGCGGCAAGGGACTTGGCATCTGCTTTCCTGATGTCATCCCGCACTTCTCCCTGGAGGTTCGCGGTACCTCCGCCGAGCTCTCCCGTGGGCGAGGCGCTGGAGGAGAGCGTTTGGCCGACGATAAGCTTGGAAATCTCCTGGTTGCAGATGGTGATGAACCGCTCGTGGCTGTTGGAGGAGTCGCTGTTCGCCGCCTGGACAACCTCGACCTCGGTGTTCTTCGAGACGACGATCGCGCCGAGGCGCACGGCAAGCCGGAAAGCGCGCTCGAGCGTGGCACGGCCCTTCTCGTCGCTATACTTGCCCTTCAGGAACGGGACGCCGAAGCGCTCGAGGAGATCGGCCCACCACTGGCGCGACATCGTGCGCAGCAGCCACCAGAAGAGGATAGACCGCATCGCGCCGCCCCAGTTGTCTGGCGCGGGTATGAGGTCGCAGCGGTGGACGATATAGCGCTCCGGCGTGACTTCGTGGGAGGTGGAAAGCGGCGTGCCGGCGTCGTCGACGTCGAAGACGCGCAACGCACCCTGCGAGTAGTCGAGGAGCTGGTAGTGGACGGGTACGAGCGCCTTGAGCGCGAAGCCGCCGCCGGGAAGCGGCGCGAACACCTTCTCGACAACCGCGACGGGGTAGAGCGTCGCGTTCATCAGCCAGGATTCCGCGTCCGCGAAGGTGGGGTTGTCCAGGATTTCGCCGCAGAGCTCGGCGGCGGCGACGTCGGACCTGTCGCCCTTGCGGAAGGGAACGACGGAGACCGGATCGCCAAGGACGGCGATCTTGCGCTTGAAGAACTCGGAACGCACCTGGTTGTCGTTGGAGATCACGTCGCGGTAGAGCGCGAAAAGCTCGCGGGTGTCGCCGTTCTGCGCCTCTTCGATGATGCCGGCGAGACGGTCGGCGGAAAGATACCGGACCACGCTCGGCAGTTCGCGGCGCGGATCCATTTCCGTGATTTGGTCGTTGTATTGCTTCATGGAGGCCTTTCGTTGGTGGGCCGCGACGGAGCGCGGCCTGCAAAACCTATGAGTTGAGGGTTGGGGTGGAGGGGCCGTCGTCGGGGGGCGGGAACATGGTGAGGCGGGACTGGGCGGCTAAAGCCGCCCGCTCCGATATTGACGCAACGCGGGCGCCGATCTGCACCGCGTCGGCCTTGGCCTCCTCGGTGCCTTCGATGAGGGCGTGGAGGGAGTTCTTCGTGCCGTCGAAGAGGTCGCCGTGGCGGCCGGTGGCGGTGTCGAGGGAGTTGTCGAAGCCGCCTTTCATCTTCTTGACGAGGCGGAAGTCGTCCTTGACGTTGAAGTCGTTGGGGAGGTCGATCTGGTCTTCGTCGATGGCGTTGACGAGCAGCTGGCCGAGGTAGGTCTTGTACAGGACGCGCTCGCCCATGAAATCCAGACGCTCGGAGCTTTTGAGGAGGATGACCTGGCAGACGCCCTCCAGCATCTCGCGCACCTCGGTGGCCCAGTACACCTCGCTTGTCGCGTCGATGGCGACGGCCTTGGCCTTGAGCCGCGTCGCAAGCTCGTAGAGGATGCCCTTCGGCTTCTTCGGATCCTTCGATTTCATTGAGATGATGAGCTTCGCGGCATAGCGCCCGTCGATGCGCTGGGTGACGGCGATGCCGAAGGGGTTGGACTTCTCGCCCTCCGTTGTGGCGGGGTCCGCGCCGATGCCGACGGGCCCCTTCGAGAGGTCGAAGAGGCGTTCCCAGCCGGGCGGCAGATCATCCTCGGCATAGACGCAGCCGGCGCGCTCGCCGCGCTCCATCGCCTCCATGAGCTTGATGAGGCCGACGGCAGCCGAGCCGCCGGTGATGAAGAGGCAGCCGTAGTTGCGGTCCCAGGCGTCCTTGTCGAACGCGCGGCGGCGCGACTCCTCGGGCGTGACCGGCTGGGCGGTCTTGGTGTCGTAGAGCGCGACGCCGTCGGCGTAGGCGTCCCAGGCATCGACGCGCAGGCAGGTGACGCCCTTGACGGATTCATAGACGTTGCCGGACGGCGAGACGGGGAACTGCATTCCCGGCGGGGGCGCAAGCTGCTCGAAGGAGTAGTGGGCGTCGTCGGGCGGCGGCGTGGTGAGGAGGAGGATGCGGAACTGCGGGTTCGATGCGACGATCGGCTCGACCGCCTCCCAGACGTCCTTCCAGTTGCCGATGCGGCCCACCTCGTCGCACATGAGGTCGCCGGTCTCGCCGACGGTGTCGGGACGGAGCGCGACCACCTTGGTACGCGAGTAGGAGGATCGGGTGTGGTAGTAGCGGAACTCCAGGCGCGAATGCTCGAAGAGGTCGGCGAAGTCATCGTGCGTGAGGCCGCTCACGCTGCGGCCGGTCTTGTCGTCGGCGAGCTGCACCTTGCCCTCGTCGAGGCGCGCCATCGCCGCCGAGATCGCCTTCTCGAAGACGGCAGCCTCCTTGCGGACGATCTCGCGCGAGAGGTTGAGCTTGGCCGATCCGAAGATTACCGTGTGGTCGCGGTGCTTCATCATCTTCTTGAGCGCGATGTTCGCGCAGGTGGTGGTCTTGCCGTACTGGCGGCGCGCGATGAAGCCGAGAAGGCGGTACTGCTCGACAAGCTGGAACAGGCGCCGCTGGCCGGAGCGCATCTGGATGACGGGGGAGGCGGTAGGAGCAAGACTCTTAGGAGCGACAGCTGGGGGATTATCTGCCATCTTTCGCGCCCTCCCAGAGGTCGCCGAACATGAGACGCCCGAGGCGCTCGGTCTTTTCGTCGGAGCCGAGGCGCTTGTCGGTGGCGAGCGCGAGGGCGTCCTTGCTCTGCGCCCACTTGATGAAGAGGCGCGTGGTGTCGCGCTCGAACTTCGCGCGGGAAAGCTCGAGCTGCTCCTTGGCGAGGGCGTTCTTCTCCTCGGCGAGCGCGACCTTCTGTGCCGCGTTCTCGCCGGCGCGAAGCTTCACGAGGGCCGTCGAGAGGTCGGCGATCTTGTCGTCGTCGGCCGATTCCAGGGCGTCCATAATCTTCGCCGTCGCGATGCTGCAGCCGATGCCGGCGACGTTGCCGCCGGCGGCGGCGGCGAGGGTCTGCGAGACTTCGGCGAGGCGGCGGATGCGGTCGGCGTCCTTCTGGTCTTCGAGCCAGTCGTTGTAGCCGGAGGAGCGCCAGTCGGTGAGGTTCTGCGCGTTCACGGGGCCGGACTTCATCTCGCGGAGGACTTTCTTTGTCTCCTTCAGGCCGTTGAGCCAGTCGAGCAGCTCCGCGCCCTGGGCGCCGTCGCGGATGCGCTCGTTGAGCTCGTTGCGGATCGCGAACGGCAGGCGGCCTATCTTCGAGCGGTAGCAGCGCGTGTTCATACTACGGTTACCCTGCCTTCCAGCACCCATTTCTTGATGCCTTCCTCCGTGACCTGCCAGACGGCGGAGTTGTCCATCTGGTCGATCTGGAGATCGACCATCTTCATCTTGTGGAGGGCGCGCAGGGCGTCGGAGACTTCATCGACCGTGCAGCGCTTGTCGAGCATCTGCGAGGCGTTGAGGCGCTGCGCGATGGAGGCCTCCGTGTAGGCCGCGGGATAGCGCGGGGAGAGGAACGCGATTATCAGCTGCTTGAGGTTCATTGGGTCACTACCTTTCCTTCGATTCTTCCGATCATGCGCTCGATGCCGAGCTGCCAGGAACTGATAGAGGACTCAAGGCGGCTGTACCTCTCGGTCAGTTCCGCGGTGAGTCCCCGTATCAAGTCAAACTGCTTCGCGTGGATCTTGTCGATGCGCTCGCGCTCGGCCTTGAGTTCTTCCTTGAGCTCCGCGATCTCGGCGGCGAGCTCCTGTTTCGTGGCGTAGCCTTTCGCCAGCTCCTCCGGGAGCGGCGGATCGCGCCGGAAGCCGTGCACGATCGAGATCACGTAG
Source organism: Kiritimatiellia bacterium (assembly GCA_017525225.1). GTDB lineage: Bacteria > Verrucomicrobiota > Kiritimatiellia > RFP12 > UBA1067 > RGIG6720. The sequence continues at coordinate 27,620 of JAFXTB010000002.1, forward strand.
TTGACGAGCGCCGCAAGCGCCGCGAGCGCGACCACGACCGCGCCGATGATGAAGAAGTATGTCATGTTTTCCTGCATGGTTGCTTTTCCTGGCTGTGCCGCGAATGATACCACAAGAGGGCACACTTGCGCCTTGCGTCATGCGGAGGATGCGGCGGCTAAAGCCGCCCGCCCCGATATCGCGGCGGCTGGCCGCATCATCCGCACCGGGCGGGGCGCGGCGTGCGGGGATGTGCGATAATTCCGCACGCAATGGGCAAGGCAGTTTTTCCAGCGAAGCCGGCCGTGAGGCCGCTCAAGGGCACGGACTACGTGCTCACGCAGGACTTCTACTTCCCGGCGACGGTGGGCGGCTGGGATGTGGTGGTGCACGTGATGCCGGGCTTCCGCACGGATGGCGCATCGATACCGCGCCTCCTGTGGCCCATCTTCGGCTCCCCGTACGATCCCGACATCATGGCGGCGGCGATCGCGCACGACGCCATGTACCGGGGACGGATCGTGCCGCGCAAGGTCGCCGACGACACCTTCAGGGACATGATGGAGAAGAGCGGCATCAAAAGGTGGAAGCGCCGCCGGATCTGGTTCGGCGTGAGGCGCTTCGGATGGATTACGTGGCTCAGGCACACGCCGGAGGGCGTGGCCGAGGCGAGGAGGCACATACAGCTTGCGTTTGCCAATGACGGCAGGCGTAAAACAAGAAAGGAAAACAAACCATGAAAAAACTGATGATGACTGCGCTGGCCGCGATCGCGGCGGCGATGACGGGATGCACTTCCGCGCCCAAGGTGCGGGATGTGGACGTCAAGGGCATGTACGTCAACGGCTACACCGAGGTGCTTGCGATCGGGCGCGGCACCGTGACGAGCATTCCTTCCGACAAGGAGGCGTTCGCCGCCCACTACGAGGAGGACACGGCGTGGCTCTCGCCCAGCACAAAGACGCACGCGCTCGACCTGTTCCTCGTGGGAACGAACACGGTTGAGAACTCGGCACAGATCGTGGCGTCGATCTGCAAGGCATTCGCCGAAGTCGCGCCAACGGTCAGCTCGAACAACTCGGCCGTAGCCAAGGGCGGTGGCACGGTGTTGACCTACTTCCAGAACAACCACGAACAGACAGCCGCCGCAAACGCGCTGAAGGTCGCATCGGCATCCGGCGCGACGAACGCCGTGGAGATGCTGGCAGCGAAGATAGGCGCGAAGCTCGCGCAGAAGTTCACGGATTCCGGCGGCGACGCCGCGAAGGCCACCGTGACGACCACGCAGGCGGCGGACGGCTCGACCACCACCACGTGTACAGACGGCAGCTG
>JAFXTB010000036.1 GCA_017525225.1 Kiritimatiellia bacterium
AAGGGCGCGCGTGAAGGCCCGCGCGTCAAAATCATGCCGGCGGGGTGCCTGCAAACTGCGGGTCGGGCGAGCAGGTCGGCATAGGCCTCGGTATCAACCGCGCTACGCGCAAGCGGCTCAACGGTTTAGAATCGCACCCCAGGCGTCTTTGCACTGCTTCTTTGTGTTTCGTTTCATCCCCCAATCTGCTATACTACATTCCATGCGATTCGCCCCAACTGTATCAATGATCTTGCCATACCTCGCCTTGAACGCGCAAACGATCCAAGGTAGGGGCGTTGGCGTTTTCGATTCCGTAAGGAGAATCAGCAACAATCTGCGTGAAAATGATGAGATCAAGCTTTTGCTTCTTCAATTGCAATGACGACGGGGCCTCTGGCGGCCCCGAGCCCCGCCCAAGGTAGGCGCTTCGCGACTGATTTTGCTATAATATCCGCCGTGAAAATGAATCTCCAGCGGTTCGGGCGTAAATTCTTCTTTATCACACTTGCCACCGAGGGCAGGGTAGAGGTGCTTTCGCGCATCAATCCCGATGCCATGGTTGCGCTTCTCCCGGCGGGTGAAGCCGTGGCTGCGGCATGGCGTGAAACCCACCGCCGTAATCCTGCGCTTACGGCATCCAATTTCATCATCATGCCAGATCATATCCATCTTCTGCTGATCGCCAATTATGATATCGACCCAAATTTTGATGTGATTGGTTGGATCAAGGATTTCCAGCGGCGCAGTGAATGGATGGCGGGCAATGATACGAGGGCGAGCCCCCGAGCCCCCAAGGAGGCAAGCCCCCGAGCCCCCAAGGAGGCAAGCCCCCGAGCCCCCAAGGCGGGGTTCGGGGCGGTAGCCCCGTTTCATTGGGAACGCCGCTTCTGGCTCGTGCTTTCCTTTTCCTCTCGCCAGCTGAAGGCCATTCGCCGCTATATCAAGCTCAATCCGGCACGGGCGCTCTGGAAGGCCCAGCATCCAAATCGTTTCATGCGCCGCACCAATATCCGCCATCCCATCCTCGATGCCTCGCGCCAGTGGGATGCCATTGGCAATCCGCTGCTGCTTTCCTCTCCATTCCTCTTCCACGTGAGGCTTACGCGCAAGTTGAGCCTTGAAGAACATCGGCCTGCCATTGATGAAATCATCGAAAAGGCGCGGCATGGCATGATTCCAATTTCCGGCTTTATCTCGCCTGGAGAAAAGGAAGCCCTTCGCCGTCTCAAGGAGGAGCCGCTTGCCCGTTTCATCAAGATGCGCCCGTGCGCCTTGCCGCCCAAGTATGATCCCTCCGCCGAGGATTCGCGTGAGCTGGCAGCGGATCGGATGCTCATTCTGAGCGGATTTCCACAGTCGGTGGTGGATGCCGGAGCAATCTTTCGGGCTAATTGTCTTGCCATGAATGAGATGGCGGCGATGATTTGCGAGCGGGCTTCCCAAGCAAATGCCTGATTTTAAGCGCGACCATTCTCAACCGCCACTTGCCACCATGCCCGTTCGTGTGGTACAATGTCGCCATGAACGAATATGAATTGCATGGTATAGCGGCGGCGCGCAAAGATTGCCGCCGAAAGGCATTGGTTGCGCTTGCGGTGGCATTCACGCTGGCGCTCGGCGCGGGCGCGGCGACGCTAGCGGAGGGCGTCAGGCTGGACTGCCCATCGCCGGGAGGCTGGCGTTTCGAGGTCTCCAAGGCCGCCGTGGCGTCCGGCGTGGAGACGGTTCGCGTGACGATGAGGAACGATGTCGAGTCGCCGCCGCCAGGATTCTCGCTGAAATGGTTCGTGCCGCAGACCGACGTCCACCATCTCTGGACGAGCGAATCCACGCACTACGGCATACCGTGGGGCGAGGCGATGAACAGCGAGCTCGCCGCATGGATGCCGCTCTACGCCTTCATCGATGCGAACGACGGGAACCGCTTCGCCTTCGCCTGTTCGGAGTCGCTGCGCAAGGTTGTGTTCAAGGCGCCCGTGAGCGAGGGGCGGATGGGATTCCACTGCTCGTTCACGTTCTTCACCGTGCCGGAGGCGCCGCTGAAGGAATACACGGTGGAGATACGGCTTGATTCGCGTCCGGTATTCTACGGCGAGGCGATCGGCGATGCGGCGGAATGGATATGCCGAGCGGCAGGAATCGAGCCGATGGCGGCTCCCCCCGCTGCCTTCGACGCGGTGTACTCCACATGGTACGATTTCCACCAGGATATCAGCGCCGAGGGCGTGGAACGCGAATGCGCCCTTGCCGCGGCGCTCGGCATGAAGACGGTGATAGTGGATGACGGCTGGCAGATAGACCTGCCTCTCGGCAACCGTCCCTGGAACGGTTACCGCTTCTGCGGCGACTGGAAGCCGGGGCGGCATTTCCCCGACATGGCCGCGCACGTGAAGCGAGTGCACGGCATGGGGCTTAGATACATGCTGTGGTATTCGGTGCCGTTCGTCGGGAAGGACAGCGCCAACTTCGCGCGGTTCAAGGGGAAGTTCCTACCGGTGGAGTGCGCGGGCGGGCATGTGCTCGACCCTCGATTCCCGGAGGTGCGCGAGTTCGTAGCCAGTACCTACGAGAACGCCGTCAAGGAATGGGGCATAGACGGCGTGAAGCTGGATTTCATCGGACGCTTCGCGCTCAAGGACGGCGTGGTCGACCCTGCCATCGCCGAGAACTACGCCGGGCGCGACATGAAGTCGATACCCCTTGCCGTGGATGCGATGCTCGCCGAGGCGATGTGCAGACTCAAGGCGCTCAAGCCGGACATCCTGATCGAATTCCGGCAGTCCTACGTCGGACCGGCCATCCGGCGCTTCGGAAACATGCTCCGCGCCACGGACTGTCCGCTTTCCATGGTGGAGAACAGGACGCGCATCGCGCGCCTCCGTCTCACGTCCGGTCGGACGGCGGTCCATTCCGACATGCTGGAATGGCGTGCCGACGAGACACCTGAAAGCGCGGCGAGGTGTATCCTCAATTCGCTTTTTGGCGTGGTGCAGTATTCCATGCATCTGGGCGATCTGCCGGAAAGCCACCGCCGCATGACGGCGCACTGGATACGCTTTGCCGAGGCGCACAAGGATGCGCTTGTGAAGGGGACGTTCCGTCCGCGCCATCCTGCCAACGACTATCCGCTTCTCGAAGGTGAAAGCGCGGACGAAAGGGTGATAGGCGTCTACGAGGAGAATCTGGTCGCCGATGCGGGCGCGCCGGACAGGACCGTCTACATCCTCAACGGCGCGAATACGGCTTCTCTCGCGCTCGACCTTCGCACCGTACCTGCGCGGATGGAGGTATACGATACGTTCGGCGCGCTCGTGGATTCGCCGGTCGGCAGGCCGGGCCTCCAGCGGCTTGCGGTCCCCGTTTCGGGATATGTGAAGATAGCATGGCGCAATCCTGCGCCATAATGCAATAAAACATAGCATAACCGCATAAAACCGTATAGGTGTCGCGATTCGCCAGAGTTGCGCCTTTCCGCCTTTTATGATATAATTCCACCGATACCGCAACGAAAGGAAAACACGCAATGGCATTCATCAACGACGACTTCCTCCTTGGCACCAAGGCGGCCCGCGAGCTCTATCACGGCTATGCGGAGAAAATGCCCATCATCGACTACCACTGCCATCTGCCGCCGGCGGAGATCGCGGAGGACAAGCGCTGGACCGACATCGCGCAGGTGTGGTTGGGCGGCGACCACTACAAGTGGCGCCAGATGCGCTCCAACGGCGTGGAGGAGAAGTATGTCACCGGCAACGCCTCGTGGCACGACAAGTTCGTAAAGTTCGCCGAGACGATGGAGCGCCTCGTCAAGAACCCGCTCTTCGACTGGTCTCACCTGGAGCTGGCGCGCTACTTCGGCGTGACCGAGCGCCTTTCGGGTGCCACCGCCGAGCGCATCTGGAAGAAGTGCAACGCGAAGCTCGCCGGCAAGGGCTTCTCAGCGCGCGGGCTCATGAAGAAGTCGAACGTCAAGGTGGTATGCACCACCGATGACCCCGTGGACTCGCTCGAGCACCACCTCGCCATCGCGAAGAAGCCGTTCGGTACCAAGATCCTGCCGGCGTGGCGTTCGGACAAGGCCTCAAAGGTTGAGAACATCAAGGCCTGGAACGAGTGGATGGACAAGCTCGCCGCCGCCGCCAAGATGCCCGTGAAGACCTGGGACGACTTCCTTGAGGCGATGGCAAGGCGTCATGCGTTCTTCGCCAAGGCTGGATGTGTCGTATCCGACTACGGCGTCACCGAGATCTTCGCGGCCCCGTACACGGAGGCCGACTGCCGTCGTATCTTCAAGAAGGCGCGCTCCGGCAAGGCGCTCACGCCCGAAGAGGCGTTGAAGCTGAAGAGCGCCTGGCTCTACGAGGGCCTGAAGGCCGATGCCCGTACCAACTGGACCACCCAGTTGCACTACTGCTGCCTTCGGGACAACAACACCGCCATGTTCGAGAAGCTCGGCCCCGACACCGGCTTCGACTGCATCGGCGACTGGTCGGTGACCGAGTCGCTTTCGCGCCTCTTCGACCGCCTCGAGCGCGAAGACTCCCTGCCGCGCTGTATCCTCTACTCCCTCAACCCGAAGGACACCGAGATGCTCGCCACGCTCATGGGATGCTTCCAGAAGGCCCCGGACCGCGGCAAGATCCAGCTTGGCTCCGCCTGGTGGTTCCTCGACCAGAAGGACGGTATGCGCAAGCAGATCGAGGCCCTGGCCGCGCTCGGCTGCCTGGGTAACTTCGTGGGCATGCTCACCGATTCCCGCTCGTTCCTCAGCTATACGCGCCACGAGTACTTCCGCCGTATACTCTGCCAAAAGCTCGGCGCGGAGGTGGAGTCCGGCGAGCTTCCCAACGACATCAAGTGGCTCGGCGGCATCGTCGCCGACATCTCGTTCAACAACGCCAACCGCTATTTCGGATTCAACGCCTGAAGGCAATGGAAATGTTCAAGCCTGTATCGAACAAGGTAGCCTTCCCCGCCATGGAGGAGGAGGTGCTGTCATTCTGGGAAAAGGACGGCACATTCGCGAAATCTCTGAAGCGCAACGAGGGCCGCGAGCGCTACACGTTCTACGATGGACCTCCGTTCGCGACCGGTCTGCCCCACTACGGGCATCTCCTCGCCGGCACGATCAAGGACATCGTGCCGCGATACCAGACGATGCGCGGCAAGTACGTGGAGCGCCGCTTCGGATGGGATACGCACGGCCTGCCAATTGAGGCGCTGGCGCAGGATGCGCTCGGCATCGCGGGCGCGCCGGAGATCAAGGCGCTCGGCGTTGACAAGTTCAACGAGCAGTGCCGATCCATGGTGCTGAAGTACGTCGGCGAATGGCGCAAGACAGTCACGCGTATGGGCCGGTGGGTCGACTTCGACAACGACTACAAGACAATGGACCCCGGCTTCATGGAGAGCGTGTGGTGGGTGTTCAAGCAACTCTGGGACCAGGGCCGCGTGTACAAGAGCCATCGCATCATGCCGTACTCGTGGAAACTCTCCACGCCGCTGTCCAACTTCGAGGCCGGCAGCAACTACAAGGACGTGCAGGATCCGACCGTGACGGTGCGCACGAAGGCGCTCACGGGCGCCAGCGACATCATCAAGGAGCTGCTCGCAAAGGAGCCGACAGTCTATCTGCTCGTCTGGACCACCACGCCGTGGACGCTTCCCGAGAACCTGGCGATCTGTGCCGGTGCGTCGATCGACTACGTGGCCGTGCGCGACCTCACCGACGACGCCCGGCCGATCTACGTCATGGCCAAGGCGCGTCTGCCGCACATCTTCAAGAAACCCGAGCAGTACGAGACCGTGGCCGAGTTCAAGGGCGACAAGCTGAAGGGGACCACCTACGAGCCGATGTTCCCGTACTTTGCGGACAAGAAGGCCGAGGGCGCGTTCGTCGTATTGAACGACGACTATGTGACCACGGACGATGGCGTGGGGCTCGTCCACATCGCCCCAGCCTACGGCGAAGACGACTTCCGCGTGTGCAAGGAGGCGGGGATCACCGCGTTCGCCGACCCGCTCGATGACGCTTGCGCGTTCACGGACGCCGTGCCGGAGTACAAGGGCCGCTTCTGCAAGGACTGCGACAAGGACATCATCAAGTGGCTGAAGGCCGAGGGCAAACTCGTCCACCAGGCGACGATCGTCCACTCCTACCCGTTCTGCGACCGCACGGACACTCCCCTCATCTACCGCGCGATCGATGCGTGGTACGTGCGCGTGGAGGACCTGCACGAGCGCCTTGCCCGCAACAACGCCACCGTGCACTGGACGCCTGACTACGTGGGCGAGAAGCGCTTCGGCAACTGGCTCGAGGAGGCGCGCGACTGGAACATCTCGCGCAACCGCTTCTGGGGTAGCTGCATACCAGTGTGGGTCAACGACGACGACCCCGCCGACATGATCTGCGTGGGCTCCGTGGCCGAGCTGGAGGCGCTCTCCGGCGAGAAGGTGACCGACCTCCACAAGCATTTCATCGACAAGATCGTCATCCGTAAGGACGGCAAGACCTACCACCGCACGCCCGAGGTGCTCGACTGCTGGTTCGAGTCGGGCTCGATGCCCTACGCGCAGCAGCATTATATGGGGGGACGGGGACCGGGGAACGGGGATTGGGGAACGGGGAGAGGCCTGTCCTGATGGTCGATCTCTGATCGACCAGTTCTTCCCCGCCGATTTCATCGCCGAGGGCCTTGACCAGACGCGCGGCTGGTTCTACTCGCTGATGCTGCTCTCCACGATGATCTTCAAGCGGCCGCCCTTCCAGCATGTCGTGG
>JAFXTB010000037.1 GCA_017525225.1 Kiritimatiellia bacterium
CACATCCACGCAGGACAATGGAATCGCAGGCCGCTTCCGCCTCGGCGGAAGCGGCCGCGATTCCCATTGTCTTGTCGTGAACCATCAAAGTTATCCTCATTTACATTCCCGGGCACAGCGCGGGCGGCGGGCTAGCGACTAAATTATGATACTGAAGCACAGAGACAGGGAACTGTTGCGGTTCGAATGGATTGAACCGCAAGGCGTTCGCGTCCTCTCTGTCAATGAGAGTGAACGTAAGTTCCTTCCGCTTGATATGAAGGGCAAGGCTACGGACGAAGCACTATGGACTTGGCTCGTGCGGCGCACGGTGCCGCGCAACAGGCGGCACATTGAAGAACTGATGGCGCGGATGGGGCTTGATTCTCGCAACACAAGGGGGATAATTGAGCAGTGTCGCGGATTGTCACTCAACGATGTATATTGGGTTGTCCCCAACGGATTCAATGGATCGTGGTCTGACTGCAATCTGTATGACAATCCTTTTTCGGAAGCGGTGTCTCTTGTCGCTTTTTCCGGGGAAGGTCCGGACATGGGGACCGGATGGACATCATCGCCGGAGTTCACCACCAACGGAATGTTGGCCAAATGCTGGCGTCGCAGGAAAGACGGCATTATGCTTTACAAGGCCGGAACTGAGGGAGCATCAAACACGGGATTTGAGCCGTATTCCGAATATTACGCATCGCAAATCGCCGGGGTTCTGGGTTTGAATCATGTTGAATACGGCCTATCGCGATTCAAAGGACGGATATGTTCAACATGCAGATTGTTTACCAGCGACAGATTGGGTTTCATTCCCGTCGGACGGCTTGTTTCCCGTGACGAGGCATTGCGAGATCCGCGTTTCGCCGACATCTTTTTCTTCGATGCGCTGATATTCAACACTGATAGACACATGGGGAATTTTGGCTATCTTATCGACAACGACACGAATGAGATTATCGGAGCTGCTCCTATTTTCGATAATGGGTATGGCTTGTTCTCTCTTGCGCTTGACCGGCCGGGAGATAAGTTTGATGAATTTGGCGACTTGAAGCGATTTGTCGGTCGTGTAAGACCTGCGTTGTATCAGAAGTGGCTTGGATTTCCGGGTGGTATTACGAGAGGTATGAAAGAACGACTGTCTGCGTTGAGGGGGTTTAGAATCAAGCGACATCCTAAATATAATCTTGCGTTGCGACGTATCGAAGCCATTGAAGATTTTCTACAAAAGAGGATTTCGCAAATCTTGGATTTTGGGATGAAAGCAGATGGCTTATTGTTGATACATGAAGAATCGTGCACCGTAAATTCCGCATGTCGCGATTTACGGTGCAATCTAACTTCGGATTCGTTATGCGAACAGATAAAACAGAATATGTTGGCCGATCCGTTCATCACGAAGATGGAACTTTCCGAGTTGCTTCAGGTTTCGCCAAGATGGATTGCCCGCAAGATGAAGGAACTTCAGGCATCCGGGCAGGTCGTTAGACACGGCGCAGCCAAGAACGGCTATTGGGAGGTGGTTAGTCGTTAGTTGGTTTCGAGTTTCGGGTGATTCGCGGGGTGAAAAGGACGGTAGGACTGAAGACAGAGGACTGAGGACTGGGGATTATCCTTAGTCCTGAGTCTTTTGTCCTTTGTCTTGGGGAAGGAAGGTAGGACAGAAGACAGAAGATGACAGACCGAATGACATTGGAGAATGGTACGCGCGAAGCGGCAGATCGTTCCCGGATCATCGGGCATTACGGTGGCTATCGAAAGATGTACTCTTTCGGGTTCACATGTCTCGTATATCATGCGACTACTCTTTTCTGTAAACGTAACTTCAATTACAAAAACGACGCACTCGGTAAGACCGTTGGGCAGATGGTTGGTGCGGCGCGTAGCGCGCGGCAGAACATCGTTGAGGCGTCATCGCGGGCGGCGACATCCAAGGAACAGGAACTACGGCAACTTGATGTCGCGAAGGGCTCGCTTGACGAACTGGCTGGCGACTATGAGGTTTTCATTATAGATGCTGGCGAGGCTCCATGGTCGCAATCCGATGAACGGTATCGTGCTGTCAGGGATTTGCAGCTTGATGCGTTTAACAAGTCGGAGGATGTTGACCATGAATTCGGCAAATACATTTTAGCAATGCGCAAGCGCTGCGCCCGCTGGCTTGAAAATGAAGATCCTATTGTCGCCGCGAATTCAATTCTGATAACTATTCGGCGTGCGGTTGGACTTCTTAAGGGGCAGATGGACAGAACCGCTGATGCTTTCGTCGAAGAAGGTGGTTTTACGGAACGTATGAGTCGTGCACGGATCAAGGCGCGAGATGAAAAGGCGAAGAAAGTACAGGAGAAGATGCCAAAGTGTCCAAGGTGCGGTCGGCCACTGCGCAAGATGGTGGCGCGGAAGGGGCGTAACGCAGGGAATGAGTTTTGGGGCTGCTCTGGTTATCCTGATTGTGACTTTACAAGGAATTTGTAGGATAGAGGACGGAGGACGGAGGACAGAGGACGGAGGATTGTCCTTAGTCCTTCGTCCTTCGTCCTCTGTCCCACGGCGTTTTCAGATAGGCAGATGAGAGTCAATCAGTGATTTGATTTCTGCCCCCCGCTTGACAAATCGGAGTTTTTTTGAGACAATATACTCGCCGCGCCATATGGCGGGCAAGGAGCGAGTATATGCTTAGAGTCAGGCAGTGCATGATAGGCGAGACCGCGTGGTTCCGCAGGCTGGAGGGCGAATACCACTACATGGGCGAGTCCCATGGTGCGGGGGACGTTGTGCGCCTCGTGTTCGAGGAGGACGGCGTGCCGGTGGCGCTGATGACGTGGGCGGCGGCGTGCTACTGCCTCAAGGCGCGCGACGAGCGGATCGGGTGGAACCCGGCGATGCGCGCGGCGAGGCTGAAGCTGGTGGTCAACAACCGCAGGTACACGGAGCTCGTGCCGAAGGGCGCGCGGCCGAACCTCGCCTCGCGGGTGCTGGGGATGGCCGTCCGTGAGCTTCCCGCGATATGGGAGCGGCAGTGGGGGTACAGGCCGCTGCTGGCGGAGACGTTCTGCGACATCGAGCGGACGGCGGGCACGTGCTACCGCGCGGCGGGGTGGGAGGAGGTCGGCAGGACCAAGGGGTTCTCGCGCGTGAACCACGCGAGGGACTTCTACATCCCCAACGGCAGGCCGAAGGTCCTGTTCATGAAGCCGTTCAGGAGGGACGCGTGGGAGCTGATAACGAGGAACGCCCTGCCGGACGAGTACGACGTGGCGGCGCACTCGAAGGCGGACGGCGTGCTGCCGTTCCCGCCAAAGGCCGTCGAGAGCCTGCACTGGGAGCTGTGCCAGGTCAAGGATCCCCGCAGCCGGAACAAGTCGATCGGCATCGGCGCGATCCTCGCGGTCTTCACGATGGCGGTCGCGGCGGGCGCGAAGGACCTGAAGGAGGCGCATGCGTTCGCGAAGAGGCTCACGAACGCGCAGCTGAAGGAGCTGGGATGCCCGAAGAGGAAGGATGTGCTAGGCAACGTCGTCGAGGGCGAGTGCGCCTGCCCCAGCTACAACGCGCTCTACCATCTGCTCAGGCACAGGGACAGGGCGGGGCGGTACGACTTCGACGTGGCGGACTACGCCGCGCACCTCTCGAAGTGGACGACGGCGCAGGCCGGGAGGCTGCCGCGCCATCTCGCGGCGGACGGCAAGTTCGTGGACGAGGTCGTCGGGCTCGTGTCGGTCGTGGACGCGGAGAGCGGCGAGGTGGTCGCGGTCGCGCCCGCCTCGAAGAAGGAGGGGCTGAAGGGGCGCTGCGAGTACCCCGTCCTGCGCGACACGCTCGCGGGCATGGACCTCTCCGGCGCGGTCGTCAGCACGGACGCGCTGAGCTGCCAGGACGACACCGCGCACACGGTGCTCGCCAACGGCGGCGACTACGTCCTCCAGGTGAAGGCCAACCAGAAGGGGCTGCTGGAACAGTGCGGGGAGCTGACCCGCATCCGTCCCCTCGTCGGCTCCCTTAAAAAAAAGAGCTGAACCGGGGGCGGCTTGAGATCCGCGAGACGAAGGTGTTCCGCGTCCAGGACGCGGTTGAGGCCGGCTTCCCCGGCACCCGGACGATCATCCGAACGTACCGCGAGGTCTGGCAGACGCGGAAGACGGGGAAGAAGGACAGGTGCGGGCGCGACATTCGCAAGCCCTTCGGCAGGCCGACGAAAGAGGTCGCCTGGCACGTTTCGTCGCTCGACCCCGACTCGCGGAGCGCGGAGCAGTTCGCGGAGATCGTGAGGACGCACTGGTACGTCGAGGCGTACCACGGCAAGCGCGACAACGGCTACCACGAGGACGACTTCTCGCGGCGGTGCGACCGGAACGTGATGTCGGCGATGATGGTGGCGCGATCGTTCGGGATGTGGATATGCGCACGGCATCCCGAAAGGACTACGGCGCAGGTGAAGGACGACCTGAACCGCCATCCGGCGAAGCTTGTGCGAATCATGATGAAAGGCGGACTGCAATGACGTAGCGCGGAGCAGCTTTTGGCGGCCAGCGGCTTCGGCATGCCCCGAGGCCCGGGCTGCCATGCTCGCGGAGTGTCCCGACGGGTCTCCGCGCCATGGCTGGCGGGCGTCGAGGGCGCTGACGGGACGGGATTGCGGGCAAGGTGCCCTTTCACGGACCCTCGGGCTGGCAGGGCAATGGTTTTTCAGCAAAACTCTAGGCTGGAGACAGAAAGAAGCTATCAGCCAAATGAGAACACCATGTCCTCTGTCCTACGAATTATTGTCATCGGTTGGGGAATGTGGTAAAATAACGGGCGAAATGAAAAGCGACAATAGATTCATTTTGCAAAGACAATAGAGGTTCCCCTTTCGGATGGCCGTACCCTCTTAACAACGGCTTAGTTAGGTTAAAGCATGTTCAAAAACAAATTCCATAAGGATGTATTTAAGGCGCTGGTTGTCATCTGCGCCATTCTTGGGCTTTGCCGTTTGACAATGGGTGGTGTGGCGGTGCTGATAGCGCTTCTGGGGGCAGGTTTCGCCCTTACAAGAAAGCCAGGCTACCTTGCCTGCTGCTACATAATGTTCCCGTTCTTTACCATCTTCAACCGTGTGGTGGTGGGGCTTAGCCCAGTATTCCTGATGACTGCGCGCCTCGGCAACCTATTTATGATTGCGGCCATGATACTTACGGGGGCAGGGTTTGCGGGGCGGGCACGGGAGAAACTTCCCATTGGCTGGCTTTTCGCCTATTGCGTGGTAGCCTGCATCTCTTCTATCGATGGGTGGATGCCGCTTATCAGCTACTTGAAGATCGCTCAGTTTATACTATTCCTTATGGGTTTAATCTTTGTGACGCGACTTCTGCAACAGTCTGCCGAAGGTCCCTACCAGTTACGGTGTGTTTTCATGGCCTTATCCATCATTGTCCTTTGGGGGTCGATTCTCTCACGATTCATACCTTCAGTTGGATATTCGATGACGATAAGCAGCCTTGCTGCCTACGGCATTGAAATGACGGGTGCGGAAGTCGCTGCAAGCGAGGGGATGCGGCTTTTCAACGGAGTTACATGCCATAGCCAGATGCTTGCACCGACGGTTGCTCTTATGTCGGCCTGGTTGCTCTGCGACATGCTGCTCGTTGAACGCAGATTCACCATTCTGCATGTGTCCATACTCGCAGCTGCACCGGTTCTTCTCTATATCTCGCGCTCACGAGGAGGGCTTCTGGAAATTGTTGCGGTGATGTTGACGACCATTTTCGTATGCGTGCCGAGGGCAAGGTTGGCTTTGGCCGTCAAAAGCCGGTTGATGCAACTATTGATATTGTCTGCAATCTTGCTTCTTGCGATTGCCGTAATCGGGCAGATCAGGAACCAGACGATTTCCAAGTGGTTGCGCAAGACAGATGATGTTAGAGGAGATACTCGGACGCTCAAGGAGGCATTCACAGGTAGTCGCCAGGGTCTAGTTGAATACAACTTGAGCGACTTCAAATTGAATCCGCTCTTTGGGAAGGGGTTCCAGGTGATGCGCGGGATGGAGCAGGCGTACAGGGCGAAATTGATTACATGGTATTCCGCCTCGGTTGAGAAAGGTGTAACGCCATACGTGATTCTGGGCGAGACGGGGTTGGTGGGGGCTAGTGTGTTCCTAATCTTCCTGTGTTCGTTCTATGGCACCTGCCTTAAACGTCGATACCTTGCGACGCTTACCATCTTCACTTGCGTAATGGTAGCAAATCTTGCCGACTCGTCTTTGTTTTCACCTGGCGGTGGCGGTGGGTTTGGCTGGATCATTTCTTGTATCGGTGGCTTTGGAATTGATATAATGGCGCTTAGGCAAGTGCAGGGCGCGGGCGCTCAGCGCTTCGCGCGATTTGATGATTTGAGAGTTTCTAGTTTCTAGTTTCTGGTTTCTGGTTGGTAGTTGGTTTCTGGATAGCTGATTTACGCCACATCCGTTTTGTGCTATAATGTCCGCAACCAAGGAGGCAACGAAATGAAAACGCTTATCGTCAACGCTCATGTAATCAGCCCTGATGTAGACATCAAGGGCGCGTCCATCGAAATCGTCGGTGGGAAGATCAAATCCGTGTCCAAGGGCAAGGTGGATCGCAAGGGATTCGACACCGTGGTGGACGTGAAGGGCAAGTACGTGGTGCCCGGATTCATCGACGTGCATCTGCATGGCGCGTGCGGTTTCGATGTGTGCGACGCCACGCCCGAGGCCATCGCGAAGATCGCCGAGGCCAAGCTTGCCGAAGGCTGCACCTCCTTCCTGCCCACCACGCTCACCGTGGCGAACTCCACGCTGAAGAAGGCGGCGAGGGCCGTGGCGGCGTATCGCAAGGACGAACGGTTCGCCAAGGTGATCGGCATCCATCTCGAAGGCCCGTTCATCAACGTGAAGTGCTGCGGCGCGCAGAATCCCAAGTTCGTCCGCAAGCCCAATCTCAAGGAAGTGCTCGGCATCGACGCCATCTCGCCCGTCAAGCTCATATCCTACGCGCCCGAGACGAAGGGCGGCGCTGAGTTCGCCGCGGCCTGCATCGCCAAGGGGATCGTCCCCAGTTGCGGCCACACGGGCGCCACGTTCGCGGAGCTGATGGCCGCGTACGGCAAGGGCCTCAGGCACCTGACGCACTTCTGCAACCAGATGACGAAGCTGCACCATCGCGAGATCGGCGTTGTGGGCGCGGGCTTCCTCGTGGACGATCTCAAGACCGAGGTCATCTGCGACCGCATCCACCTCTGCGACGACATGCTGAGGCTCGTGTTCACGAAGCGTCCGCTCTCCAGCATCCAGATGATCACGGATTCCCTGCGCTGCTCCCATTGCGAGGACGGCTATGCCTTCGAGATGGGCGGCCTCAAGGTGCAGCTCAAGAACGGCGAGGCGCGCCTCGTGGAAGGCGGCAACCTCGCCGGCTCCACTCTTTGGATGAGCCAGGGGCTCAAGAACATCCGCGACGTGACGGGGCTGCCGCTCAAGGACCTGATCCGCGTGACGTCCTGGAACCAGGCGATCGAGCTTGGCCTCGGCAAGAAGCTCGGCAAGGTGGAGAAGGGCTATGTGGCCGATCTCGCCGTTCTCGACCCCAAGACGTTCAAGGCCTGCGCCGTGTTCGTGGACGGCGTGCAGAAGATCTGACGACCCTTCATTGAAAGAGGTGCTTCATGAGATTGGCGGCAATTGCGGTTTTCGGCGCAGGGCTGTGTGCCTGCGCGCCAGCGGGCGCCGATGCGCCCAGCGATGCGTCGTGGGCGCGTCCGGACCTTGTGGCGAAGGTCGAGTCGGGCGAGCTGCGCGAGGCGAACGTGTCGTGGTGGGGATGGGACCGCGAGGATTCCACTCGCTTCATCTCCGCCGCGCTCGCATCGAAGGCGGCGAAGGTGACGCTTGACCGTCAGGAGGGGCCGTGGACGACCCTGCCGCTCGCGGGGCGCTCCAGCCTGGAGCTTGTAATCCCTGAAGGCGTTACGCTGCTTGCGAAGCGTGGTGCCTTCCACGGCAAGAGCGACAACCTTCTCAGGTTCATGTGCGCCACCAACGTGGCGATCAACGGCGGCGGCACGCTGAGGATGTGGCTGGAGGACTATACCAACAGGAATCTCTACGCCTGGAGCGAGTGGCGGCATGCGATATCGCTGCTGGGCTGCAGCAACGTGCGCATTGAGAACCTGACGGTGGAGAATTCCGGCGGCGACGGGCTCTATCTCGGCCGCCGCACGCCCGATTCGAACGTCGGCGTGACGGTCCGCGACGTCAGGTTCATCCGCAACAACCGCCAGGGCGTGAGCGTGATCACGGCCGACGGTCTGCTCATGGAGCGCTGCACGATGGCCGATACATGCGGTACTCCGCCGATGGCGGGCATCGACTTCGAGCCCAATGGCCCGGCGGACATGCTGCGCGGCATCGTCCTGCGCGACTGCGTGGTGCGCGGCAACCGCGGCGCCGGCTTTGACTTCTCCATCGGCAACCTGCGGGTGTCGTCGCCGGATATCTCGATAACCCTGGAGAACTGCCGCAGCGAGGGCAATGTGAAGCCTGTCCACTTCCATAGGTGCTTCGATCTCCTTGAAAGGTACGCCGGGCAGATCGAGATGCGCGGCTGCACGTTCAACGACATCGGCGACAGCCGTGCGGCCCTCCTTGGAAAGTGCGAGGAGGATACGTGCGGGCTTACGCTTACCGGATGCAGCGCGGCCGACCCATCGCAGGGTGGCGCGATCCTGCCGCTCGGTGAAGGATTCGGCTGGAAGCGCGTGATGCGTCCGAAATGGCCCGACAATTCGCCGATACGCCCCGTGCCGTGGCGGGCGGAGGAACTTGAACGCTCCAAGGTGTTCGATTCGGCGCCGGGCCGTCCTGTGAAGTTGCCGAAGGCGTACTTCCGCGGAGATACGGACTTCCTCGTGTACGCCGCCGACCAGGGCGCCGTCAACCTCAAGGCGAGGCTTGCCCACGTGGGTAGCCGGAAATTCGCCTCCTGCCAGATCTGCGTGTTCGCTCCCGATGGTTCGAAGATGGCGGAGATCCCGGGGCCGGACGCGTTCGGCAAGGTGTTTCCCGTCTCCTTCCAGGCCGCCAAGCGCGGGTTCCATCGCCTGTCCATCAAGGTAGGCAACGACCATGCGATCTCGTTCTGCGAGACCGATGCTCCGATCGCGGCCGTGCCGACGCCCGATGAACGCATGCCCGGGCTGGATCGCGGTCCGGCCGAGGTGTACCTGCGCATTCCGGACAACCAGTGGCGCTTCGCCGTGCTGGCCACGGGTGGCGGCCCGGGCGAGCTGCTGCATGTCCGGCTGACCGATCCTTCCGGCGCATGCGTGTGGGACCAGGACAACGTCGGCCCTACGCGGGCCTGGTTCTCGAAGCGCCCGCCGGCCGCCGGGGTCTGGCGGCTTGAGTCTCTCGTGGCGACGAAGGCCGGCATGGACGACTATTCGTTCTGCGTGTCAGACCTGCCTCCATTCTTCTTCCTCTCGCCGGAGAAGACCTGGACGCTGGGCGTGGCCACGGCCGTCCCGCCGCCGCGAGCAAAGCCGCTTGCTGCGGATGCCGCGTACAAGACCCCCGAGACATCCAGCCTCTTCGTGCGGCACCAGGATCCAAAGAGCGGAGTAGTATCGTATCTGCTTAAGCCGGGGCTGGTGGCCGAGACGCAGCAGGGCTGGTATTTCACCAACCGGTCCATGACCGACGACGGCCGGTTCCTCCTCTTCTGGACGGCGCGCAACGAATTCACGCATCCTGGGCAGGAGCGCAACCGCGGTCCCGCCGGCGCCAACTGCGGTAGTGGGCTGGTGGATTTCAAGACGGACACCGCCATCGACCTCAAGCTGCCGCGCAGCTGCCAGTATCTCGACTACAAGACGGGCCAGATGTGGTACATCCGCTTCGGCTCGCCCGACGACCACGAGACCGACGCGGTCGTTCGGCGCGACCTCTTCGTGGATCCGATGAAGGAGATAGTGGAATGCCCCATACCACGCGAGCTTGTGCACGGCATCAAGCAGTTCAAGTGCTATTCCACCCACATGACACTCACGAAGAACCGGCGCAAGGCGTTCGTGACGTGCCAGCTCGCCAACCGCTACGAGCAGGGATACATCAACTTCGACACGGGCCGCTGGGAAAGCTGGGGCGTGACGCCGTTCTACGCCAACCACGACCAGATATGCCCGGCGGACGACAATCTTGCCATGGTGGCATGGGAGCATTGCTGGTACACGCCTGACGCCCTCGAATACCAGCGCAAGAACCACTGGTATCCGCGCATGTGGCTGGTCCGTCCGGATGGCTGGCGCGAGTTGCAGCCCTCGCGCCTGGGCAATGGCGCCACGCACGAGCGCTGGGCCGACGACGGATCGGGCTTCTACTGGTGCATCTGCCGCGAGAGGTACGGGGTCGCGTACCAGGATCTCGCCACGGGTCGACAGGAGATCGTGTGTCCGCAGAAGGCATCGCATGCGTCGATGTCGTCCGACAAGCGCTATGTCTGCTACGACTATTGCTTCCCGGTGCCAGGGAACAAAACTGGATCTGGCAATGCGTTCATGGTGGGCTTCTGGAATCGCGACACCGAGCGTTTCGCCACGATCCACTCCTTTATGCCGCTGATAGGTCGTCCGGGCGTGAAGTCCGTGCTGCACCCGCATTGTCATCCGTCGTTCGTCTGTGGCGACAAGTACGTCCTTTGCACATACAGCAACGATGACGGCCATATGGATCTGTCGCTTACGCCGGTGGCGCAGTTGCTTGAAAAGACGAAGAAGGATTGATCGTAGGGCCGACGCGATGCGTCGGCAATGTCCAACAGCCAGCAATCAACAACCAACAGCCAACAATTAGCAATCAGCAATCAACAGCTAGCAATCAACAACCAACAGCCTACAGCCAGCAACGAACCGCTAATTCATGAAAGTGCAAGACAGGATGCAAGAAGGTGGAAGGCCAAGCGACCTCGGCGCAAGGACGGTTGACTATGGCCTTGCGGTGATGAAGCTCTGCGGGATGTTTCCGCCGGGGTTCGCGGCAAAGCATATCGCAGGCCAACTCGTCCGTTCCGCGACGAGTGTCGCCGCAAACTATGCGGAGGCGACGGACGCCGAGAGCCGCGAGGACTTCATCCACAAGATGAAGGTCGCGCTAAAGGAGTTGAAGGAGTCACGCGTCTGGCTCATGTTCGCTTCGCGGCTGCCTGGCAGCCCTGACACGGCCTGGCTGTTGTCCGAATCCCGCGAGCTGACGTTGATTTTCGGTAAAAGCGTGAATACCGCATCTCAGGGACGCGAATAGCCTGCGCGGAGCGACGCCGCGGCAAATGGAAGGAATCGGGCGCGGTATCAACCGCGCCACGACCATGCGGTGTTGACTGCTGGTTGCTGGCTGTTGGTTGTTGGACATTTTCTATTGAGGCGGTGTTGGTTGCTGGCTGTTGGCTGCTGGTTGTTGGACATTTTCTATTGAGGCGGCGTTGGTTGTTGGTTGTTGGCTGTTGGTTGTTGGCTGTTGTTTGTTGGTTGTTGTTTCGATTGATTATTGCGTTTTGGGGGAAGGTGGCGTATAATATACGCCCGTTTCCAAACAAGAACCCCGGATGCCGATGGCCGGCCACGGCCAAAGGCGTCCAACAAAAGGAAAAACATGAAGAAAGTCAGCTACAAGGCGCTCGGACTCGTCAACACGAAGAAGATGTTCGCGAAGGCGATCAAGGGCGGATATGCGGTTCCCGCGTTCAACTTCAACACGATGGAGCAGATGCAGGCCATCGTCCAGGCGGCGGTCGAGACGAAGAGCCCCGTGATCATGCAGGTCTCGAAGGGTGCGCGCAAGTATGCGAACCCCACGATCCTCCGCTACATGGCCCAGGGCGCCGTGGAATACGCCAAGGAGCTCGGCTGCAAGAAGCCCGAGATCGTGCTGCATCTCGACCATGGCGACAGCTTCGAGACGTGCAAGAGCTGCATCGACAGCGGCTTCTCCTCTGTGATGATCGACGGCTCCTCGCTGCCGTTCAAGGACAACATCAAGCTCACGAAGAAGGTTGTAGCCTACGCGCACAAGTATGATGTGACGGTCGAGGCCGAGCTGGGCGTGCTTGCCGGCGTGGAGGACGAGGTGGCCGCCGAAGAGAGCCATTACACCAAGCCCGAGGAGGTCATCGAGTTCGCCACCAAGACCGGCTGCGACTCGCTCGCCATCTCGATCGGCACCTCGCACGGCGCCTACAAGTTCAAGCCCGAGCAGTGCACGCGCGATCCCAAGACGGGCAAGCTCGTGCCGCCGCCCCTGGCGTTCGACGTGCTCAGGGCCATCGAGAAGAAGCTGCCCGGCTTCCCGATCGTGCTGCACGGCTCGTCCAGCGTCCCGCAGGACGAGGTGGATACCATCAACAAGTACGGCGGCAAGCTGCCCGACGCGGTGGGCATCCCCGAGGAGCAGCTGCGCAAGGCGGCCAAGAGCGCGGTGTGCAAGATCAACATCGATTCCGATTCGCGCCTCGCGATGACGGCCGCCATCCGCAAGCACCTCGCGGAGAACCCCGGCCACTTCGATCCGCGCCAGTATCTAACGCCGGCGCGCGAAAACATGAAGAAGCTCTACATCCACAAGATCGTGAAGGTGCTGGGCTCCAACGGCAAGCTGGGCTGAGCGCGCCGCATACAGGAAAGGCAGGGGCGTATGAGGAAGGCAGTCATGCTTGCTGCGGTGCTAGCCGCGGCAAGCGCATGGGCGGTAATGCCCGCAATGGTGAAGATCGACGGAGACTACTCCCTCGAAAAGTTCAAGCGCAGGACCTTCGTGTACACCGACCGCGGCTACCGTCTCGAGGAGCCGCCGAAGATGTTCCTTGAGCGTCCGTTCATGCGCACGAAGATCGACGGCTTCACCTGCACGGTGGCCGCGCCCGGAGAGTTGATCTTCCTCACGCCCGCCGCTGGTGGGCCCTCGCCCTGCTCGCAGGACGAGGCCCTGAAGAAGTACGGCTTCGAGCTGATGACCGATCCCGGCGAGTTCCAGCTGTTCGGCACGGAACCGTACAACCGTGTGCGCGCCTGGCGGAAGATGGCGAAGAAGGGCGAAACGTTCAAGTTCGGCAAGTTCGCCTGCGTGCTTGCCACGGAGTACCGTCCGGTCCCTGACGAGCCTGTCAACATCGACGTTGGCCGGCAGCTCTTCCTCGACGACAGCCTCCTTTGCGAGATGACGATGAAGCGCCAGTGGATCGAGCCGACGATCGATCCGCGCTCGCCCGTCCTCAAGCCCGAGACGGAGCTCGAGAGGACCAACAACACGAAGGATCCCAACTGGAATGCCATGTCGGCGCCGTTCTCCGGCGGTGTGTGGTACGACGGCAAGGACAAGCTCTACAAGTGCTGGTATCTCGCCGGCTGGGCGAACGGCATCGCGTACGCCACATCGAAGGATGGCATCAAGTGGGATCGTCCCGATCTCGATGGCAAGGGCAACAACCTCACCTTCCGCACGCGCGGGCTGTGCGACTCCAACGCGATCCTTCTGGATCCCGACTGCACCGACGGTTACCGCTGGAAGGGGTTCGCGTTCGACCTCGGGCGCGGACCGACGCCCGACCGCCGCCTGATGGGCGCGAGCGTCGCAGTGTCGAAGGACGGCATCCACTGGACGACGCCCGAACCCGCCTCCCAGACGGGAGACTGCTCGACCGCGTTCTACAATCCGTTCATCCGCAAATGGGTGTATTCCATACGCTCCGGCATGATGGAGGGCGGCCTTTCGTTCGGCCGCTGGCGCGACTATGCGGAAGGCGACGACTTCATCAAGGACGCCAAGAACATGAAGCGCCGCAGGTGGCGCCTCAGAGGTTCCGCGGGCGGCAGGCAGATCAACGGCCAGGAGCTCTACAACTTCGACGCCGTAGCGTACGAATCGGTGATGATCGGCCTCGCGCTCGTCTACAATTCGCCGCAGAACACGTATTGGGACAAGCGCGGGCTTCCCAAGATCGCCGATCTCAAGTTCGGTTTCAACACGATGCCTTCCGAATACGACAACTGGCAGTTCCCGTGGGTGAATCCGCACGACGGCTTCTTCCTCTCCGGCACGCGCAAGTACGGCGACTGGAACATGGGCTACCTAAGATCCAACTCGGCCATCTGCATCGTGCACGGCGACGAGCTATGGATATACTTCTCGGCCTTCGCCGGCCAGCCCGACAAGCCGAAGGAGTTCAACCACGTGAACCAGAAAAGCGGAACGTACGCGAACGCCACGATGGGCATAGCGAAGCTGCGCCGCGACGGCTTCTGCTCGCTGTCGGACGGCATGGTGAAGACCAAGAGGCTCTTCTTCAAGAAGAAGGGCGACCGCCTCTGGATCAACGCCGACGTCAGCGCCGGCGAACTCAAGGTGGAATCCTCCACGGGGCTTTCCAGGACGTTCAAGGGCGTCGACTCGACCCGCATGGAGGTGGGGGCTCTTGCGGCCAACCAGGAGTTCACGCTCACTTTCACGGCTAGCGGCGGCGCGAAGCTCTATTCGTTCTGGGCTTCCGACGCGAAGGGCCGCTCCGGCGGATATCTCGCGGGCGGCAGCCCGGAAAGCGATACATTGCGCGACCTCTGATTCCGGCGGCATGCTGAGAAAAAGCGAAGGCGCGGCCCATCAAGGGCCGCGCCTTTCAGTTTCGCCTGTTGCGGCGAGGCACGTCACATTTCCTGGGAACGACGCCGCGAGCGTGCACGGATGCGGGCGCGCGCGGATTTCTTGCGCGCCTTCACGCACGGCTTCTCGAAGTAGCGCTGGTCACGCAACGTCTTCAGTAGACCCTCCTTGTCGAGGATCTTCTTCAGGCGCTTGAGACCGCGTTCAACGGTTTCGCCCTTTTTCAGCTTAAGCTGGATCGACATGCCATTCACCTCCTTGCCACTTCCGACCCTTCCAAGGCGTCGAAAAGTCCGCGTATTATCTCAAAAAAACGGCAGGAAGTCAACACTGGGTCCGATGATTGTGGTATAATTCTGTCCAAGACAATCCAGACGGCATGGAGACACTGCCACCAAGAGAAAGAGTTTTCGGATGAAGATGAGGTCCTTGCAACTTACGCTGTGCGCCCTGCTGCCTTTTGCATGCCACGCCTATTCTACGCCCTCCGCGCCGCCCGAGACGCGCCACGAGCGCACCGTACGGAGGCTTACCGCCCTTGACCCGGACAAGGTCGCCGCCGCGTGGCAGGACATGGCCCGACGCTGGCCGGACCGTTTCGAGCCTTCCCCTGCCTGGCTTCGTACCCTCGCCGACCGCCGCGATCGCCAGATGTCCGTACTGTGCGCGGATTGGGGTAGCGAGGTCAGCTCCGATGGTGCCTGCGGTGGAGCCGAGGAGCTTCTGGCGGAGGTGCGCCGGCACCTTCTGGAGAACCCGCTCCTTGATTTCGACCGCATCATCGCCGTGCGCCGCCCCGATGTCGGCAATCAGGGCCTTCATGAGAACCACGGGCAGCCGCGCGAGGTGTACAAGGGATGCCGCAACGAGCTTGGCGTGCTGTCTGCAATCCGGTCGGATACGCCGCGATTCGATGTCCTCGACCGTACCCCTGACAACGGTTACATAGGCGAGCTCTGTCTCAAGTGGGATGCACGGAAGCTCATGTACACGCGCCGCACGGGTCGCACCTGCCATCCGCCGGAGATCGCATATACTATGCACAACGGCCGCAGGGTCAGCAATCGTTCCGTGGAGAATATCGACCGCGTGGTCGAGCTGGATCTGGAAGCGCCTGCCGCTGGTCCTACCGAGATTCCACTCATTCCCGACGACGACTGCAACTGCTACGCCGGGTGCTATCTTCCGGATGGAGCCGTCCTGTTTCTCTCCGACGCGACGATGGTAGGCGTTCCATGCGTCGTCGGTTCGTCCTGGGTGGCCAGCATATACCGGCGCGATCCGTCAGGCGCGATCCGCCGGCTGACCTTCGACCAGGACAACTCCTGGCATCCCGTGCTGATGGCCGACGGCCGCGTGATGTTCCAGCACTGGGAGTATGCCGACATCGTCCATTTCGCGTCGCGCAGGCTCTATACGATGAACCCCGACGGTACCCGCCAGCGCGCATACTATGGAACCGGGTCCTTCTGGCCGAACTCACTCTTCCATGCCCGGCCCTGCCCCGACGCCCCGCACTGCTTCACCGCCACGGTGAGTGGACACCACGGCCAGCGCATGACGGGCGAACTCATCCTCTTCGATACACTCAAGGGCGATGGCTCGACCAACGGCGTTGTGCGCCGGTTCGTGCAGGAGGGAACCGTCCGCCCGGTCATCCGTGACAGGCTCACGGACTTCTCCTGGCCGAAGTTCGCCTTCCCATATCCGCTTTCCAGGGACTATGTACTCGTCGCCTCGCGTCCGAACCTCTTCGATGGCTGGGGACTCTATCTTGCGGACGCATTCGGAAACCTCACCCCGATCATCGAGGAGAAGGGGCATGTGTTCTTCGAGGCGACCCCGTTGCAGGCGCGGCCGCGACCACCCATCCTTGCCGACGACACCCGTCCTGGCGAGCCTGCGCACGTGAGCATTTCCGACATCTACATCGGCTCCGGCCTTGAAGGCGTGCCGCGCGGCACGGTAAAGTCGCTGCGCGTGTTCACCTATTCGTTCTCCTACCGCGGGATCGGGGCCGAGCGCGACCACCACGGGCTGGATGGCCCCTGGGACATCAAGCGCATCATCGGCACCGTGCCGGTGTATCCCGACGGCAGCGCCTATTTCGAGGCCCCCGCCAACACGCCGCTGGCGCTCCAGCCGCTCGATGCCGATGGCTGCGCCCTGCAGACGTTCCGGAGCTGGTTCAACGCCATGCCGGGCGAACATGTCTCGTGTGTCGGCTGTCATGAGCGCAAGACCGACTCCATGCCGGCATCCCTCACCATGACGGCGCTCAAACGGCCGCCAAGCCGCATCAAGCCGTGGTACGGTCCCGAACGCGGGCTCGACTTCCGCCGCGAGGTGCAGCCCGTGCTTACGCGCAACTGCACGCGCTGCCACAAGCCCGGCGGCGCTTCGCCCGATCTTACCGACAGGCCCGATGTCAACGTGCTCACCAAGGAGACATACTACATGAACGACGGGAACTTCCCGCCGTCCTACATCGCACTCTGCTCGTACGTGCGGAGTCTTACGCAGGAAGGGGACAACGGCGTGCTGGTTCCATGCGAGGCGGCGGCCTCCACCACGAAGCTAATGCAGATGCTCGATGATGGCCACCATGGCGTCCGGCTGGGGCCGGAATCCCACGATCGGCTTGTCACCTGGATAGATCTCAACCGCATGGGCCACGGGGCGTGGTCGTTCTTCGTGGCAACCAACCGCGTGACGCACTATGCCGCCCGCCGCCGCGAGCTCCAGAAACGATATGCGGGCGTAGATGAGGACCATGAGCGCGACTATGGAATGGCGCGTCTCGGGGAATCCACCCCTGCGCCTGGGCCCGATGTCCCCGTTCCGGACGGCACGGGATGTATCGTCGAGGTCGGTGGCGGCGCCGGAGAGCGGCGGCAGCTGGATCTCGGCGACGGGCTTCGCCTCGAATTGGTACGCATACCTTCTGGAGTCTACACCAACGCCGCAGGTCGCGCGGCCACGATCCCGCGTCCGTTCTGGCTGGGGGCCAAGGAGATTACGAACCGCCAGTTCCGCAGGTTCATGCCGCGCCATGACAGCGGCATCGAGGTGAACGACTTCATGAAGTTCTCGCAGGTGGAGCTGGGCTATCCGCTCACAGGCGAAGACCAGCCTGCCGTGCGGCTGTCCGCCGACCAGGCGGAGGCGTTCTGTCGCGCGCTTTCCTCCCAGACCGGTGCCAGATGCCGCCTACCTACCGGCGATGAATGGGAATGGGCAGCGCGCGCGGGAAGTCCTTCTGCCATGCCATACGGTTCGCTGGACGACGACTTCGCGCCTTTCGCGAACCTTGCGGACCGCACCTTCCGTCGGCAGGATCGTTTCAGCGGCAATGTGCCGCTGATGGGCGTGCCGCCCTGGCGGCTTGCGGACGAACGTTTCGACGATGGATGCCGGGTGACGGCACCGGTCGGTTCCTTCAAGGCGAACGCATGGGGGCTGCACGACATGGCCGGCAACGTGTGGGAATGGACGGCAGACCGCACGGACGACGGACGCGCCAAGGCACGCGGCGGATCGTTCTGGAGCAGACCGAAGGACGCCACATTCGCGAGGACGGTCAGGTATCGCACATGGCAGCGCGTACACGATGTGGGATTCAGGGTGCTTCTTGAAGACGTTCCCTGACGGAGACCCTACGTCTTCAACCCCATCCACGGCGCCAGCTTCACGGCGCGGGCCTCCCGCGACTGGACGGTGTGGCCGGGCAGGCTGCTTTCCAGCGCCGAAAGACGGGAGAGCAGCGCCTGCTGGGCGGCCAGATGCTGCTGGCGCGCATTCTCCGCGTTCTGCCGTTCGTCCATCAGCTCCTTCTCGCGCTGCTGCAGCCGTAGGCGCAGGTTCTGTATCTGCTGGTTCAGCGCAGCCACGTCTTCCACCTGCTTGCGCAGGCGTTCCGCCTCTGCAGTCTTCTCGCGCAGCTTCTGCATCAGATCCTGCAGGCGCACCTCCGTTTCCCGCGCGGTCTTTTCATTTAGCACGCGCAACGCGTCCAGCTCCCTGCGCAGATTGGCCGTGCGCGGATCCTCGGGATGCTCCATCAGCGCTCGGCGCTTCATGTCGTCGGCATTCGCGCCAATGCGCTTGAGCAGCTCCTGCCGTCGCGCCAGCAGCCGCTCCGAACGAGCGCGCCAGCGTTTCTGGGATTCCTCCGCCTCGCGCTTTTCCGTCTCCAGCGTCTGGGCGAGCGCCGCCGCCTCTTCCTGCAGCAGCGCATAGACCGCGGCCTCCATGTCCGCCGCGGCCTGGGCGTTCGGCGGCAGCCGCTTGATCTCGTCGGAGAGCGCCAATGTCTCCGCCTCGGCGTCGCGCGCCTGCCGCTGTGCGGCGGCAACCTCGTCGCGCGCGGCCGCTATCTTTGCCTCGGCATCGTTGCGGGTGGCCGCCATCTGCGCCTCTACGGCGTTCACCCGCGTCTCCGCAGCAGCCAGCCCCGTCTTAAGCTGCTCCGCGCGGGCCGTGACCTCGTCCAGCTTTGCCAGCAGTTCCGGATCCTGTACCTCAATGCGCTTCTCGACTATCTTTTCTACCGGCACCTCTACGATCTTCTCCACCGGCACTTCCACGCGCTTTTCGACAATCTTTTCTACCGGCACCTCCACGCGCTTTTCGACAATCTTCTCCACCGGCACTTCCACACGCTTCTCGACAATCTTCTCTACCGGTACCTCCACGCGCTTCTCGACAATCTTCTCCACGATGCGCGGCTTGGGTGTGGACGGGGGTGGTTGCGGCGCGGCCTCTACAGGCGTGGCAGGCGGCTTGGTGGCGGGTTCATGTCCGAACGGCGGACGCACCTCGACGAGCTTCGAGCTGCGCGGCAGGCGGCCGGAATTCAGCAGAGCCTGGGCGGCGGCCTTGTTGAAGGGTCCACGCGGCAGGCCGTCGCCTATGTCGATCGACCAGCGCATGTCGAGGAAGTCGATCTCGGTGGCGGGACGCCACTCCTTGCCGTCGGGCGATATCTCCTGTCCCGGCTGGATGCGGCCCATCTGCGCCCATTCGATCAGGCGGCTCTTTGTCTCCGGACCGAAAGTCTCGTCTTGCGTTCTCAAATACCATGTGTCTGCCATAGCGATCTCCTTGTGGTCGTCATTTCTTCTTGCCGAAGGTGAAGAACTTCTTTGCGCCGGATGCGCCCATGCGGGCCAACTCCGCCTGGGCCTGCCGCTCGATTGCCGCGAGCGTGGCCTGGTTTGCGCCGCCGAACGCGTTGCGTGCCACCTGTGGCGGCGGTTCGTCGCTCACCACCACTTCCGGGACGAGAGGTTCCTCCGTGCGCCATTCGGGCACATGCACTTCGCTCTGCCGGCGTAGTTGTTCCTTAAGTTCCGCTATCTCATGGTCCTTTGCCGCCAGAGCCTCTTCGGCGCGGGCCGTCTCGTCGATGAGCTTGCTCTCCGTCTTCGCCAGCCTGTCGCGGATGGCGGCGACCTCGTCCTGGCACTTCTGCATACCGGCGGCGAGGTCGGCCACCTTCCCTTCGAGAGCCTTCTTGTCCGCGGCCAGCGCGGCGTTGTCGTCCTTGATCGGCTTCATCTTCGCCTCGACACATGCGGACGACTGGTAGAACCGTGCCTCCGGCGCGAGCGATCCCGTCTTGAGGAAGTCGTCCACCACGGCCCTGTGGGTGGGACCGTAGAACTGGCCTGGATTGTTCTCAATTATCCAGTCCATCTCCAGCTCGGGATTGAGCGATGCGAGCATCCAGGTGGAAAGGTTCTGCGATATGCTGGCCAGCGGTTCGATACGGCCATCCTTCACCCATTCCTTGAGCGTTTCGAAGGGTATGGGACCGAACACTTTGCCCGCCACATTGCGAACGTACCAAATTTTGCTAGATTTCATGCGACAGATTATATCATATTATGGTATAATCCTGCCCATGAAAACAACACTAGGTTTTTGGGGCGCCGGGAAGATGGCCGAGGGCATTCTTGCCGCCGCATCGCTTGTGAAGGGCTTCACGCCGCAGTCTGTGCTCATGGCGGAGAAGCTTCCGGAGCGCGCGAAGGAGATGGCGCGCCGCTACAAGGTGCGCACCACCGACGACGTGCGCGCCGTCGCAAAGAGCGCGAGCATGATCTTCCTGGCGGTGAAGCCGCAGGACGTCGCGGCGCTGGCGGCGGAGGTGCGGCCGCTTCTGACGGCGAAGACGCTCGTGGTGTCGATCGCCGCAGGCAAGTCCATAGCCACCCTGCGCCGGCTTTTCGGCCGGGAGGTCCGCCTCGTGCGCGTGATGCCGAACCTCGCCCTGCGCGCCAAGGAGGGCATGTGCGCGATATGTCCGGCGGCGAACGCGACGGCGGCGGACGTGAGGCGTGTGGCGGCGATCCTCGATGGCGCCGGGCGCACTGTTGTGCTCAAGGAGCGCCATTTCGACGCGGTGACGGCGCTCTCCGGCAGCGGTCCCGCGTTCTTCGCATACATGGAGCAGGCGATGGCGGAGGGTGGGCGAAAGCTCGGCCTGCCTGCCGCCGCCGCGCGGTTGCTGGCGGAGCAGACCATGCTTGGCACGGCCGCGTTCCTGCGCCAGTCGCAGATGGACCTTACCACGTTCATCGCGGGCGTCGCCACGCCCGGCGGCACAACGGCCGCGGGAATGGACGTGATGCGCGCAAGCGATTTCGGGCAGGTCGTCGCGAAGACGCTCAAGGCCGCCGCGGCGCGGAGCGCGGAACTCGGGAAGTAGGACCGTTGAAACCCCTATGATTGAATTGCGCCATCCGTTTTCCGAAGAGGCCGTGCGCGCTTTGCATGCGGGCGATTCCGTCAGCGTGAGCGGCCGCGTGTGGACCGGGCGCGACCGCTTCCACAAGCATTTCGCGGATGGAGGCGATCTGCCGGTGGATTTCCGGGATGGTGCGCTTTTCCACTGCGGTCCCGTAGTTGTGCGCGAAGGTGGCACCTGGCGGGTCGTAGCGGCAGGCCCCACCACCAGCGTGCGCGAAAATCCGTACGAGCCTGATTTCATCGCCGCCACCGGCGTGCGCCTTGTCATCGGCAAGGGGGGCATGGACGAGCGCACGCTGGAGGCCTGCCATGGCAATGGAGCAGTCTATCTGCAGGCGGTAGGGGGCGCTGCCGCTCTCATCGCCGCAACCGTGCGCCGGGTCGCAGGTGTCCATTTTCTGGAGGAGTTCGGCGCCACTGAGGCATGCTGGGAGTTCGAGGTCGAAAAGCTGCCGTGCATCGTTGCCATGGACAGCCACGGCGTTTCGCTCTTCGACCGCGTGCGCGACGCATCCGCCGCCCGCCTTGCGGAGCTTTGCCCGGGTATCCGTTGCAGCAGATGATGGAGAGTATCTACCGGCAGACATGGCGATGAAGAAGATACTCTATCTGCATGGATTCGGTTCGTCGGGTGCGAGCGGTACCGTGGAACTGCTTCGCAAGGAGTTTTGGTGCCCGGATGTGGCGCACCGTGCCACGGTGGTGGCGCCGGACATACCCGTCGATCCGGCGGTGGCGATGCCGATGCTCGAGGAGCTGGCCTACGATGAAATGCCCGACCTCGTGATCGGCACCTCCATGGGCGGCATGTACGCCCAGCAGCTGCGCGGCTTTACGCGCATCTGCGTCAACCCGTCGTTTACCATCTCCAAGAAGTACAACGTGCTGTACGTGGGCAAGCACAAGTGGCTCAACCGCCGCAAGGACGGTGAGACGGAGTTCCACGTGACGAAAGAGACGATCGCCCACTTCCAGGAGATGGAGGCGCACCAGTTCGACGGCATTACGGACGACGACCGCATGCTCTGCCATGGTCTTTTCGGCGACGAGGACGATATGATGCCCGAGGTGCGGCCTATCTTCGAGCAGCACTACCCCGGCATGGCGCACGTGTTTTCCGGTGGACACCGCATGAACGCCCAGGTCGTCACTGGGACCCTCCTGCCCTATATCCGTTCGCTGAACATATTCTGAACCGCGGCCCCGTCTTCTCATCATCTCTCAAATTTTATCGCAAGTTTTTCACGCGCGCGCCATATATTTATAGTATAATAGACGCCATGCGCAAAAATGAACATGGCGAGCGTGGTTTCTGCTCGGATTCGACCTACAAGTGGCTGATGCTGGCGATGCTGGCGGTCACCTATTTCCTCATGCACGGGGCGCGGCAGGTGTTCAACGCCTCGCTGCCGCAGATAAAGGTGGATCTCGCCTCGCATGGCGCCACGGATGCGCAGCTTGGCCTTTCGCGTACGATCTTCCTTTTCGCGTACGGGCTGATGGTGCCTTTCGCGGGCATCGCGGCGGACTTCTTCAGGCGGAAATGGGTGATAGTCGTTGGAACGCTCTTCTTCTCCACGAGCGTGTTCTTCACGGGCTTCTCCGATTCGATGCTGATGCTTTTCATCATGTACGGGTTCATGAACGGCATAGGGCAGTGCATGATACCGGGCGCGGCCAGTTCGCTGGTGGCGCAGTACCACACCGAGACGCGCTCCACCGCGCTGTCGATATACCAGTCCGCCCTGTATGTCGGGGTGCTGGTGTCATCGGTGGTGGCGGGCACGCTTGGCGGATCGTCGCAGTCCGGCTGGCGCATATCGTTCTGGGTGTTCGGCGGCGTGGCCATGGTGTGGATGGTCGTCCTTACGGTGTTCCTGCGCGATACGCCCGCCTTGAAGGTGCAGGGCGAGGATGTAAAGCCCCGGTTCAAGGATGCGCTCGCGGCGTTCTGCTCCAAGCCTTCCGCCTGGCTGCTCACCTTCGCGTTCGGCATGCTGGTGTTTGGCTCCAACTGCTTCCGCACATGGATGCCCGCGTTCCTGCAGGGCCAGAAGGGGTGGGGCCTTACGCCCGGCTCGGCGGCGTTCCATGCCGTGTTCTGGTTCTACCTGGGAAGCTTTCTCGGTATAGCGCTCGGCGCGAGGACGTCGGACAAGCTCTCGGCGAAGCGCCGCGGCATCCGTCTGACGATCATGGCGGTAGGGCTGGCCATCTCGGCTCCGACGATGGCGGGGATGGTGCTCGTGCCGTCGCTCTGGCTCAGCTGCGTGATGATGTTCTTCTTCGGCCTGGGCGGCGGATTCTTCGACTGCAACCTCTACGCGGGCCTCTTCGACGTCGTGGCCCCGCGCTACCGTTCGGCGGCGATGGGATTCTACCTGAGCGGCGCGTTCTTCATAGGGTGCCCCGCAACGGCCGTCCTGGGCTGGGTGGGCCACAACTATTCGCTCCAGACCGGCATGGCCATCTTCGGCGGCACGTACGCGCTGGGCGCATTGGCGATATTCCTCGCGCGGGCGTTCTTCTTCAAGCGAGATCACGTGGAGGGTTGATCTACGGTACGGACGACCTTGACGCTTGCCGCCGTTGCGCTGGCATTCCTCGTCCATGCGGAGACGGCGGTCTCTCTGTCCGGGACATGGCATGTCAAAGGCGATGGGTTCACCGGCGAGGCGACGCTGCCCGGCACGCTCGCGGCGGCGCATCTTGGCAAGCGCTGGACGGAACATGATTTCCAGACGACCATGGACCTGCCGCAGTCGGAGGCGCTGGTGCAGGAATGGCAATACGTCGGCCGGGCCGAATGGACGCGCACGGTGGAACTCACGGCGGCGGACTGCGCCCATCCGCTTGAACTGTTCCTTGAGCGCGTGATGTGGGCGAGCGAGGCGTTCTGGGACGGAACAAGCCTCGGTGTATGCGATTCGCTCGCCACGCCCCATGTGCATGCCGTGCCGCAGAAGCTGCTCGCGCCTGGCCGGTACGAGGTGAGGATCGTCGTGGACAATTCATGCCGATACAACTTCTCGCGCCAGTCGCATGCCTACGGACCCAACATGCAGGCGGTATGGAACGGCGTCTTGGGGCGTATCGAGCTGCGCCGTGCGCATCCGTTGCGCAATGCGCGCGTATTTGCTTCCGCGCCATCGGAAGGGCGTCTCGTTGTCGAAGCGCCATGCGAGGTGGCGTCCGTGGAAGTGGAAGGACTGAAGACCTCTGGCTGGAAGACCGAGGCCGGGCGCATTGTGGTGTCGCTTGCCGCAGAGCCGACATGGTGGAACGAGTTCCACCCGGCGCTCTATACCGTGCGTCTGACAGCGAAAGACGGATTTTCGCACAGCATCCGCTTCGGATTCCGGACTGTTGGTACGGAAGGGCGTCTTCTGACGCTCAACGGCAAGAAGATATTCACGCGCGGCAACGTGGAGAACGCCAACTTCGCAAAGGACGGTATCCCGTGGATGGTGAAGGAGGAATGGCTGCGTGTGTTCAGGATGCTGAAGGATGAAGATGGCGTCAACTCCGTCCGCTTCCACACGTGGTGTCCGCCTGCGGCGGCGTTCGAGGCTGCGGATGAGCTGGGGATCATTCTCCATCCGGAAGCCGGCATCTGGACGGACAGATGGATGTCCGACGGGGACGAGGTTGGCAACGGCAAGCCGGTGGACGGCTTCGTGCTGCGCGAGCTGAAGTCCATTGCCGACGCCTACGGTAATTCGCCGTCCTTCTTTTCGCTTTCCATAGGCAACGAGCTGGGGAACTCCAACTTCGAGACGATGGGCAGATGGGTGGCGCAGCACAAGAAGTACGATCCGCGCGCCCTCTGCTACGCCTCGTCGGCGCGAAAGCTCACGCCGGCGGACGACTTCTCCCTCTCGCATGTCGTACCCGGCAAGGGTCAGGCCCGCGAAAAGCTCATGCCGCATACCGATTGGGACTACGAGGATGTCTATTCTGCCGCGAAGATCCCGACAATCGCGCATGAAATCGGGCAGTGGCCGGTGTATCCGATCTGGGACGAGCTGCTTGCGCCGTTCACGGGCACGATGCGTCCGTGGAACCTCACGCGCCATCGCGACACTGCAGCAAGGAAGGGGACGACGCGGTTTCAGCATGAGTACCATGTCGCTTCTGCCAGGCTCAACCGCCTCATCTACAAGGAGGAGGTAGAAAGCTTCCTGCGCACGCCATCCTGCGCCGGACTGCAGCTTCTCGAAGTGCAGGACTACACGGGACAGGCCGAGGCGCTCGTGGGATGGCGCGATCCGTTCTATACGCTGAAGACGGGCTTCAAGGGGCTGCCTCCTTTCTCGACGGCATGGGGACCGGTCTGCGCGCTGGCGCGCTTCCCGCGCTTCACGTATGTCGTGGGCGAGACATACAGCGCCAGGCTGCAGATCAGGAATCTGACGGAAAAGACGCTTGCCGCCGGCACGGAGTTCCCTTACGAGCTGGGCGGAAGGCAAGGCAAGATTGCGCTTCCTGCGGCAATTGCGCCCGGCGATGTCGGCGATGTCGGGAATGTCGAATGTCTGTTGTCCGGCGACATGGTGAAATGCCGGCAATCCTTGCGCTTCTGCGGAAACGAATGGAGCTTCTGGGTATATCCGCGCGAAGGACGTTGCGCGACGCCTGAAGGCGTGGTCGAGACCTCGGACGTGGCGGAGATGAAGTCTGCGCTGGGAGAGGGGAAGACGGTGCTGTATTTGGGGCCGAGTTTCAAGTCGGCGAAAGGGCAGTTCAAGTCCGTGTACTGGAGCGCACGCTGGTTCCCGGTCGCCAACACGACCGCTGCGGCGCTTGGAACGTGGTTTGACGTGAAGCATCCGGCGCTTGCCGGATTCGTTACGGACGACTTCACTGACTGGCAATGGTATTCCCTTGCGCAGGGCGCGACGATTCATGCGCTCACTGGAATGCCCGAAGGGTATCGTCCAATCGCGCTTTCCGTGAACGACTTCCATTTCTCGGACTTCACCGCCACGATGTTCGAGGTGCTTGCCGGGAATGGACGGCTGTTTGTCTGCGGGTATGACATCTCCAAGGATACTCCCGAGGCGAAACGGCTCAGGGCCAGCATCTGCGACTACCTGTCAAAACCGCCCGTCCCTGGCACGGCACGGATGCCGGAAGGCTGGCTTGCACAGGAGTTCGATGCCGTGAAGCAGCCGGATCTTTCCGGTGCCGTCTACGACGTCTCGACCAACTGGACGGGTCGCGTATTCAAGATGTCGATATGCGCAGTGCCACCAACGACGGGCGATGTGCGCATCGACTTCCATCAGCCCAGGTCCGGCCTCACTTCGGGTCGTGGACTTCTGGAGGGACGCGTGTTCGAGGTGCCGTTCACCAGTAAGATTGGCGCCAAGGCACATGTGATCCTGCCGGTCATACGCGAAGATTTCCTTGATGGACGCCTCGACCTTGAGGTGAACATCATGACCGGTTCCGAACTGGCCATAGATCGCATCCGCATAATACCCAAGAAGTTGTGACGCTCCACTTCAAGCCCTTTCTGACGGGGGACCGTCAAATTTCACCGATTGAATGTTCCAATCGGCCATGGGTATGGTATAATACGCTGCAGACAGCCGATTGGCGGGTAAAGAAGGAACAAGCAAATGACAATTGAACCGGTAAGGGACTACGCGACGATGAGTTCCGTTGGCGCATCGATCATATTTGACGGCGTCATGCGCGGGATCTCGTCCGGCAGGCGATACAACCTCGGCCTTGCGACGGGCAACACCATGATTTCGCTCTACGACGAGCTGGCGGAGAAGTTGAACCGCGTCAAGGCGGATCTTTCCCTGCTATCCACATGGAACCTCGACGAGTATTCGCTGGACGGAAAAAGCGCAGTACCGCACGACCATCCGCTCTCCTACTGGAAGTACATGCACGAGATGCTGTTCTCGAAGTTCGACCCGGCGCTCGGGTTCCGCGAGGAGAACGCGCATTTCCCCGACCCCGCCGATCCGGATGCATACGATCCCGCCATCGCCGCCGCGGGCGGGCTCGACCTCCAGCTGCTCGGCATCGGCTTCAACGGCCACATAGCGTTCAACGAGCCCATGCGGGAGGATGAGATCTCCGTAGA
This sequence comes from Kiritimatiellia bacterium, assembly GCA_017525225.1. Lineage (GTDB taxonomy): Bacteria > Verrucomicrobiota > Kiritimatiellia > RFP12 > UBA1067 > RGIG6720. The sequence goes on from JAFXTB010000037.1 coordinate 27,483, forward strand.
GGCGTTTGGCGCCCTGCCTACGCGCGTCCTTCCCCTTTCGAACGAGACGATCGTGCAGAACACCGCCGTCACGGCGGGCGGCGACTCGTCGTTGGTGCCGCGCTTCGCCGCCACGATGGGCATGGCGCCGATCCTCGCCGCGAAGAAGTGCCTGCTCCTGGCCTGTTTCGAGGAGCAGACCGCACCCCTGAAGGCGATCATCGCCAAGGGCCGTCCCACGCCGTTCCTGCCGGCTTCGTATCTGTGGGGGCATCCTGATTTCAGGCTTGTCTATACGGTGGACAAGATTGAGTTAAATGTAAAATGAAGGGAGAAAGTAAAATGCGAAAAGAAATGATGTTTGCGGCGGGAGCCGCGTTGCTGATGGCAGGATGCGCGACTGCCCCGAAGGCGCCTACGGAACCGCATCCGGATACGCCCGCGTATGCATGGAAGCCGCTGTTTGCAAAGGATCTTTCCGACGCGGAGTTCAAGACAGGGTCCTGGGCGTGGGAAGGCGACGTGCTGCACAGCGTGAAGGCCGATCCCATCTGGACCAAGGCCGACTACGAGAACTACGTGCTTGACTTCGAGTACATGATGGAGAAGGACGGCAACAGCGGCGTGTTCATCTACATCTCGCACCTTGACCAGTTCCCGAAGTACAAGATAGAGGTACAGCTTCTCGACGACTATAGTCCGAAGTTCATGGGCAAGGAACTGCCCTACCAGCAGTCGGGGTCGCTCTACGGACGCGCCCCCGCGCTTGAGATTGCGTCCAAGCCGGCAGAACAGTGGAACAGGATGACGGTGTTTTGCCAGGGCAAGAACGTCCATGTGGTGCTGAACGGCAAGGCCGTGGTAGATGCGAACATCGACAACTGGAAGGATCCGCTCGTCAATCCGGACGGCACGTCTGTGCCGCCGTGGCATCGTGGATTCCCTGCGCTTTCGACGATCCCGACATGCGGACGCGTCGGCTTCCAGGGCGTGCATGGCAAGGCAGGCGTCAGGATCCGCAACCTGCGCATCGCCAACCTGTAGAGATGGACACCACCTTCACAACCATAGACAAGGAATCACAAGGAGACACAATGGAAATCAATCGTCGCAACTTCTTCACATGCGCCGGATCGGCCGGCCTCTTCGCCGCGGGCGGATGCGTCAGCGCCCCTGCGATCACGTCCACGCGCAGCCCCAATTCGCTTGTAAGGCATCTTTCCATCGGATGCGGCAACCGCGCGTGGGGCGACATCAACGAGATATGCACGCATCCGTCGGTTGAGATGGCGGCGTTTTGCGACGTCGATTCGAAATTTCTCGCCCAGGCGAAGGCCAAGTTCCCCAAGGCGCGGTTCTACCGCGACTGGCGCGAGATGTACGAGAAGGAGTTCGACTCCTGCGATTCCGTATGCGTGGGCGCGCCCGACCACCACCATGTGGCAATGGCCACTGCCGCGCTGAAGGCCGGCAAGCACGTCTACCTCGAAAAGCCCATGGCCAAGACGATGGTCGAGGCGAAGTTCCTGCGCGACACCGCGGCAAAGGCCGGCGTCGTGACGCAGATGGGCACGCAGTTCAACGCATACGCGTCGGACCGGCAGGTCGTGGAGATGCTGCGCAAAAAGATTCTCGGCCCCGTCGAGCGCGTATACCTCCACTCCACGCGCAAGGGCATTTCCCGCCGCCGCCGGCTCATGCCGAAGCTCGTGCCCGTTCCGGAGAATCTGGACTGGGATCTCTGGCTCGGCAGCGCGGCGGAGCGTCCATACGCCGAGGGTGTGTACCATCCTCTCATCTGGCGCATCTGGCGCGACCTGGGAAGCGGCTGGATCGGCGACATCGGCTGCCATCTGATCGCGGCGGTGTGGCGTGGCATGGACATGGGTTCAACGCCCGTGAAGTCCGTCCTTGCGGAGACGCTCACGGACGCCGAGGATGGTGTCAAGGACAAGGTGTGGCCGACCGCGGCGCACATCGTGTTCGAGTTCGACGGGGTGCCGGCGTCGGACGGCAAACCATTCACGTTCGAGTGGTTCGACGGTTGCAGCGAGCCTGACAACCTCGCGCCGGCGAAGTACCGTCCACCCGTGGAGATCGACGCCCTCTACGAAAAGACTCCCTGGGGGAAGCGTCCTCACGAGGGTAAGGCCGTGAAATGCCGCGACGGATGGATACTCCAGCCGCACGGCAGGGATTTCGCGATGGCGATTCGCAATGACGGGCGTTTCATCATGCCGCCGACGGTCGGCCCTGCGCCGACCCACTACCACGAGTTCCTGAATCGCGTGATCGGGGGCGGCAAGGCGGCGACGGACTTCTCGTGGTCCACCTACATGCGCGAGTGCGTCATCGCCGGAGAGATCGCCGAGCGCGTGCAGGGAACTAAGATCACGTGGGACGCGAAGGCCCGCCGCTTTGACAGCGCCGCCGCCAACGCCTTCCTCACGCGCCCCTACCGCAAGGGCTGGGAGATCCCCGGCCTTTCATGACAGGCCAGTCAATTCCAACCCCGAAACCAGAAACTAGAAACTAGAAACCAGAAACCCAACCTGGAACTACAACCATGAAAGACACATTCAAGATCGGATACCTGCCGCTGAGCAAGGTCAACTGGACAAACGACACGCTGGAGGCGGCGCGCGAGAACGCGATCGCATTCCTCAAGACGCTTCCGGGCGTGGAGGTGATGGCGCCAGAGCGCATGCTTACCCTCGAAAGCGAGGCGGTCGAGCTACTGGAGCAGTGGGAGAAGGATCGTCCTGACGTGCTCATCACGCATTTCATGACGTTCTCGCTCGGCGTGGTGCCGCCGATGTTTGCGCAGCGCCTCGGCAACATCCCGGTGGTCCTGTGGTCGATGAAGGAACCGGACCCGAACGGCGGGCGCCTCCAGAACAACTCGTTCTGCGCGGCGAACATGAACGCGCACCACATGTACCGCCTGCACATACCGTACTTCCACGTGCATGCGGAGCCTGGCACGCCGGACGCCGCCGACCAGCTCACAAGGGCGATAAACGTGGCGCGCACGATGAAGACCTTGAAGCGCATGCGTGTAGGCCTCATCGGCGGACGCGTTCCGGGCTTCTACACGAGTTGTTGCAGCGAGATGTTGCTCCGCCGCCTCATCGGTCCCGAGGTGAAGATCATCACCGAGCATGAGGTATTCACGACGGCGCAGAATCTCACCGCCGAGGAGTACGAGCAGGCGAAGAAGGAGATCCTCGAGGACGCGCCATGCCATGCGAGCGACGGCCCCAAGGGCGACCAGTTCGACAAGGCCGTGCGCCTCTATGGCTCAATCGTCAAGACGAAGAAGAAGTTCATGGTCGATACGCTCGCCATGCGCTGCTGGCCGGAGGTGATCCTCAACGAGTTCTATGGAATCGCCGTGTGCTCCACGATGGGCCATCTCACGAACCACGGCCACCTGTGCGCGTGCGAGGGCGACGTCTATGGCGCGGTGATGATGCGCATCGGGCAGGAGCTTTCGGGCGACAAGCCGTTCTTCTGCGACCTCATCATCTGCGAGGGCGACTACGGCGTGACCTGGCACTGCGGCGCAGCGCCATGCGCCATCTGCAAGCCCGGTTTCAAGCCGGAGCTCCGCTGCTCGGCGACGATCGAGGGCGGCGGCGTGAAGGGCGTCACCGATGAGTTTCCGCTCAAGGGCGGCCGCGTGACGCTCGCCCGCCTCGGCGAGAAGCGCGACGGCGATGGCTACCGGATGCTCGTCTGCACGGGCACGGGCCTCGATACCGATCTCTTCGTGCGCGGCAACCCGCTCAAGATCAAGTTCGACGCCGGCTGCGAGGCCATCCGCAAGGAGGTCATTGAGAACGGCTGGGAGCATCACTACGCGCTCATGTACGGCGACCATGCGGACGCGCTGGCGGCGCTTTGCCGCAACATGGACATCGAGCTGCACCTGGTGAAGTAATCAAGAAAGGATGAAACAATGAATCTGAGAATCCCTCTCAAGCCGGTCCAAGGCTACAACAAGGTCTTTGATGTCGGCGAATACGGCATGAAGCTCACGAAGTTCGGCCTCATCAAGCTCGCGAAGGGAACCACATACGAAGGCGATACGGGCGAGACGGAGCTCGCGCTGGTTCTCATCGGCGGCAATTTCGCCGCGAAGGGCGACGGCTGGGCTTTCGAGGTGGCGAATGGCCGTAGCAGCCCGTTCACCGGCAAGCCGCACTGCCTCTACCTGCCGCGCCGCACGAAGTACGTGATCACCGCGCTTTCCGACGTGGAGCTCGCATACAACGGCTCCCCCGCCACGCGCGATACGGCGAAGCCCACGCTCATCAAGCCCGAGGATACGCGGCACATCGCGCTTGGCAAGGACAACTGGACGCGCACTTCGGAGATCATCCTCGACGAGAAGTTCGACAGCGAGCATTTCTACATCGGCGAGGGCATGATCCCGAGCGGCAACTGGTCGGGCTATCCCAGCCACCGCCACGACGTCAACAATCCGCCGGCCGAGCTGGACATGGAGGAGACGTACTTCTATCTCTTCGATCCTCCGCAGGGCTTCGGGTTCCAGAGCGTGTACAAGCCCGATGGTTCGCTCAACGAGGCGTACCGCGTGCAGGGCTACGACACGGTCGCCATCGCCGAAGGCTACCATCCGCTTGTTGGCGCGCCCGGCTACCAGATGTACTATCTCTGGACGATGGCCGGCTCGCAGGGCCGCGGACTGATCAGCTCCATGGATCCCGCCCATGCGTGGGTGAAGGGCTAGAAAGATGAAGGCTGCCAGTGGCGGGCGCGCCAGGTGCGGGGGACGCAACCGGCGAGACGGCGGAAGGCCTTGCTGAAATAGGACGCGTTGCAGAAGCCGGTGGCGGCGGCGATGGCGGAAAGCTTGAGGTCCGTCTCAAGCATCATGCGCTTCGCCTCCTCGATACGCAGGCGCATGATCTCGTCAAGCACGGAATGTCCAAGCTCGTCCTTGGATTTCGCGTTAAGTTTCCTGAGCGATACGCCCAGCGCCGCCGCTATCTGCGACGGGCCGAAATGCGCGGAGATGTCCCGCGAGATGAACGAGGCCGCCTTGCGCAGGGTCTCGTCCGCAACGGCCGTCACATCTGTCGATCGGCGCGTGATCACGCCTTTGGGCCTGATGCTGATTACCGTGTTGCGGTCGGCCTTGCCGGTCATCATGCGGTCGAGAAGCTCCACGGCCGTGCGGTATTTGCGTTCTTCGTCGCGGTCGATTCCGGATATCTGCATGGACTTGCGGCATGTGTGGATGGGACGGTCGTTCGCGCTTAGTATCGCAACGTTGTGCGGAACGGCGATGCCGTTGTCCAGGCATGTACGGGCGACGAATGCGGCGTTGTAGGAATTGTACGTGTAGATGGCCAGCGGCTTGGGCACTGCGCGGAGCTTGCGCAGCGTCCAGTCCACGAGCGCCTTGCGTCCCGGCCGGAATCCCGGATCCTTGGGCCATATCCACTTGGCCGGCACTTCCCCTCGCCAGGCGGCGGCGAAGGAGGCGTAGCGTTCGTCGTGCTGGCGCGTCCATTCGAAAGCGTAGAAGGCGGCGTGGCGGAAGCCGCGCGCCATGAAATGGTCGGCGGCGAGGCGCCCGAGCGCTTCGTTGTCGTGTATGACCGCACCCATGCCCCTGCGCATCTTTATGCCGAAGAGATCCACTATCGGTATGCGGCGCCTCACGAGCGAGTCGAGGAAGGTGTTCATGACCGGTTCGTCGAGGAACATGGAAAGGACGCCGTCGCCGTTCCAGTCGCGCGGCGGATTGAACCGTTCCGCGATCTCCACCTGCCAGTTGCGCCTGTCGGCGTATTCGGCGACGATCGGGTAGAGGCTCTCCAGGTACGAGCCCGTGAGCAGAAGAACGTTTCGTGTCCTGTCCATGGGCGCATTATAGCACATCGGCATGATTTTGTCAGTAGGACTGCACATAAATAACATCTTTTGCATTTCGCCCCAAGGAAGGATTTATGTTATCATTCACATATCGATAACCACCTACAACGCATTTGGCCCTTGGAGGATTTACGTATGAAGAAAACGATCACGCAGATGGCACTGTTGGTTGCGGCGGCAATGCTGGCCGGCGGCGCATGCGCAACGACGCTCGCATGGTTCCATTTTGACGAGCAGGCGCCGGGAACGACCATAACCTCGTCAAGCGAGGGTCTTGTCACGAACGAAGTCAACGAGGTGACCCCCGTTCGGGCGTATGTCGCTGTCGGGGCGAATCTTTCCGACAATCCGCAAGAATACATGCCTCGCTACGACACTGCGCATCGAGGCGTTTTGGTTTACGATCCTTCTTCCGGACGCAAGTCGAGGAATCGCGCTTCCATGCGTTTTACGACGGGCACGGAGTCGGGCAAGAAAGCATGCTATTACGGTTCTAGCATATGCATTCCGGGAGCAGACGATTCCATACAGCCTACAGACGCATTTACGATCGAATGTTTCGTTTGCACGACGGGCGGGACGTTCAATACGTTCTCGCCGCTTTTCGGAAAAAACAAGAACAACCTTGCGGGAGAATCATGGGCGCTCTACATGACGTCCAACGGCAAGACAGAGGTTCGCCTATCGCTTGGCGGCAGCACGTATGTTTCCGGGACCACGGGGAGGGGAAAGGCCATAAACGACGGCAGTTGGCATCATGTTGCCATGACCTACAGTAAAGCCGACGGTTATTGCCGTGTGTATGTCGATTATGAGGAGTCGTTCCGGACGAATTTCACGGGGACGACAGGGAAGACGGTGACCTACTATACGCCATCAAGCGCAACCGCCGCGGAATACTCCAAGCGCGCTTTGTACATTGGCGGCTATCCAAACTATGTCGACAGTTCCGGCGGGCGCAAATTCAACGGCTGCCTTGACGAGGTACGGTTTTCCGATGTAGCTCTTTCGTCAAGCCAGTTTCTTCGTGCCCAGCCGGAAGACGAAGACGAACTTGTACGTCTCCGACTTGAACCGCACAACCTGAACGAAACGGCCGTGAGCACGGACGGAAACTACAACGACAGGCTATATCTTCCGGCGAAATTCACGGCGATGGGCGGCACGGTGGCGCTGGACGCAAGCGAGAAATTCGCCGCAACGCTCCGCGACGGCATCTTTGCCGAAGCCACGTCGGACAACGGTTCGTACAGCGCGGCGACAAACGGCACGGGACAATCCGGCTACTTCAAGGTCAGTGCGCTTACCACAAGCATGTCGGGCGGAAACGTCGAAACCAACATGGACTACACGATAGAGGCGTTCTTCAAGACGCGCACGACGGGCAAGGCCTATGGACCGCGCACGCTCTTCGCGCTTGGCACTTGGCCGGTTGCAGGGGTCGTGCTCAACAACAAGGCCAACAGCGGCCAGTTGTGCTTCACCTATAACGACGGAAAGTCGTGGAGAGGCATATATTCCGCGGAAACCACCGCGAACGACGGCAACTGGCATCATGTGGCAATCGTGCATGATGTTTTGCGCCGGCAGATGCGCTTCTATTTTGACGGAAGGCTTTCGGCTTCCACCAACAACATAAACAACGTGCTTCAGACGGGCAGCTCGCTGTTTGTCGGCTCGAACACCAGCGGCGGCAATGGCTTCGACGGATGGATCGACGACGTGCGCGTGATGAACCGTGCCCTTTCGCCGGATGAATTTCTCACTACACATGATGTCGGGAACGTCGATGCATCCAATCCTACGGTGGCGCTCGTGGACTTCGAAGGCGGCTATGCCGTTTCCCCGTACCCAGGTCTCGTCGGGGCGGGCGAAGGGGCCAAACACAGTTCAGAGGGTACCGCGCCAGAATTCGTAGGACATACCCGCAAGTTCGTCCTTGACAGTATGGATGGAACGGACAAGATCAGCGGCACGCGCTGCATGAGGTTGGCCGACAGCCATGCCGTGTGGCCGTATTCGCCGCTCTTCGAGCAGGAATCGTTCACGGTGGAGTTCTTCGCGAAAATCACCGATCTCGTCAGTGGGGGGAGTCCTGTTCGGTATATCGGCGGAACAGATGACATGTCGGCAAGCCCGATATGGGCGCTTTACCGCGATCCGAGCAAAGACGACCTCTGTCTCAGGATACAGCTCGTGAAGGACGGCGTATCGTCTGGCAACTACAGCGCCCACTGGCTGTCTGACGCGGAGATCAAGGACGGCCACTGGCATCACTACGCGTTTACGCTTACCCCGAAGGACGGAACGAATACCGTAGTGGAGCTTTTCCGCTACTACGTATCCGCAGGTGCGCATGAACTGCCAGGGCGCCTTGACTATTCGTTTGGCAACGGCGGACGGCTTTCGCTTGGCACTGGCGCTTCAGGCAACAAGGTTTACGGCAGCTACGACATACTTCGCTTCTCGAAACGCGTGCTCGCCCCTGAAGAGTTCATACGCATGGAAGCACTCGGCACGACCCTGATTCTGAGGTGACAAATGAACAGGCGTGATTTTCTGAAGGGCGTGGCGCTTACGGGCGCGGCGACCGCGATCGGCGGCGGGATGGGGGCGGGATTGCCGAAAAACGGCACGCTCGGCGAGCGCGCCCTACCAGATGCCGGCTCATCATCGAAACTTGGTCCCACGATAACAAATTGGGAACTCCGCCCAGCGAAGCATCTTGTCGGCAAGAAGGCGGCGATGTACATCGACGACGTGATATGGATATTCCGCGACCTTGCGCGGCAGCGGCCAAAGTCGATGTTCGACAATCCTCTCCTGTCCGTCCTCAAGGAGGCGCACGAACGCTACGGGCTCAAGCTGCAACTCAACTGCTTCTACCGTACCGACATGTTCTACGGCATGGACGAATTCTCTCTTGCCGACATGACGGATGCGTACAGGGCCGAATGGCAGGCGGCGAAAGGATGGCTCAAGCTCGGATTCCACGCCTACCAGGAATTCCCGGACTATCCGTTCGTGAACTCCAGCTACGACGATATCGCCACTGCGTTTGGCCGCTTGTGCGGTGAGGTGGAACGGTTCGCGGGGGATGGCGTTTTCACATACGCGCTTCTCGGACATTGGCTGCCGTTCAGCAAGGATGGTTGCCGGGCGCTCAAGGATCGCGGCGTGAAGCTGATCGCCTGCACGGACGGTGACCGCTACGCCTATACCGGCGACCGCGGTTCCCTGCCATACGGACATGCCTTCAGGGTCGAAAGTGGCCGCAAGCCCGAGACCGCGCTCTTCCACCGTACGGCATACGACGTCGCGCTGCTGTCGTCCGTATGCGGCTACAACCATCTCGTACCGGATCAGGCGGAGAAGACGTGGGGCACGTTCGCGCACGTCTTCGATAGGGATCTTGGCGTCGGCTTCAAGCGCTATCGCAGCGGGCCGATGCTGAATCTCTGCACGCCCGAAAAGGTCCGCGAGGAGATGGATGCTTCGCAAAAATACGATCTTCTGGCGTTCGCCGACCATGAGCAGTATTTCTACAGGGACTACTACGCCTACCAGCCGGACTATGCGGAGAAGATTCTTCTTGCCGCGCGTCTTGCGAACACCTCCGGGCGGGAATTCATTTTCATTGAGGACACCGTGTAGTAATATCGCGTTACGCCTATTTGATAGATAATTCTTGTGACGATTGCGAGTAAGCAGCTGTTGTGATATAATAGCATCGCTTTGCGAAATGGCGATTTGAAACCAAAGTGTAAAACGAGTGTTAAAAAATGGTGATAAAACGTGATTTTTACATAGATAAGCTCACGTCCGTCAGGCACAACGGGCTTGTGAAGGTCATCACCGGTGTTCGCCGCTGTGGAAAAAGCTACTTGCTTTTTAATCTTTATCGCGATGCGTTGAAGGCAGAAGGCGTTGGGGATGATCATTTTGTCTGTGTCCAACTTGACGATGACGATTCAGAAGGCTTGCGTATTCAATGCGAACGGAGATGATGGTCGGCATAAGCGAACCGACGGTCGCGGCCTATCTTGACCACATAACCGTTTCGTTTCTTTTCAATAAAATAGACCGATGGGACGTAAAAGGGAGGCGATACCTGTCGTCGCCGTCCAAATACTATGCCGTCGATACGGGGCTACGCAACGCACGGATCAACTTCCGTCAGACGGAAATGTCCCACCTCATGGAAAACGCAATATGCAACGAGCTGCTCCGCCGAGGCTACAATGTGGATGTGGGAGTCGTGGAGTCCACGGAACGCAACAGCGAGGGGGTGGTCGAGAAGAAGCGCCGCGAGATTGACTTCATAGTAAACAAGGGGATGAAGAAGCTGTATATACAGTCAGCCCTGACAATCACACCCGACGGCAAGTTGGATCAAGAAACGGCGTCTTTGCGCAGGACGGGTGATTTCTTCAGGAAAATTGTCGTGGTCGGAGGTAGCCAGCAACCGCGTCTTGACGACGATGGGCTACTCTATGTCGGCATTGTGCCGTTCCTCATGGACTCATCCATTCTTGATTCAATAATATGATGGTGCATAAAAGGGGCGAAATCTTTTTCAATTGGTCTCGCATGTTTTCATATTTCTCTTCTCACATGTCATGTATGGTTTGGTATAATTTTCACACGGGTTGAAGCGACTCGAACAGAAAAGGAACAAGTCTAAATGAGAAACGCGATTATTCTTGCCGCCATGGTCTTGTGCGCGGCTTTCGCGCAGGGCGCGACGGTGAAGGTACCGTTGAAGGACGGATGGCGGTTCGTCAAGGCGGACGATCCGGCGGCCTGTACGAACCTGACGATTCAGGTAATGAGTGGAATCCTCGATCGGGCTGAGAAATGTGGCGGCACGGGACGCGTCGCCCTACCGGATGGCTGCGGTCAGGGTCTGACCGCCCTGCCGGATTTTGCGTGGGCGAAGCCGGAGTTCGACGATTCCGCGTGGCGGGAGGTCCGCGTGCCGCACGATTGGGGTGTGGACAAGCCGTTCGATTCAGAAAGGCCGTACGGCGATGCGTTCCTGGATGTGACCGGTGTCGGCTGGTACAGAATCAAATTGAAAATTGAAAATGGGAAATTGAAAGTCGGCAATGCGGCAGTCGGTGGTCGGCAGTCGAATGTCGCAGATGCCGGTGTTGCGATGCCCAAGAACGGCAGGGTATACTTCGAATGCGATGGTGCGATGAGCTATGCGATGCTGTATTGCGATGGCAAGCTCCTCGGCGGCTGGCCTTATGGATATACGCGCTGGAGGGTCGACCTGACAAGGGGGTTTGAGAGCGGCGGCGCGGGACGCGCCGCCCTACCGGACGGGGAACATGTGATCGCGATTCGCTGCCACAACATCCCGCATTCGTCGCGCTGGTACACGGGCGGCGGTCTGTTCAGGCAATGCCGCCTGCTGGTGTGTCCGGAGGACCATGTAGTGCCGGGGTCCGTATTCATCACCACGCCTGAAATCACCGCGAAGCGCGCACTGGTGCGCGTCAGGTACGAAATGTCGAAGAGTGGCAGGAGAGACCGTTCGTTCACGATTGAGAATCCGCGTCTTTGGGACATCGACGATCCGCATCTCTACACTGTCGATGTCGAGGGCGATGCCTACCGCTACGGCATACGCACCATCGCGTTCCATTCCGATGAGAGGCGCTTCCAGCTGAACGGACGCACGGTGCCGCTGCAGGGCGTGTGCATGCACCATGACTTCGGCGTCCTCGGCGCCGCGTGGAACCATGCGGCCCAACGCCGTCGCCTGCTGCTGTTCAAGGAGGCTGGCGTGAACGCGATCCGGTCCTCGCACAACCCGCCCGACGAGGGGCTTCTCGAACTATGCGACGAGCTGGGGATCCTGGTCAAGGACGAGGTGTTCGACGAGTGGCGCAAGATCGGCAGCGCGGGCAAGCGGAAGAACGGCTATTCCAACATATTTGACACATGGCACGAGCGCGATGTTCGCGGCTGGATCCGCACGGACCGCAACCATCCGAGCGTCATCATGTATTCGATCGGCAACGAAATCTGCGACCTGCAGACAAAGCCGAACGAAGATGGTTCTGGTACACGTTTGGCGCGCTCGCTGGCGCGCCTGGTGGCCGAGGAGGATCCTACGCGTCCCTCCGTCAGCGCCAACAACAATGCGGCGAACTTCACGAACGACTATCCCGTCACGCTTGCGCTGATGGGTTGCAACTACTATCCGTGGATGTACCCCGCGCTCGTGGACAGGTATCCGGATGTGCCGTTCTTCGGTACCGAGACGGTATGCATGAGCTCCACCCGCGGCGAATACCGGTTCCCCGTGTCGCAGACATGGAGCAGGCGCACGGCGTCGTTCCCCGACTTCTACAATTCATCCTACTGCTGGGAGGCGGTGGGATGGACCCGGCTGGATGGCAACTGGGCCTGCACGCCGGACGCGCAGTGGTACTGGATGGACAAGGTCGGCACGTGCATGGGCGAGTTCGTATGGACGGGCATAGACTACCTCGGTGGACCGTTCTGGTGCGACCAGTGGCGCAAGGTGCCGAAATTCACGGACCCGGAGGCGCAACGCCAGGCGCTTGCCGAGGTGAAGGAGCGCGGCAAGACCCGTGCCGCCATCCATACGTGCAACGCCGGATTCCTCGATCAGGCCGGGTTCAAGAAGGATTCGTTCTGGCTCTTCCAGTCGCGCTGGCGGCCAGACTTCCCCATGGCGCACATCCTCCCGCACTGGAACTGGAAGGGGCGCGAGGGCCAGGTCACGCCCGTCTATGTCTTCACGAGCGGCGACGAGGCGGAGCTGTTCCTAAACGGGAAGTCGCTCGGGCGGCAGCGCAAGCAGCCCGGTGTATGGGACCGCGCATACCGCCTGCGCTGGGACGACGTTCGCTACGAGCCCGGCACGCTCGATGTCGTCGCGTACCGTGACGGAAGGGAGTGGGTGCGCCAGACGGTGAAGACTACAGGTCCCGCCGCGCGTCTTTCCATCTCCGCCGAGACGGACGTCCTTGTGGCGGACGGCGAGGATGTCTGCTATGTGAACGCATCCGTGCACGATTCGGAAGGTCTGGTGGTGCCGAATGCGAAGGTTCCGGTCAAGTTTGAAGTGGAAGGCCCCGGCGAGATCGTGGCGACGGACAATGGCGACGAGACGGACTTCGACGATTTCAGGAAACCCGAGCGTCGCACATTCAATGGATGGGCGCAGGCGATCGTGCGGGCGCATCCAGGCGCCGTCGGCACGATAACGGTAAGGGTGGTTTCCAAGGACCTGGGACATGGCGTCGTTACGATTGCGACGCGGATGGAACGGTGATCCAGTTCGTCAGATGATTGGCAGGCGGCGCGATTTTTTGGTAGAATATGCGCTGCGGATGAATAGCGGAGAAAAAGATTCGGGAGTTCCGGAGGCTGCACCCAGGGCGGCGATTGTCGGAGTGGTGGGGCGTACCAACGCCGGGAAGTCCACCATCGTCAACAGGCTCGTGGGCGAGAAGGTGTCCATAGTCAGTCCTGTGGAACAGACCACGCGCAACACGATACGCGGCATCGTTTCCGATGCGCGCGGACAGCTTGTGCTGCTGGACACCCCCGGCCTGCACAAGGCGGTCGGCCCTCTCGGTAGGCTGCTCAACGGCATGGCGCGTGCCTCCAGCGCGGGTACTGACATCCTCTGCGCCGTGTTCGACGCCTCGCATGCGCCGCAGCTCGAGGATGAAGGCTGGATGGCGCGCATCGCGAAGGAGCGTCCCGAGAAGTGCGTGTTCGCGCTGAACAAGTGCGACCGTTCGCCGTTCTACGAGACGATGTTCCGCGACCTCTGGCGCGAAAGCGTCCGTCGCGCCAGGGAAATCGCCGGTTCGCGCGCCGAGGACGATCCTGCCGACAGGGAGCCGGTATGGGTGCTGAGCTGTGGCACGAAGCCCGGTGGATGCGACGATCTTCTGGATGCGCTCTTCGCCCTCGCACCCGAAGGCGCGCCGCTGTTCCCGGACGATATCGTCACGGACTATCCGCGCAAGCTGGCCATCGCGGACGTGGTGCGCGAGAAACTGCTTCAGCGCGTGTACGACGAGGTACCGCATGAGCTGGGCGTGGTGGTCTCGGGCATCCGGGAGGACCGTCGCGGATGGGATGTGTCGGTGACGGTGTATGTGAACCGCCAGTCGCAGAAGGGCATAGTGATAGGTCCCGCGGGACGCATCATGAAGGCGGTGCGCCAGTCGGCGGAGCCGGAGCTTTCGGAGATGTTCGGGGTGAAGGTGCGGCTGGAGCTATGGGTGAAGGTGGAGCCAGGCTGGATGAAGAACTCCCGTCTTCTGTCGGAGATGGGGTACATGGGAGGTGTCAGGTGATGGGCCGCCGGTCCAGCTTCTGCCTGCTCATGGCCTTCGCGGCGATGTCGGTCGTGGCGGCGCCGGCCGAGTCCGAACCGGAACGGCAGTTGGACGTGGCGCGGCAGGCCATTCGCGACGAGCTGTGGTCCATAGCCGCGCGCAGGGCGGACGCCGCGGCCAAGGACAAGGATCTATCCACGCAGGCGCATCTGGCCAAGCTTGAGGCCCTTGCCGGCCAGGGGCGCTTTGCGGACATGCTTTCCCAGCTTGACGCCTGGAACGAGACCGGCGAGACGTTCCGCTACTGGCGCGCCTGGACGCAGGCCAGGCTCGGGCGAATGGACGAGGCTCGCCGATCGCTGGGCGGCGAGTTCGCCGACCCAAGCATCGCGGCGCTGGTCCACAGGCTTCGCGCGCGGATCGACGCCGCGGCCGGCGATCGCAAGTCCGCCGAGGACAGCTTCCGGCTGGCGGCGGTGGCTGTGGCGTCCAATGCCACGCAGTGCGCGGAGAACGCCGTGGAATGGGCGCAGATGCTTTCGGACGCGGGCGACGCCGTAGCGGCGCTTGCCGTGCTGAAGAACGAGAGAGCGCTGGATGCGGTCGGCATGGCGGGCGATTTCGCGAGGGCGCAGGCGGCGGATCTGCTCTTGCGGACGGGGCGTACGGCCGAGGCCGAGGCGATGCTCCAGCGGTTGCTGGACGCAGGGACGAACACCGAGGAACGCATCTACGTGCAGACGGCCTGCACGCTGGCCCGTAGGCAGAAGGACCCTGTACGCAGGCTCGAGCTTGCCGGAAAGGCCGTGGCGAGGGCGAGGCGTCCCGAGCTGCGCAGGGCGGCCGGCTATCTGCTGGGCGGCTTCGAGCTGGAGCGCGCGGATAAGCGTGCCGACGGCGTGGCGCGGATCAAGCGGCTCGTGAAGGAGTTCCCGGAGACACCCGATTCGCGGGCCGCCTCGCTGGCGTTGGCGGATTCGCTCCTTGCCGCCGGCGATGCCGCGGCGGCGGCGACTGGATACCGGCTGTTCCTCGAGATGTATCCCGAGGTGGCGGTCTCCGGCGACGCCCGCGGGCTGGAGGGACGAGGCTGGGCGCAGTTGTCGCTGGGCCGCCGCACCGAGGCAATCGGCACCTTCGCGCGCGCGGCGCAGGTGGCGACGAACGAGATCGTGAAGGCGCGATGCCTCTTCAAGCAGGGCGATGCGCTCGTGCAGGACGGTCGGTTCGACGAGGCCGTGCCGCTTTTCGCCAAGGTCGCCGGGATGGGCGGCGGCCTGGCCGCGCGTGCGCGTTTCAGCCGCGCCGACGCGCTTGAGCGGGCTGGACACGTCGAAGAGGCGGAGGCGGCTTTCAGCGACATCGAGAAGGGCAGTGACGAGCAGGCTGACGAGGCGAGATTGAGGCTGGCAAACCGGCAGGCGGTGTCCGGAAGATTCGTGCAGGCGGTCGAGACGTACGAAAGGCTGCTCAAGGGCAAGGACATTACCCCGAAGCTCAAGGAACGCGCGTACATAGGCCGCGGCCGCGCATGCTACAGGACGTACCGCTTCAAGGATGCCGCCGCGGACTTCGCCCGCGCGGCGGAGATCGCGCCTGCCCGCCGCGACGAGATGCGCTTTCTTTCCGCGCTCTGCAAGTATGGCGATGGACACGAGGCCGAGGCCAAGGACATGGTGGCTACGCTTCTCGTGGAGGCCAAGGACGAACGTCTGCGCAACGATCTGGGGCTGTGGCTTGCACGCTACGACGCGAACCACGGCAACTGGGTAGCCGCGGAGACTGGGTTCGAGGCGTATGCGCGGTCCTGCACGAACCGTCCGCTGCAGGCGGCGGACGCGCTGGTACGCGCGGCGCGGGTGGCCGGGGCGAGGTCCGACTACGCCAAGGCCGTGGAGCTGGTCTCGCAGGCTGTCAAGACCGCGCCCGACGCCCCGTTCCTCGCGGATGCGCTCATAGTGCAGGGCGAGGCGCTGATGGTGCTGGCCCGCTACGACGACGCCGTGCTCGTGCTCGACCGGGCGCTGCTGGCGTCGCCGGCCGAGTCCGCCGCGCGCCGCGCCGCCATGCTCAAGGCCGATGCGCTCTTCGCCATGGGCGCCGACGACGGAGCGCGCTATCTGGAGGCGCTTGCCGCCTATCGCGCACTCTCCTCGGATGCGGGGCTCTCGCCTTCCGCGCGCCTCGAGGTGGCGTTCAAGATCGGCCGCACGCTCGAGAAGATGCGCCGCTTCGATGATGCCGCCGAACAGTACTATGCCGAGGTGGTGATTGCCTTCGAGAATAAAATGAAAGCTGGCGAATGGTTCGACGATTCCGCCCGTGCGTTCTTCGCAAGGGCGGCGTTCACGCTTGCGGACCACTACGAGTCGAAGGGAGACTACGTACAGGTCAAAAGCGTTCTGAAGAGAGTAGTGGATTCAAAGGTGCCGGCTGCGGACGAGGCGCGCAAGCGCATCGCGCGGCTTGAGGCGAAAGGCAGGGTGCTATGAACGTATGGACATTCGCGGGTGGTCCCGTGTTCTGGCTGCTGGCGGCCATGCTTGTGGCGGCGGTGGCGATATTCCTCGTGCGGCTGCTCGAGCTCAGGCGTGCACACATAGACTACGTGGACTTCATCCATGGCGTGGGCAACCTGCTCTCGGGCGGACGGGTGGACGAGGCCCTTGCCCTATGCGACGACACGGCCGTGCCGGTGACGCGCGTCGTGGCGGCGGCGATACGGCGCCGCGCCGACTCCGCGCGTGCGCTGCGCGAGGCGATCGACACGTCCGGTAGAGTGGAGGTGGGGCGCATCGCCCGCCGCTTCGCCGCGCTGGCGATCATCGCGCAGACGGCGCCGCTCATCGGCCTCATGGGGACCTTCTTCGGCGGCATCCACGCGGTGAACGCCCTCAATGCCGCCGCGCTCGTATCGCGGGGCGACCTGCTGGCGGGTCTCATGGAGGCGCTTGTCTCGGCCGCCGCCGGCCTGCTTGTGGGCATCCCGGCGCAGGTGATGTATGGAGTGCTGCGCGTACGCTTCGAGCGGCTCGTCATCGAGCTGGAGGCGGCGGCAAGCGAGGTGCTGATGCTGCTCACGACGCATCGGACGGGGGTGTCATGAACGGACGTTCCGAATGGGGATGGCTGCCGCCCTCCGACGAGGGCATCTGGCGCTATGGCGCGGTATGGATGCGGCCGTTCGTTGCATCGGCCCCCTGGCTGACGCTTGCGGTGCTGATGGCGCTTGTGGCGCTGGCCGAGAACCGCTTCACCGTGGCGCCGGGCCTGGTGCTGGATCTGCCCGCCACCACCTTGCGCGAGTCGGACGTGGCCGGTCTCGTGGCGCTGGTGCTGCCGATGGCGCGTGAAAGCGGCAGCGGCGAGGAGACGTTCGTGTTCTTCGACGATGTGCGCTTCGCCGTCTCCGATCCGTCCGCCGCGGCGTCGCTCAGGCGGAATCTTGAGGAACGTCTCGCCACGGACCGTTCGGGCACGCTGCTGCTGCTGGCCGACAGGCGGGTGCCGTCGGGCGATCTCGTGGGGCTTGCTGAGCTGGCGCGCAAGGCTGGCGCACGGCGTGTTCAGATAGCGGAGAAGCGCGACTGATGCGGTGGTTCCTCCAGCTTGCGGTGTTTGCGCTCCTGCTGCTGCTCTTCGCGCTGCAGTTCCCGCGGTCCGCGCTGTTCTTCAGGCCGGTGCGCGTGCCGCCGATCGTACCTAGCGTTTCGCTTGTGACGTTGGATGCCGCCGCGTACGCCCGTATCATGCGCATGGCGCATTCCGACCTCGACAACCCGTTCCAAGCATGGCAGGATGGCGCGATGGATAGCGGCGCCGGGATGTTCGCCATTCACGAGACCCTGCCGCCACCTGCGGCTCTGCCGCTGCCGGTGGACTTCGCGCGCTCGTCCCTGCCGCCCGCCATGCCACCTGCGCGGCTGGTCATGCCGCTCAAGCCGCCGACGCTCGCCGCCCCGCCCTCCGCTCCGCCCCCCGCCCAGCCCCCAGCGGCGAAACCGCCCACGGAGCCGGTCCGCCCGGCCGCGGATCTTCTTAATCTCGACGATTTCGACACCCTAAGGGAAAGGAATGAATACCAATGACGGATAGACAGATTCTGAAGTTCTTCGCCGACACCGGCGCACTTCTTGAAGGCCATTTCGAGCTGCGCTCGGGCCTCCACTCCGACCGCTACTTCCAGTGCGCGAACGTGCTACGCTATCCGCGCATAGCCGAGAAGCTCTGCCGCGAGGTGACGATGCGCGCGGTGAAGAGCGGCAAGCTGGGCAAGCGCATCGACGGTGTGATCTCGCCCGCCGTGGGCGGCATCCTCGTGGGGCACGAGGTGGCGCGCGCACTCGGCGTGAAGTGCGTCTTTGCCGAGAAGGTGCCCGATGGCGACAGGAAGGACGCCACCGGCAAGCCTGTCACGAAGCTCGCAATGCGCCGCTTCGCCATCAGGAAGGGCGAACGCTATGTCGTCGCCGAGGATGTTGTGACCAAGGGCGGACGCGTGCAGGAGACGATCGATCTCGTGAAGGCGGCGGGTGCAAAGGTCGCCGGCGTGGTGCTGCTCGTGGACCGCAGCGCCGGCAAGGTGAAGTTCGGCCGCATCCCCATGTTCTCTCTCATGCAGATGACGCCCACGACCTGGGAGCCCGGTGCCTGCCCGCTCTGCGCGAAGGGGTCCAGGCCCGTCCATCCCGGCAGCTGAGCGACCAGGCATCCGATCATCCAGCCACAGGACCACGATAATGACCTGCATCATGAAAAAGACAAGCCATGCCGCGTTCGCGGCCTTTGCCGCGGCGCTTTCGCTCGCGGCTGCACCGGTCAAGGACGCCATGCGGGGCCCGGCGCTCAAGGACGTTCGCCTTGAGGGGTGGCTTGGCGCGAAGATGGATTCCTTCATCTCGCACCGGCTCGTTGATCCCTTCATGCGTGAACAGGTGTTCGACGAGGCGCGGCAGGCGTTCGAGTGCCGCGACGACGACGACTTGAAGGTCGGCGGCAGGTGGCGTGGAGAGTTCTGGGGCAAGGAGATGCTATCCTCCGCGCGCGTCGCGGACTATCTGCAGAACGAGGAGTTCCTGTCCTTCGTCCGCGGGGAGTGCCACCGGCTCATGAAGTACCAGGATGCCGACGGCTATCTCGGCAGCTATGCCGACAAGGACTTCATCTACATCCGCGACCGCGAGGCGTGCATGAAGAGGTTCGGGTGGCTGTCGAACTGGAATCTCTGGAACCGCAAGTACTGCATCTGGGCAATGTTCATGGTCTACAAGGCCACCGGCGACAAGGCGATCCTGGCGTCCGTGGAGGCGCAGCTGAACCAGTGGATCGATTCGGTGCGCCGTGCCGGGGTGCCGATCTGCGACATGGGCGCGGCGGTGATGAACGGCATGCCGCCGATGTCCATCTTGAAGCCGCTGCTGATGGTGTACGAGGAGACCGGCAACAGGAAGTACCTGGACTTCGCCACGGAGATGCTGCCGCTGTGGGACCGCGACGACGGGCGCTGCCCTAACTTCTTCCGCAACGCGTCGTCGGGCAGGCCGTTGCACACATGGTACCCCGGTCCGCACAACTGGGCCAAGAGCTACGAGATGATGAGCTGCCTCGACGGGCTGCTTGAATACTACCGCGTCACTGGCGAGCGGCGCTGCCTCGATGCCGTGGCGAAGATCCGCGATCTGCTCGAGAGGTACGAGTCCAACCCGCTGGGCGGCGTGGGTTTCTGCGACAAGTTCATAGGAGCGGCGTCCCGTCCGAACGGGATATCCGAGATCTGCGACGCGATCCATTGGATGCGGCTCAACATCGACCTCTTCCTGATCACGGGCGAGGACAGGTACATGGATTCTGTCGAGAAGTGCTGGTACAACAACTTCTTCGCGGGCGTCGACCGTGATGGCCTCTTTGGCTCGTTCGCGGTCCGCGCGCTGGCGCGCCACGAGCATGAGATGCAGTGCGGCTACGCCTACAACCAGTGCTGCGTCAACAACGTGCCGCGCTCGTTCATGGATTTCGCCTCGTCGGCCGTCACCGTGGATGCGGACGGCGTCTTCCACGTGAACCAGTACCAGGATGCGACGGTGACTCTGGACGGCGTGAAGTTCACCATACGCGGCGGATATCCGGTGGAGGGGAAGGTGACCGTGGATGTGAAGGGCTGCGCGAAGAAGGTCGTGTTCCGCAAGCCGGCGTGGTGTCCGCGCATGGACGTGGCGGAGAATGGCGGCACATATACGCTCTCCTTTGACATGAATCCGCGGTTCGTGGCGTCCGCCCAGGTGGCGAACATGCAGGACCCGTCGACGATGGCGGACACGGACAAGTGGGCGGAGCATCGCCATGCGGTCGCATGGAACATGGGCATGGATGTCCGCCGCCAGTACCGCGCGACGCCGGCGCTCGCGCTCTGGAACGGACCGCTGCTGCTGGCGAAGTCGCGCCGCGTGGGCATGGCCACCGAACAGCTCGAGAACGCCCAGTCGGTTGCCGGCAAGGGCTATCGGCCCGTGCTCAGGCGCATCCCGTCCGACCGGGTCATGGCCGCCTGGGAGGTGCGACTCGTCAAGGATGGCGAGCCGGACGTGACGGCCAAGGTCTGCGACTACCAGTCCGCGGCGGACGCCCGGCTCGGCCCTGGCTTCACGTGGTTCACGATCTGGTTCTGACGTTCACATTACATGCAAAGGAGAATAAGGATGAAAAGAAGGTTGATGTTCGGCATCATGGCGGCATGCGCCGTCTCGGCCAGCGTGGCCGGATACAAGTACCCGCAGCGGATGGCGTACCGCTCGTTCCTGCCGGAGCTGGAGGAGACCGCCCGCTTCGCGGACATGGGCATACCGCTCAGGACGGTGTTCATCGCGAACACGGTCTGCAGCGACGGGCGTCCGTACTGTCAGTATCCGCCCGTCTGGAAGGGTTGCGGCAAGTACGACTTCGCGCCGGTGGACGCGCAGCTCGGCGACATCATCAAGGCCAGCCCCAAGGCCGAGTTCCAGATCTTCCTCGACCTGAACACGCCCATCTGGCTTACGCGCAAGGTCCACCACGACAGCTACAACGAGATCACGCACGCGCTGTGCTCGCCCATATACATGAAGGAGGCGTCGGACTATCTCGAGAAGCTCGTGCGCTACATCGAGACGAACTACGGCGATCGCGTGAAGAGCTACACGATGCTGTGCGGCTATACCTCGGAATGGTTCGAGCGCAATCTCCGCCAGAGCCATGTGAAGAACCTCGCCTGGCGCAAGTGGTGCGCGGAGCGCGGCCTCAAGTACGACCTTTCCGCACCGACGGAGTCGTATCTCGCGACCGGAGCGTTCGAGGGGACGGTGTACGACCCGGCGACCGAGCAGGAGAAGATCGACTTCTGGAAGTTCCACAACTGGATCATCTCGGAAGGGGTGCTGCACTTCGCGCACATCGTCAAGCGCGCGGGCGGCGGCAAGCCGGTTGGCGCGGACTACGGCTACTACATGATCATCGACAAGGATCCCTGCGGCGTGGGCAACCTCGACTACGAGCGCGTGATCGCCTCGCCGGACTTCGACTACATCACCTCGCCCGGCACGTACACCGGTCGCTCGATCGGCGGCGGTACGGGCTCGATGCTCGTCGCCGGGACATGCCGCCGCTACGGCAAGCGCTTCTTCTTCTCCATCGACCAGTGGCCGCACTCGTTGAAGAACCCGTACGGCAGAGCATACTTCCACACGCTGGGCGACACTCTCGCCGGAAACACCCGGAACGCCGCATTCGTGCTGGTGTACCACGCAGACTTCCACTGGTTCGACATGTGGGGCGGATTCTACAAGGATCCAGAAATGAGGGAGCGCATCGTTAAGCTGGCCAAGATCCAGAAACGCTTCGCCAACGACGATTCCCCGCCATATGCGGACGTGCTGATCGTGGCCGACCCCGACAGCGCCTATGGACGCATCGACCCGCGCATGGCGGCGAACGACGAGCTGGGCAGGAACAAGGGTGCGCACTGCCCCGAGGGCTTCGTGCCCGCCTACGGCTGCGGCGAGGAGTTCCGCAACCGCATCAACCACATCGGCGTGGGCTACGACGTAGTCTCCTTCAACGACCTGCCGCACATCGACCTCAAGCCGTTCAAGGCCATCATCCTTTCCGACGTGTGGACCATCTCGCCCGAGAAGGCGAAGGTGCTGCGCGAGCACGTGCTGAAGGATGGCCGCACGGCGATCTGGGCGTATGCGCCCGGCGTGTCGGACGGCAAGTCCGTCGATGCGAAGCGCATCCGCACCTGGGCGGGAGTAGACTTCAAGACCCCCGGCGTCACCACCACGGCGATGGACGGCTGGAAGGCCGTGTACGCCTACGACTACCGCCTGCTCACGCCTGGGAAGTTCAAGGAGGTCCTGAAGGCGGCGGGCTGCCATTTCTGGACGGACGAGCCGGTGCCTGTGATGGTGAACGGGCGGCTCCTCGCCATCCACGTGAAGGATGGCGGCAGGAAGGCCGTGCATTTGCCGCGCAGGTGCACCAAGGTGATGGACCTTATCGCGGACCGCGTTGTGGCGACGGACTGCACGGACTTTGAGGACGATTTCGCCACGCCCGACACTAAGATCTACGAGACCGTCTATGAAAAGTAATGCCATCTACATCGCCGCGTTGTGCCTGCTTTCGCTGCAGGCGACGGAGACCGCGTTCGCGGCGATGTCGGCGGAGGTGTCGCTGCCGGGCGATCCTGCGACCAAGCCCGCGATCTCGCCGGCGCCGTTTCCAGACCGCATGAGCGCCTATGTCTGGCGGAACTGGTTCCTCGTGCCGCATGCGAGGCTCGCGGCGGTGGTGGGCGCGAAGGAGGCCGACCTCGCCGGGATCGCCGCC
Source organism: Kiritimatiellia bacterium (assembly GCA_017525225.1). Classification (GTDB taxonomy): domain Bacteria; phylum Verrucomicrobiota; class Kiritimatiellia; order RFP12; family UBA1067; genus RGIG6720. Next base: position 50,567 of record JAFXTB010000037.1, read on the forward strand.
GAGATGGGTCTGCCGGCGTCGCCGGAGATCCTGCCGGAATGGCGGCGCAAGGGCTACATCACGGTGCTGCGCCGCAACTGGCACCTCCTGGACTATCCCCAGCTGCTCACGCTGCTCGACATGACCCGCGAGGAGCTGCGGTTCTCGCTCAACGAGGACGACTTCCTCTTCTCCAAGCTGGGGTACCTCAAGCCGAAGTGCGGCGCGCTCTCGTGGGACGCGGCGGCCATGGCCGCCACCAGGCCCGCGCGCCTCGAGATCGCGCGCATCCTGAAGGAGGAGGGCGTGGACGACTTCTCGGAGGAGCCACGCTTCAAGTTCGTGAAGGACATCGCCCGCGTGGATCCAGCCTCCGGCAACGCGACCCAGGCGACAGGCTCGCCGTTCGACATCCGGCTCATATTCAGCTATTTCGCCGACTACGGCGATCCGCTCGGCGACCCCGAGATATCGTCGTATCCAGAAGGCCTCCTGCAGAAGCTCGCCGCCCATGGAGTGAACGCCGTGTGGCTGCATACCGTTCTGCGGACGCTCGCGAAGGATCCGCGCTATCCCGAGTTCGGCGATGGCTGCGAGCGGCGCATGGAGAATCTGCGCAGGCTCGTCGCCCGGTGCGCGAAGTACGGGATAAAGGTGTATCTCTACATGAACGAGCCCCGCGGCATGCCTGACGAGTTCTTCCGCAAGGACCCGGCGCGCGAGGCGCTGCGCGGAACGTACGCGAGGTCGTGGGACCTGTGGGCCATGTGCACGAGCGTCCCAGAGGTGCGGCGCTGGGTGCGCGATTCGCTCGAGAAGGTGTTCCGCGGCGCCCCGGGCCTTGGCGGCATATTCACGATTACGATGAGCGAGAACCTCACGAACTGTGCCAGCAGGGGCGGCAAGAAGGATTGTCCACGCTGCAGGGACCGCGATTCGTCCGACATCGTCGCGGAGATAAACTCCGCCATGATCGAGGGCATGGCCGCAGGAAACCCCGATGCGACCGCACTCGTGTGGGACTGGGCGTGGGACCGTACGGACGGCGGCCCGGCGAAGATTGTCTCGCGCCTTCCACGGAAGAACATCCGCCTGATGGCGGTCAGCGAGAGCCGCATGCCCTTCGTGCGCGGCGGCGTGAAGGGCGTGGAGGGCGACTACTCCATCTCCATAGTGGGGCCGGGCGAGAAGGCGAAGGCGCTGTGGAGCCTTGCGCGCGAGAACGGGCTGCCCTCGACCGCCAAGGTGCAGGCGAACTGCTCCTGGGAGATGAGCTCCTTCCCGTACCTGCCTGTCTGCGAGCTTGTCGCCGAACACGCCGTCAATCTCGTGCGCGAAGGCGTGGACGGCGTGATGCTCTCCTGGTCGCTCGGGTGCTGCCCGGCGCCGAACCTCTCGATCTTCCGGGACGTCCGCAGGACGGATGCCGACAAGGGCGTCGTCCTCGACCGGCTCGCCGCGGATCTCTACGGAACCGCCGCCGCGCCCGCGGTCCGCAAGGCATGGCATTCTTTCGCGGAAGGCTTCCGCGAGTACCCGTTCTCGGTCGGAGTGGCCTACAGAGGACCGCAGCACTGGGGCCCCGCCAATCCGCTCTACCTTGAACCGACGGGATATAGGGCCACGATGGTCGGCATGCCCTACGACGACATCGCATCCTGGTGCAGCCACTATCCGAAGGAAGTGTGGATCGCCCAGATGGCGAAGGTCCGCGACGGGTTTGCGAAGGGATGCGGCGAGTTCGCCGCCGCCATCGACCTGATGCCGCCGGAGAAGCGCGCGTTCGCAAGGCGGGAGCTGGCGATGTTCCGCGCCGAGACCCTGCACTTCAGGTCGTGCGTGGACCAGACCCGCTTCGTGCAGGCACGCGACAAGGGCGAGCGCGGGGCCATGGCCGAGCTGGCGCGCCGCGAGCTGGCCGCCGCAAAGGAGCTGCTGCTGCTCGCCCGGGCCGACAGCCGTTTCGGGTTCGAGTCGTCGAACCACTATTTCTACGTTCCGCAGGACATCCGCGAGAAGATACTCACCTGCCGAGCCGTACTGACCAGGGATGTCAGCTCCAAGGATATCAAATGAACATGAAGATGAAGAGCCTTTGCGTGTCGCTGGCCGTTGCGTTGGCTGCAACCCGGGCCGCGGCCTGCACCGGCATGTACGCTGGACGCAAGGTGTCTGCCGATGGCACGGTGCTCATCGGCCGCACCGTGGATACGGCTCCCTGGACCAGCTGCCACAGGATAGTGGTGACGCCGCGCGTCGAGAACGTCCCAGGACGCGTATTCTGCGGCACCAAGACCGGGGTCACATGGGATCTCCCGGCGACGACGTGGAAGTTCATCTCCACGCCCAGGATGACCTCCCTCGGCCGCGGCGTGATGGATTCGGCCTGCGTCAACGAGAAGGGGCTTGTCGTGTCGGGCACGGTGACCGCCGCGACGGACGCCAAGATAGTGGCGGTGGATCCGTTCGTCAAGACCGGCTTCGGGGAGGATTCGCTGCCCGGGCTGCTCATCCAGTGCTGCGCCACGGCGCGGGAGGCCGTGGAGCTGCTGGGCAGGGCCATAGCGGCCAAAGGCCACGACAACGCAGAGACGTACATGGTCGCCGACAAGGACGAAGGCTGGTACGTGGAGGTGTATTCTGGCCACCAGTGGGCCGCGGTGCGCATGCCCGACGACAAGGTGGCCGTCTACGGCAACCAGTTCATGCTCCGTTCGTTCGATCCGTCTTCGCCAGATTCGCTCTCGTCGCCGGACATCGTGGCGGTGCCAGAGAAGGCGGGGCGCCTCAGACGCGATCCGGACGGCAAGATGGACCTGCTACGCTCGTATGCGCCGCCGCTACGGGACTACAGCAACTACCGTACATGGTTTGGACATCGTACGTTCGCACCCAAGACGGCCGGCAAATATGACGTAGGCCGGCCCATGCCGATGTTCTTCGAGCCGGAGAGGAAGGTGTCCATACAGGACATGTTCGAGCTTATGCGCGCCCGATACGAGGGGACGGGGCGATGCCCGGAGGAGACGGGCGACCAGGATGTCCGCGTAATAGGTACTACGAAGCAGGCGACGTGCCACGTCCTTTCCGTCGATCCACGACTGCCGGAGGCGACCCGCGCGACGATGTGGGCCTGCCTTGCGAACGCGGAACACTCGGTGTTCCTGCCGGTGAACGCGGCCGTAGGCGCAAGTGCGTGGGGGTTCGATTTCGACCACAAGGACGCGATGTTCCGCACGGACGGCGTGTTTCCCGCTATGGCGTTCCGCAGGCTCTGCGCCCTTGCGGAGCAGAAGCGCTACTGGTACGGCAGGGGCGTTCGCGCCTTCTGGCGCGGCGAGGAGAGGCGCTTCCTCCGCGAATATCCCGCGATAGTGGCCGGTGGAGACAGGGCGAAGATAACGGCATACACCGTGGCGGCGGAAAGGAAGGCGCTTGCCGATGCGAAGCGCATCCTCGATGAACTGCTTGCGTATGCGGCCGAGAACAACCGCATAAAGGGCGATGGCAGCGGCGCCACCTACCAGCCGTACACCCCGTTCGTGCCGAAGGGGTCGGCGCACAGGACGAAGGTGCTGTTCTTCTTCGATACCGAGGATTTCACGTGCGACGAGTCGAACGACGCCATCCGCGACATCGCGAACATCCTGCATGGCGAAGGCGTGCGCGGGCAGTTCGCGATGGTCGGCCAGCTCGGGCCGTTCCTCACGGAGAAGAAGCGCCAGGATGTCGTAGATGCGCTCAAGCACCATCTCGTTGGCTCGCAGACGCTGTACCATTCGCGTCATCCCAACATAGTCGAGTATGGCGACATCGAGGACTACGACGCCGCGTACCGGCGTACGTGGGAAGAGGAGAAGCGCGGTTTCGACATGCTTGAAAAGGCGCTGGGACAGCGTTCTACGTGGTGCAGCGTGTTCCCGGGGAACGCGAACAGCTACGTGGGCCTATACGTTCATTCGAAGCTTGGCAGCCGTTTCTTCGGCGGTGGAAACGGGAGCTTCACGCCCGGCGAACGCGATGCGGCCTGGTTCGTTAACCAGTTCCATCTGCCCTACTTCAAGGCGTTGCATCTGGAATCGTTCATACCGCCTCGTCCAGCGGTGGACCTGCCAAGAAGGCTCGATGAACTTGCCGCGCGGGAGGTGGTGACGCTGTACATGCATCCGCACATGGCGCTTTCCAGCCAGCACTGGGACGGTCCCAACTTCAACCCTCGCGATCCGGTGGAATGGGGGAAGTGGCGGCCCACGCCCAAGCGCGACAAGACCGATGTGGCAATATACTATGACAGGCTCCGCACGCTGGTGAGGACGCTCGTGAACGATCCGCGCTTCGAAGTTACGGACTGCGAACGGCTCGAGAGGGCCTTCGCGAAGCGCGTGCCCATAGCGCGCCAGGAAATATCCGACATCAGGAAATCCCTGGCGGTACGCCTGGGACCGATAAGTTCGCGCTGGTGCGTGGCGGACGCGTTCCAGGCCGTCGTGAAGATCCTGCGTGGGGAGAAGTCGCACATGCCGGGTTATGTCTATGGCTTTCTGCATCCGCCGAAGGGTGTGGAGAGGGAGGTGTCCGTACGGACGGCCGACCTGAAGGCCGCAGCCGCGAAGCTGGATCTCGGCACATTCATCCCGCCGCAGATCGACGTGGGCGGTACGAAGATAGGCCCTGCCGACTTCCTTTATGCCGCGCTCGAGGCCATCGATACCGGCGCGGAAAGCGTATGCGTGAAGCCGCGCGACCAGCTGGGACCGATACACAAGCTAATGCCGTCGCTTGCGACGTATAACATGAAGGGCGGATGGTCGCTCTACCTGGATTCGTTCGAGGACAGATACCTGACGCGGCGTCTTCGCCTGCAGCTCTGGACGCTGCGCTATGAGCCGTCCATCGAGACGCGCTACACCCAGGCGACCTGGCGCGACTGCGAGGAGTGAGGATGCCCTTTGACTGGCGGATGGCGGCGGATTATGGTAGAATATGCGCCAGTTCCGATATGGGAAAGACCTTTTCAGAATGCCTTTCTAGGAAACGGAGAACAAAATGAAAGACCTAAAGGAAGCCTACAAGACGATTGAAACCGACCACTTCGCCCCGAAGATGGAAATATCCTTCATCGACGGCGACAAGCGCGAGACGCTCAGCTATGAGAAAGTCACCTGGAACATCGGCGGCGAGGAGAAGGGGCTCAGGTATGGCGAGAACCCCGGCCAGGAGGCCGCGCTCTACAAGCTGGTGAACGGGAATATCGTCCTGGGAGAGGTGGAGACGATCCAGCCGGGCCGCTATCTCGCATCCATTCCGGAACTGCTCCAGAGTGGCAAGCATCCCGGCAAGACGAACGTCACCGACACCGACAACGCGCTCAACATCCTGCGCTACCTGATGGACAAGCCCTGCGCCGTCATCGTGAAGCACAACAACCCGTGCGGCGTGGCGACGGGCGCGACGTTGGCCGAGGCCTATTTCCGTGCCAACAAGGCCGATCGCCTCGCGGCGTTCGGCGGCGCAATCGCCCTCAACCGCGAGTGCGACATGGAGACGGCCAAGCTCATCGTCGAGAATTACGCCGAAGTGGTGGTGGCCCCCGAGTTCGCGCCCGGAGTGATGGACCTCTTCGCCACCAAGAAGAACCTGCGCGTCTTTCGCATCCGAAACATTGCGCGTCTCACGGACTTCGTGGCGCAGACGGTTGTGGACTTCAAGTCGCTGATCGATGGCGGAATAGTGGCCCAGACGAGCTTCGTATGCAAGGCCCGCAGACCCGCGGACTTCATGCCTGCCTACTGCAACCGCAAGATCGTGGACAAGGCGACTGGCGAAGCCACCTTCGAGGAGCACCGTATAAAGAGGCTGCCAACTGCGAAGGAATACGAGGATCTCGTGTTCGGCTGGCTGGTGGAGGCAGGTGTCACGTCGAACTCGGTGCTGTACGTGAAGGACGGTGCGACCGTTGGAATCGGCACGGGCGAACAGGATCGCGTGGGCGTGGCGGAAATCGCGCGCGACAAGGCGTACACGAAGCATGCGGACTGGATCAGCTGGGAGAAGTATGCGCTTCCCTACAACGATCTGCGGCTCAAGTTTGGCGAGGACGATGGCGCTAAGAAGCAGGCCGAGATCATGGAGCAGACGCGCGCTGAGAAGGGTGGGCTTCCCGGGTGCGCCATGGTGAGCGACGCCTTCTTCCCGTTCCGCGACGGCGCAGAGGTCGGTATCCGCGAAGGAGTCACCTCCATCGTACAGCCAGGCGGTGCAATCCGCGACTGGGACGTCATCGATTGCTGCAACGATGCCGGCGTTGCGATGGTGTTCACCGGACAGCGCTCCTTCCGCCACTGAGGCCGTACAAGCCACCTGCCGCTCCCAACTTTTTGACATTTCCACTTTACATACCTACCTGAAGGTATGTATAATACCCATTGCCATGCCCAGAAAAGCGAAAGAAGAAGCGGAAAAGACGCGTGCGCGGATTCTTGCCAGCGCATTGGATCTTTTTGCCAAGAAAGGGTATGAACATACTACTTTCACCGACATCGCCGCGCGTCTGAAGATGACAAAGGGTGCGGTATACTGGCATTTCGACACGAAGGAGGCGCTTCTGCTCGCGTTGGTGGATGAGATGCTCGAGAAGTTCACCAGGCAGATCGGCGAACTGATGCCGAAGGACGAGCTTACGTTTACAGCCGTCTCCGACATGATGGTGGAGAATGCTCGGCAGATAGTGGGCGACCCCAAGGGTACGGCATTCTTTCTGCTCATACACGAGCAGATACGCTGGTCGTCGGACAGCATGGCAAACATTCGCGAACAGCTTCTGAGGGATGTCCGCTTCGGCCCGTGGCAGGCGTTCACGAAAGCGGTCGCAAACGACAAGGCCGCCGGTCGGGTCAAGGACGAAGTCGTGCCGGAGCGCGTCGCGCACACTTGTCTGGCGATCTGGGACGGGCTTGTGCACGTGCACATCGCGAAATTCATGAAGTGCGGCTTGTTCGAGACGCTGGCGCTTGCCTTCCAGGGTGTCTGGCAGGCCATAAGAAAAGTTTGAAACCAAGAGGTGAAACATGGAAGAGAAAAACGTTGAGAAGGAACAGAAAAAGGGTGGTGCCGTCGGTGCCGCTATAGGCACGATCGTGCTGGCCGCCGCATGTGGCGTAGGCGGATGGATCGCCAACGACCTGTGGCCGAAGAGGCCGCCGGTGATGCCGCAGATGCCGCAAATGACGGCGACGGTGGCCGTCAAGGAGGTCGAGGAGCGCACGTACAACCTGCCCGAGAAGTTCGTGGCGCACGCCGAAGCCATGCAGGAGGTCGATCTCCTGCCGCAGGTGGACGGCTACATCAAGGAGATCAAGTTCAAGGAGGGCGACATCGTCAAGGCGGGCGCAGTGCTGTACGTGCTGGACGACGAGCGCTATCGTGCCGTCGCGAACCAGCGCAAGGCCGATCTGGAGGCGGCCGAAGCGGAGGCGCGCCGGGCGGAACGCTACTGGGAGCGCATGCAGAAGGCGGATGCGCGTGGCATCACGCAGAAGGAACGCGACGACGCCGAGGCGGGCGCGGACAAGGCCAAGGCCGCCGTGCTGCAGGCGAAGGCCAACCTGGTGGTGGCGGAGTACGACCTCAAAAAGACTGTCGTGATCGCGCCGATCAGCGGGCAGATCGGTAAGACGAGCGCGCACGTGGGCGACTACGTGGCGCCGAGCAAGGGCGCGCTCGCGCGCATCGTGCAGATCGACCCCATCCGCGTCACGTTCCCGCTCACCGACCGCGCCTACGTCGGCTGGCGCGCGGCCCTGAAGAAGGGCAAGGCGCCGGAATACCGCATGCGCCTCATGCTGCCCGACGGTAGCGCGTACGGCGAGGAGGGAAAGTGGGACTTCGACGACAACGAGATGAGCAAGGACACCGCCACCATCATCATGCGCCTTTCCTTCCCCAATCCGGATCGTCTCCTGATTCCAAACAGCTACGTCACGCTCCTCACCGACCGCAAGACGCCGCCGAAGATGCCCAGCATTCCGCAGCAGGCGGTTTTCGACCTTACGGGCGGCAGCCAGGGCGTGTGGGTCTTGAAGGATGACGAGACGGTCGAGCAGCGCGTGGTCGATGTGCGCGAAATGAGCGAAGGGTGGTGTCCGGTCGTCAGCGGCCTGAAGCTGGGCGAAAAGGTGGTCATTTCTGGACGCGGCAAGCTCGGTCCCGGCATGAAGGTGAAGGTCGTGGAGCCCACGATGAACGACGACCTCGACCCCAACTACAAGCCGCCAGTGAGGGAGAATTGATTGCCTTGCGGCGATCTGATGTTGTGCACTACATTTTAAGCCATGAATACGACAGCAAACAGCATGACAAGGCGCGGGTTCATCGGCGTGGCGACGGGAGCCGCCGCGTCGGGGATGGCGCTTGTTGCAAAAGGAGAAATGAAAATGAAGGAAATCAAGCTTGAGGCGTTACCGTATGCAGAGGATGCGCTGGCGCCGGCCATTTCAGCGAAGACGATATCGTTCCACTACGGGAAGCACCATGCCGGATACGTGAAGACGCTGAACGGTCTCGTTGCGGGAACGTCGTACGCGGAACTTTCCCTGGAGGAGATCGTCCGCACCGCCGCTGCGCGCGGCGACGCGGCGATCTTCAACAACGCGGCGCAGACGTGGAACCACACGTTCTACTGGAATTCGCTCGCGCCGGCCGGGAAGGGCGGTGCGCCGTCCGCCGCGCTGCTTGCGGCCATCGAGGCGGCGTTCGGTTCGTTTGACGCCTGCAAGGCGGCGCTCGCGGATGCGGCTGTCAAGCGCTTCGGCAGCGGCTGGGCGTGGCTCGTCGCGGAGAACGGCAAGGTGAAGGTGGAAAGCACGCCCAACGCCGAAACGCCGATTACGCGCTCTGGCGTGAAGCCCTTGCTGGTGGTCGATGTGTGGGAACACGCCTATTACCTCGACTGGCAGAATCTCCGCGCGGACTATGCGAAGACGGTCATCGGAACCCTCCTCGACTGGAACGCCGCCTCCCGCCGCTTCGGATGATGAAGTTTCTCCAGGCTGTTTCGGCGTGGCTCGCGAAGTGGACGCCGCTCTTCATCGCGGGCGTGGCGGTGGCTACGTACTTCATGCCGGGTGCCTTCGCATGGGTGCGCGGCTATACGCAGACGGCCGTCCTCGGCGTGATCATGCTCACGATGGGCATGACGCTCAAGGACGAGGACTTCCGCATCCTTGCGTCGCGTCCGCTGGACATGGTCGTCGGCGCGCTCGCGCAGTTCACGTTCATGCCGCTCATCGCGTGGACGCTTGTCCGCGTGCTGGGGCTGCCGCGCGAGGTCGGCGTGGGGTTGATGCTCGTGGGGTGCTGCCCGGGCGGCGTATCCTCCAACATCATGAGCTTCCTCTGCAAGGGCGACGTGGCGTTCTCCGTGGGGATGACGACGGTCTCGACCCTTGCCGCGCCGCTGATGACGCCGTTTCTCATGCTGTGGCTTGCTGGCGAAACCGTGGACGTGGACGCGATCGGGATGTTCAAGTCCATCCTGATCGTCACGATCGCGCCGATCGCGTTGGGGTACGTGCTCAACGCGATGTTCGAGAAAAGGAGCGGCTATCGCGAGGCGTTGAAGGTGATGCCGGGCGTGGCGGTCTTGGGGCTGGCGTGCATCGTGGGCGGGGTCGTCTCGGCGCACGGCGAGAGCATCGTGAAGTCGGGCGCGCTCATCTTCGCGGGCGTGTTCCTGCACAATTCGCTCGGATACGTGCTGGGCTATCTTTCCGGCGTCGCGGCGCGGTTCACGCAGCCGAAGCGGCGTACGATCTCCATCGAAGTGGGGATGCAGAACGCGGGGCTTGCGACGGTGCTTGCGGGCAAGCACTTCCCGGCGATGCCCGAGGCCGCCGTCGCGTCGGCCGTGTCGTGCGTGTGGCACTCCGTATCGGGCGCGCTGCTCGCAGGTGTCTTCAACGCCGCCGACGCACTGGTGGAATTCAGGAAGAGTGTAAAGAAATGATGTCCGCATTCACATCGCTGTTGCAGGCCTGCCTTGCAGTTGTTGTCGCGACGTTAATAGTTGTCTGGGCCTGCGATTGCGGCTTTGTCCCATTGCGTAAGTTTGCCGCATTCGTCCGGCGTCCGATGGTGGAAATAGTTCTTGTCGCGGCAATTGCCTTGGGTTTCATACGCCATGGCTCAACAAAAGGTACCAACGGCCTGGATCGCTCGGGTACTGGCCTTGACTCATGCAGGTACTCAGAGGTGCAGAGTGGCGAGTTGAGTGAGGCCGGGGTACTTCGTAGCGGGGCGTCTGCCGCCGGACATAGGTTTACGGGCATAGCCTGCAGATCCAATTCAGTCGCGCTTGATGTGGCGTTGGAAGGTTTTGAGGTCCCTCCGTTTCTGGAGTTCTTTGCGCGGACAAACCTTGTTGAAGGCCAATGGACGCCAATAGGTTGGGTAGAGACGGAGATTGGCGAGACCAACCTTTCCGTCGAGGTCGAGGCGGACCGTCTGCCTGGAGGCGTGATGCCACAGGCCGCCTTCTTCGCTGCGATGGCGTATGACGGACTGGGAGGGGACGATGACGACGATGACAATGATGGAATCTCAAACGCCGACGAACGTGCAATCGCCTCCGCATTTGTTGGCAACATTAAAAGCGGCAACGATATAATTACGGCGTGGCGTGATGCAAATGATACGGCCAAAGGCCGAAATGCGTGCGTAATCGATTGTTCAAGAACTCCACATCAATTTTGGTTCTGGGATGAATCATCTGGAAGCCCCATTTGGACAAAAAAAGAGAAAGGAGTAGCATCATGGTAAAACCATCCTTAATTCGTGCGATTGCAGTAAGTACCACATTGGTTTGTGGTGTTTATAGCGAAGGTATCACAAACATCATCCAGTGTATTAATACAAACTTAACAGCGGATGTCCTGATGCAGTTTCCTACAAACGCGACAGCCACAGCGCAGAATTGCGTGTTGGCCTTCGTCAAAGGTAGCGTGAGTGGGGATTTGAAAATGTTTGCCTCGCCATTTTCAAATCAAATACTCTCTTCGGAATTTGGCGTTTCCAGCTTAGATAGTATCCCAGCGTCCGTGAGCAATGAATTCTCGGTATTGATGTTGTCTATCTCGAACTGCACCAACAAGGTTATTTCTTATAACGAAACAACAAACAATGGGGTGATTAAAGCCAATATAACGCTCCATAGACAAGGAGAGAACTACAATCGTGCTGAGGTGTCTCATCTTGACATAACACAAACAAATAATGTCTGGCGCATTATCAATTGGGATGTTGACGAATAATGGATTTAAGCAAGAAGGAATCAAGCAGATGAAACTAGGAATAAGACAGTCGATCGACCAGATCAAGACGTTCTCGCGGACGTTCGTGGAAAGGCCGCGTTTCGCGATGGTGATCGCCATCGTGCTGACGATGGCCGGCGTGATGGCCATCAAGTGGCTGCCCGTCTCGCAATATCCGCGCCTCACGCCTCCGTCCATTTCGGTGACGTACAACTATCCGGGCGCGAACGCCAAGGAAATATTGAACACCGTGGCCATGCCGATCGAGGACGAGGTCAACGGCGTGGACGACATGCTCTACATGGTAGGTTCCTGTTCCGATACCGGCAACTACCAGCTGCAGGTGTCGTTCGAGGTCGAGTCCGACCGCGACATGGACATGGTCAAGGTGCAGAACCGCGTGGCGCAGGCCGAGGCAAAGCTGCCTTCTGAGGTCAAGCAGCTCGGCGGACGCATCCGCGCCCAGGCCGAGGACATGCTGGGCGTCATCTGCCTGCGTTCGCCGAAGGGAACCATGTCGCGCCTGCAGATTTCCGACTACATCTACGGCAACATCCAGCCGGTGCTGCTGCGCATCCCCGGCGTGGGCGAAGCGACGGTGTACGGGCCCAAGCTGTCCATGCGCGTGTGGATGGATCCCGACCGCATGGCGGCGCAGGGGCTCAACTCCGAGGAAGTGATTGCCGCCGTCACGAAGCAGAACATCCAGGCGAGCGTCGGCTCCGTCGGCTCGTCCCCCATCCCCTCGCATGGCGCGAAGGTCTATACGATCACGGCCAAGGGCCGCCTGATGACGCCTAAGGAGTTCAACGAGATCGTGGTCCGCCGCGATGCGAACGGCGGACTTGTCAAGCTCAAGGACATCGCCCGCACCGAGATCGGCGAAGAGAACTACATGTTCACCGGCCAGTTCAACGCCGGGAACGCCGTCTCCATCGCGCTCCAGCAGAAGCCCGGCGCGAACGCCATCGCCACGATGGACCAGATCTACAAGGAAATGGACCGCCTGGCGCAGTCCTTCCCCGACGATCTCGAATGGATCACGCCGTACGACGCCACCGACTACGTGCGCATGTGCGTCAAGGAAATCGTCCTCACGCTGCTCATCACGTTCTCGCTGGTGGTGCTCGTGTGCTACATCTTCCTTCAGGACTGGCGCGCGACGCTCATTCCCTGCCTCACGATTCCGGTCTCGCTCTGCTCCACCTTCATCCTGATGGCGGTGCTCGGCTACTCGATCAACATCCTCACCCTGTTCGGACTGGTGCTCGCCATCGGCGTGGTGGTGGACGACTGCATCGTCGTCGTGGAGCGCGTGCAGTTCCTCATCGAGACGCGCGGGCTCAATGCGAAGGAGGCGACCATCCAGGCGATGAGCGACGTCACCTCGGCCGTCATCGCCACGACGCTCGTGCTTCTGGGCATCTTCGTGCCGGTCGGCTTCATGAGCGGCATCACGGGCCGCATCTACCAGCAGTTCTCCGTGACGCTTTCGGCGGCGGTGTGCTTCTCGACGGTGTGTGCGCTCACGCTCGCGCCCGCTCTCTGCTCGCTCATCCTGCGCGAGGCGCGTCCGTTCAAGCACGGCCCGCTCGCCTGGTTCAACTGGTGCGTCGAGCATTTCAAGGGTCTGTTCGTCATGGCGGCGAAATGGCTTGCTAGCCGCATCTTCCTCGCGGGTGTATTGCTGGTCCTCACGGTCCTGCTTACCGTCTCACTCTTCACGAAGACGCAGACGGCCTTCCTGCCTGACGAGGACCAGCGCGTCATCTTCGCCTCGATGGAGATGCCCGAGGGCACGGCGCGCGACCGCAGCCGCGACACGGCCCTGCGCGCCGTGGAGATGCTGCGCACCCTGCCGGAGGTCGAGAGCGTCCTTTCCATCACGGGCTGGGGCATGATCGGCGGGCGCGGCGAGAACCAGACGACGCTCATCATCGACCTCAAGGGCTGGGACAAGCGTCCGCTGCCCGAACAGCACGCCGCCATGCTCGTAGGCCGGATACAGGCCATGCTGGCGGCCGTGCCGGAGCCGAAGTGGCAGGTGTTCATGCCGCCGGCCATTCCCGGCCTCGGCATGTCGAACGGCATATCCGTCCACATCCAGGACAAGGCGGAGGCTGATCCGATGAAGATGGACGAGGTCAAGAAGAAGCTTCTCGTGAAGCTCAACCAGAATCCGCACATCCTCATGGCGTTCGCGGGCTACAACGCCGAGACGCCGCACCTCAAGTTCAACCTCGACCGCGTGAAGTCCGAGATGTTCCACGTGCCGGTTGCGACGATCTACGCGACCTTGCAGAACTACCTGGGTTCGCGCTACGTCAACGACGTGAACCTCGGCACGCAGGTGAACCGCGTGACGGTGGCGGCGGAGTCGTCCGCCCGCGCGACGCCCGAGGCCGTGGAGCGGCTCTACGTGCGTTCGGACACGGGCGCGATGGTGCCTGTGGGCTCGCTCGGCTCGATCACCCGCGAGCTGGGGCCGCGCACGATCTACACGCGCGACAAGTACGTGACGGCCGGGCTCAACATCCTGCCGCTGCCGGGCGTGCCGTCGGGCCTGGTGATGAACGAGATACGCGAGCTCCTCAAGGATGAGCTGCCGGACGGCTACGGCTACGACTGGGCGGCGCTTTCCTTCCAGGAGGCCCGCAACGAGGGTACGGCCGCTCCGCTCATCCTGCTGGCGGTGCTCTTCGGTTACCTCTTCCTGGTGGCGCAGTACGAGTCGTGGACGATTCCGCTGCCGGTGATGCTCTCCATTTTCGTCGCGGTGCTGGGCGCACTCTTAGGCCTCAAGTATTGGGGGCTTGTCGCCACCGGCCGCCCGTTCGCGCTGTCGATCTATGCGCAGCTCGGCCTTGTGCTGCTCGTGGGCCTCGCCTCGAAGAACGCCATCCTGCTCGTGGAGTTCGCGAAGGACAAGCATGAGAACGAGGGCTACTCAATCGTCGATGCCGCAGGCGCGGCGGCAGGCGAGCGATTGAGGGCGCTTTTGATGACGGCCCTGACCACGCTCCTCGGCACGCTCCCGATGATGCTCGCCAAGGGTGCGGGCGCGGCGAGCCGCAACCACCTCGGCACTACCGAATTCTTCGGGATGCTGGCGTCGGTCCTGTTCGGCATCCTCCTGGTGCCGGGACTCTATGCGCTGTTCCAGACCTGGCGCGAGCGCATCAAGCGCGCATTCGCCTACATGTCTGCGAAGGCGGCCCGCCGTCGCTCGCTCAGGGAGGCCGCGCGATGAACGCCGTGTTCTTCGACATGGATGGCACGCTCATCGATTCGCGGGCCGATCTCGCGAGCGCCGTCAATTTCACCCGCGTGGACCTCGGGCTGGCGCCTCTTCCGCAGGAGCAGGTGGTATCTTTCGTCGGCTGCGGGGCGCGATATCTGCTGGAGAACGCGATCCCCGAGATCACCGGCAGGTTCGACGAGCTCTGGCCGCAGTTCTCCGCCAACTACCAGGCGCACATGCTCGATGCCACCACCCTCTATCCCGGCGTGCGCCGCACGCTCGCCGAGCTGGCAGACCGCGGCTGGCTCATGGGCATAAACACCAACAAGCCCAACTTCGCCACGGCGGGCATCCTCGAGCATTTCGGATTGAAGCGCTATTTCGGCGCCGCCGTGATAGCGGGCGGAGATTGCGTCGAGATGAAGCCGTCGGGACTGCCCCTGCGCGAATGCGCGGCCAGAATGCGCGGGCATAGGCTCTCCGCCCACGACTGGATGGTGGGCGACAACTGGACGGACATGGAGTCCGGCACCAACGCCGGCGTCAAGACGGCGTTCTGCACGTTCGGGTTCGGACATCTCCGCGAGAGCCGCTATACCATCAAGATCAACCGCTTCGAGGAACTGCTGCGGTACCTCAAGCCGGAAGACTGACATCGCTTGCAAGGAGGAACTGGCATGGAAGGTACGTCACCGCTGAAATGGAAGATCCTGCCGCTGGGGAGCATCGCGGCCAACTGCGTGGTGCTGTGGCGGGAAGGTTCCAGCGCTTGCTGGATAGTGGATCCGGGCCAGGACGCGCAGGATCTCATCGCGTTTCTTGACGATCAGGGGTTTGAGCCTGTGCTCGTCGCGCTTACCCACGGCCACTTCGACCATGTGGATGCCGTGCCGGGGCTGCTTGCCAGATGGCCGTCACTGCCGGTGCACATCGGCCCGGGCGACGTGCAGATGCTGGGCCACCCCATGAATGCCTGGCCGCCCGACTATCCTTGCGCGCCCAGGCCGGCAACGCTTGCGGCAGACCTTGCCGATGGCGCCGAGCTTGCAGAGGCGGGAATCGTGGCGAAGGTGCTGTCCACGCCAGGCCATACCCCTGGCAGCGTATGCCTGCATTTCGAGGCGGACTCCCTGCTGCTCACGGGCGACACCCTGTTCGCAGGCTCCTGCGGACGCACCGATTTCCCCGGCGGCAGCATGCCGCAGATGAAGTCTTCGCTCGCGCGCCTGGCGAAGCTGCCGCAGGATACCGTCGTCATAGCCGGACATGGTTCGCCCACGACCATCGGTCGGGAGATCGCCACCAATCCCTTCATGGCATGACGGAATCGCGCACAGACACCATCGCCGCAATCTCGACCGCACCGGGGAGGGGCGGCATCGCGGTTGTGAGGGTGTCCGGGCCGGACGCATGGAAGGTGGCCGAGAAGGTCACTGGCCGAAGGATCGCCGATGAGGATGCCGGCCGTTTCCGCCATGTTGGCATGGCCGGGGTGGACGAAGGGTTGATGCTGGTGTTCAAGGCCCCTCGCTCCTACACGGGCGAAGATTCTGTGGAACTCCAGGGACACGGCGGCACGGTCGCCCCGCGCCGCGTCCTGGAGGCATGCCTCGCCGCCGGCGCCAGGCTCGCAGGACGTGGAGAGTTCACGTTGCGCGCATTCCTCAACGGACGGCTTGATCTCAGCGAGGCGGAGGCCGTGATCGATCTGGTGGATGCGCGTACCGAGCGTGCGGCAACCGACGCCTTCGCCCGCCTCGAAGGCGCGCTGTCGCGCCCATTCGAACGGCTCTATGCCGAGGCGATAGACCTCTCAAGCCGGCTGGAGCATGCGCTGGACGTTTCCGAGGACGAGCTGCCGGACGATTTCCGCTCAGACATCGATTCCCGGATCGCCGCGCTGGCTCGCGAGGTAGACCGCATGGCCGCGACGGCGCACGAGGGGCGGCTGCTGCGCGAGGGTGCGCTGGTCGTGCTGGCGGGCGCCCCGAACGCAGGAAAGAGTTCGCTCATGAATGCTCTCCTCGAGACCGATCGCACCATTGTCGACTCAGTGGCAGGCACCACGCGCGATGCGATCGAGGAGGGGCTGGACATCGCAGGCTGGCCGGTACGGCTCATGGATACGGCAGGGCTTCGCGAGACGGAGGACCCGGTTGAGGCCGAAGGGGTCAACCGAGCCAGGGCCCTTGTGGCGAAGGCCGATATCGTGGTTGCGCTCGATTGCGACATCCCTGGCGCGCTGCGCATCCATGCCAAGTGCGATCTCGATGGCATCAATGGCCTTGACGATCGCAACGGTCTTGAAGGCATCCATGTCTCGGCGAAGACAGGTGAAGGACTCCAGGCGCTCAGGCAGGCCATCGCGTCGCGGCTCGAAGCGCTCGCCGCAAGAGGCGACGAGGTGGCAGAGGCGGATGTGACCGTGCGGCAGAAGGGGTTTCTGCTGGGCGCATCGGCGGCGCTGGCGCGTGCTGTCGGCGCAATCGACTGCGTGGCGGCGGCGAACGAGGTGCGTACGGCGGCGGAATGCCTGGGGAAGATTGTCGGCAAGACATATTCCGACGATCTCCTGGAGGCGCTGTTCTCCCGCTTCTGCGTGGGCAAGTAAATCTTGTAAAGGAAAAAAAGAAAGGAACGAAAGATGGAACAGAAGAAGAACATGAACCTTGGCCTGAGCCTGATAAGGGTATGGCTGAGCTTCGAGGTGGTCATTGACCACTACTGGCATCAGAAGGGGTTGACGGGCGTGGCGCAGTTCCTGTCCGGAACGAGGAACCTCGCAGTACCGTGCTTCCTGCTGATGAGCTTCTACCTCACCGCGGGACGATATGCCTCCAGCGACGGGGCCTGGTTCAAATCCAGGATGGGCAGGCTGTTCGGACCCTATCTCGTGTGGCCTCTGGTCTATTGCGCCTTGATCCTGGTGGCGGTTGCCGTCTCGCCCGCGTTCATCCCGGCGACGGATGGCCTTACCGAGCTGAAGTACTACCACTTCAGCCTGGCGTCGCTCGACATCTGGGATCTTGTGCGGCAGTATCTGTGCGGAATCGACCGGCGGCTCGTGCACCAGTTCTGGTTCCACCACAACCTCATCATCTGGACTGCCGCGATGTTTCTGCTGCTGAAGTTCGTGGTGAAGCCTCGCGTGCGCAACTACGTGCTTTCCGCGATCATGATGGTGTGCTTCGCGCTCCAGTATTCGCCGCTCAACCGGATGCTGTTCGATCCGCTTTCGTTCGAGGTGAAGTATTCGTTCGGCCGTCTCATCGCCTCGGCTCCGTATGCTGCGCTGGGGCTCATGATCGGCTTCAACCGCCAGGCGCTCTCCAAGATAGGCGGGTCGCTCAGGGTGTTCCTGTCGCTGGCGGGCCTGTTCCTGCTGTTCTTCGTGTTCTATTCAAACGGCTTCCCGCGTCCGAAGGGACTTGGCTACCAGGGCATAAACCTGATCCTCATGGCGCTCGGCACGGTGACGTTCTTCCACTATCTGCCCTTGGAGAATGCGCCGCAGTGGCTGGCGAAGGCGATCGGGCTTGTCTCGCGCTACTGCATGGGCATATACTGCTGCCATCTTGCCGTAGGCTGGGCGTTGCATGCCTGGGTGTTCCCGAAGGTGGGCATAGGGGTTGAGACCTTCGCAGGCTGCGTTGCCATCTGGGTCGTATCCTGGGTGCTCTGCCTCCTGGTGGCGCTCATCCCCGGCCGCTTTGCCAAGTCGATGGTCGAGTGACGCCGTACTTGGGGGCCATGGCCACAATTTTGTCTCGAATGCCGATTTTATCCCACAACACGCCGAAAATATGGTAAACTTTCTTCCGCCATGAAACTGAAGAAAGCAGAATCAGCAGAAACCGAGGAAACGCCTGCGGCGCCTACGGGCGGCGCGGTGATCGCGGATCGCTTCAAGCTGGATGTTGATCCCAACGCCGGCAAGTCCGGTCCGGCCGGCGTCAACAAGACGGCCGCCCTGATCGCGTTTCTCGCCTCGCTTGCGGCTGCGGCCATGGTCGGCGCGGTGGCGGCGATGATGTACGTGAACTGGGAACTCATCGCCAACGCCTGAGGTTTCGCCGACATGACGGATGTCATGCGATCGCCACGTGCCCGCGCTGCCGTTCGCCTGGCACTGGACGAGGATCTGGGCGATGCCGTGCGGATGTCGTTCAGGCGGCGTTGCGATGCCACGAGCGAGGCGCTGGTGGATCCGTCCGCCAGGGCCGTAGGCGAGATATACTCCCGCGAACCATGCGTGGTGGCAGGCTCCACCGTGGCGGCGGCGGTGCTGCGGGCCGTGGATCCGCGTATCCACGTGAAGGTGTTGCATCCCGATGGTTCTGCGGTCAAGCCCGGCGAACCGATACTCGAATTCAAGGGTCGCGCGCGCAGTATCCTAGCCGCGGAGCGCACGGCCCTCAATTTCATGCAGCGCATGTGCGCCACCGCCACGCTGACGCGCCGCTTCGTGGACGCCACGCGCCGCTATGGAACGCTCATTCTCGATACGCGAAAGACAACGCCCGGTCTCAGGGTCTTCGAGAAGTACGCCGTCCTTTGCGGTGGCGGCGCCAACCATCGGATGGGGATGTACGACCGTGTACTGATGAAGGACAACCATCGTCGGCTCTGGAAGGGTGGCGATCCCGACAGGCTGGACCAGGCCGTGCTTGCCGCGCGGCGCGCCTTCCCCCGGCTGGAGGTGGAGGTGGAGGTGGAGTCACTGCGCGAATGCGCGTCCGCCCTCAAGGCCAGGCCCGAGTGGATCATGCTCGACAACATGTCCTGCGCGGACATGCGCGCATGCGTCAGGATGTGCCGCGGCATATCGCGCACCGAGGCTTCTGGCGGCATAACGCTGGAACGGGCGCGCGAGGTCGCCGCCACGGGCGTCACCGCCATATCGCTAGGCTGCCTCACCCACAGCCAGGGTTCGGTGGATCTCACGCTGGAATGGAAGGCCGTCTGACGATACGTCGTTTTCAATTGAGACAGGAGGAGTCGCAATGGACAAGAAATGGGGCTATCTCATCCATCTTTCAACCAACATGTGGTATGACGGGGCGCCGGAGTCCTACCGGTCCGACTACGTGAAGATACGCGCCCTGTCGCCCAGGCTGCTGTGCGATGACGAATGCTGGCGGCAGGTGACGGATCAGCTATCATGGGCCGGTGCGAACATGCTTCTCGTGGATGTGGGCGACGGGGTCAGGCTGGCAAGCCATCCCGAGCTGGCGCTGGAGGGCAGCTGGTCGGCCGAACGGCTCCAGCGGGAACTCGCCCGGCTAAGAGGGATGGGCTTCGAGGTGATCCCCAAGCTCAACTTCTCCACCACGCACGATTCGTGGCTCAAGGAATACCACCGCCAGGTGTCCACGCCGGACTACTATCGCGTATGCGAGGATGTGATCCGTGAAGTTGCGGAGCTTTTCGGCCATCCTAGGTTCATGCACATAGGCATGGACGAGGAGAGGCCAGGCTTCGGCAGATTCAACAACTTCTGCGTCTTCCGCCAGGGGGAGCTGTGGTGGAACGACTTCCTCAAGATCGTCGGCTGGGTCGAGGCGTGCGGAATGCGCCCGATGTCCTGGTCTACGACCATGCGCCATTCGCCGGACTACGTCCGGCATACGCCCAAGAGCGTCATACTCTGCGTTGGCGAGGCGTCGTACAGGCCCGTGCCGCTGGACGCCAAGGGGCCATGCCTCGACTTCGCCCTCGATGCTGCGAAGAACGGCTACGATCTCTTCTTCTACGGTTCCAACTGGGCCAGCGACGAGAATTTCAGGGACATTGTGGCATGGAGCCGCGCGTATGTGTCGGATGACCGCGTAGTTGGATACATAATGGCGCCGTGGGTGCGCACGCTGCCGCAGTTCCGGCGGCAGTCGCAGCGGGCGATAAACTATCTTGAAGACGCGATGCTGCAGTGCGGTGCGAAGCAGCCTCCTCTCGGCATAAGGCCGGCGTTCGCCGCCTGGTTCCTCGACAAGGATGGAAAGAACGTGATCGAGTACAAGTATCCCGAGGACCGGATGCGCCTCAATGCCGGAGAGACGCTTGTGTTGGACTTTGGAGTCGGGGCGGAGCATCCCGTGCTGGATACGATGGTGGGCACGCCTACAACCATCCGTCTGCGCACGGCCAACACGCTAGAGGGGAGGAAACCGGTATTTCTGCCTGGCTCGTCCACGGCCGAATGCCGTCCCAGCGAGGACCGTAGCGAGCCGACCTCGCCGCTGCCGCCCGGTCGCTACCTTGCGGTGTCCTGCGACAAGCAGGTTAATTTTACGAAGATCGCGGTTCGAGCGTAAGATATGAAAAGAGGAAAAATAGAAAGAGGAAAACACATGGGCAAAGGACCGCGGCCGCAGAAAAGGCATCGCGGCGAGGGCGTGGTTCCGGCGGCAAGACCATCCGATCCGTTCCTGGAACAGCTGCATGCAATTCGCAGCGACGTGGGGCGGCGGATAGATCCGATGAACGCCGCCAGCGATACGAACGTGGTGATGCGTGCGTATGAACTGCCTGAAGGCTTCCCCAAGGGCGTGCGCGCCGAGGCGAAGCGTGCCTCGCAGATGCTGGACGATCCAGGCGAACGGCTGGATCTTCGCGACAAGTTCATATTCACGTGCGACCCGGAGACCGCGCGCGACTACGACGACGCGCTGTCGCTGGAGACGGATTCGCAGGGACGCCGCGTGCTAGGTGTGCACATCGCCGACGTGTCGCATTTCGTGCGTGCCGGCTCCGAGCTGGACAGGGAGGCATACCGGCGTTCGACTTCCGTGTATCTGGTCGATCGCGTCGTACCGATGCTTCCGGAGGAGCTTTCCAACGGTGTGTGCTCGCTCGTGCCCGGGGAGGACAGACTTGCGTTCTCGGTGTTTCTCACCTTCGATTCCAGAGGGAAGTGCGTGGCGTCGCGATTCGCGAAGTCGATAATCCGCTCCAAGGCGCGATTCACCTACGAGCAGGTGATGGGCATGCTTCAGGGCGCGAAGGTACGCGGTCTCAGGGGCAACCATACCGTGGTTGAGATAGCCCGCCTCGCGCAGCAGCTGCGCAAGGCCCGTTTCTCCGCCGGCGCGCTTGACATGGACGTGCCCGAGACAGAGGTGCTGCTGGATGCCGCCGGCGAGATGACGGGCCTCACGGTGCGGGTCAACGATGAATCCCACCAGATGGTCGAGGAATGCATGGTGGCCGCCAACGCGGCCGTCGCGGCGGAGCTGTGGACGCGCGGCATAAAGATACTGGCCCGCCTGCACGAACCGCCCGCCGCCGACAAGCTGGAGGAACTGCGTGCGCGCCTGGCGGCGCTCGGGTTGCAGTGTGGAGACCTCTCGCAGGGCCGGAACCTTGCTAACTTCCTCAAGAAGATCAAGGGGCATCCGCTGGAGGGAACTCTGGCAGTGATGGTGCTGCGGTCGATGAAGCGGGCGGTGTATTCCTGCGATGCGATCGGCCACTACGGCCTCGCAAAGAAGTTCTACGCGCATTTCACCTCGCCGATCCGCCGCTATCCCGACCTGGTGCTGCACCGCCAGCTCGCAGCGTATCTCGCGGGCAAGGGCGGCCGGCTCGACCGCAAGTGGCTGGCTGGCGCCGCGATGCATTCCAGCCAGTGTGAACAGCTTGCCGACGACGCCGAGCGCACGCTGCTGGAGATCAAGAAGCTGCGCTATCTGGATGCCTGCCCGGACGTGTTTGAGGCCGTCATAGGCAAGTGCACGAAGTTCGGCGTGTTCGTGGACCTGCCAGTCCTGGCCCAGGGCGGCATGGTGCACATCTCCAACCTGTCCGGCCGCTACGTGCGCTACGACGAGTTCCAGGACTGTCTCACCGACGGCGTTAGAACGTGGAAGATCGGCGACAAGATGACAGTACGCGTGGCGTCGGTCGACTACAAGCAGAGATGGGTCGATTTCGTGCCGGCCGCCAGGCGCTGAAACGGGGGGCCGCAAGGCCATGAAAGCCGACACCTGCGCCATCCACCGCAAGGAGACGACGGAATCCACCAACGCCGATGCGCGCGCAGGACGTCCCGGCGAGGTGTTCATCGCTGAATTCCAGACCGCAGGGCGCGGACGCCTGGACCATCGGTGGCTCGCGCCGCCGAGGATGAACCTCACATTCTCCGTGGTGCTTGACGCGGCTGGCCGCCCGCTGGCGGATGTCGCCACCATGCCGCTTGTCGCGGGACTTGCGGTGGTACGTGCCGTACGCCGCCTGCTGCAAGGCGCGTGTACCGGAGATGCGCCGGAGCTCAAGTGGCCCAACGACGTGCTGGTGAAAGGACGCAAGCTCGCGGGACTGCTGTGCGAGCTGAACGGCGAAAACGTCATAGTCGGCATAGGACTCAACGTCAACCAGACGGTGTTCGACCCCGAGCTTGCCGCCCGAGCCACCTCGCTGGCGCTGCTGGCAGGCAGGCCGTTCGATCGCGACGCGGCGCTGTACGCAGTCCTTGATGAACTCTTCGCCGTCCATGAGATCTGGCAGGCGAGTGGCTTTGCCGCACTCCATCGCGAGTTCGCGGCGATAGACCATCTGTCTGGAAGAATGGTCGCCGTAATGCAGACGGATTCCGACGACAGTCCCGTTTCGGGCATCTGCGGAGGTGTCCAGCCCGACGGCACCTTGCTTGTAGGAGGGGAGCGCATCTTCGCGGGCGAGGCGCATGTGGTGCCGATAAGGGAAGGCATGGTGTCGATATGAGAAGGAAGAGTTCCATCGTCGTGGCCGTCATCGCGGTGGTTCTTTCGTCGGCGTCCGGGTCGCCGATGGATGACCTGCCGTCATCCAGGGAGGGTACCTTCGTGCAGCGCAGGACCCTGGCGGACGTCGATGTCACGCTGACATCCCGTGGTGTGTTCCGTTTCGAGAAGGATCGGTTCTTCGAATGGGAGACCCGCGAACCTGTCGCATCCCTTTTCCATGCGACGCCCACGAACTATTCCATCACCGTCGGTGGACGCACTACCACGCGCGCCCTGGCGGTGGATGTGACGTCGTTCACCCGGCTTTTCGAGATCAAGGAAATGAAGGAATTCGTAAAGACCGTGAAGGTGGAGCCGGAGACCGGTTTCCCGGAGCGTGTCCACATCCTGTTCAAGAACGGCGACAGGATGGATGTGGAGCTGAAACCGGGACATGCCGCCGCCACGGCGAGCGGGAAGTTGTAGCACGTCCGCTTTTTTTGGTATAATGCAGCCCTGTTTCCGGAAACAGGGAACGGTTGAAGGGCAGGACAAAGGAGGAACGGATGAAACAACGAGCGCAGTCATGGGAAGCGGAGGCTAGACGATGAGCAAGAAGCTTTTCTACACGGTGGTGGTTGCGGCCATCGGCGGATTCCTGTTCGGGTTCGATTCCGGCGTGATATCCGGATGCGAGAAGGCCATACAGTCGGAGTTCTCCCTCTCGGCGTTCTGGCACGGGCTCATCATATCGGGTGCGCTCATCGGCACGGTGATAGGCGTGTTCACCGCCGGGGCGCCGTCCGACAAATGGGGCCGCAAGCCGACGCTTTGGCTGATGGCGATCCTCTTCCTGGTGTCGGCGGTCGGATGCGCCTTCACGCCACACCATCAGTCGTGGGGACCGCATCTCCTGGGATGGTTCCGCTTCATAGGCGGGCTGGCGATCGGGGGAGTGTCCGTGGTGGTGCCGCTCTACATCGTCGAGGTGTCGCCGGGGAAGTACCGTGGCCGGCTCGTGGCGATGAACCAGCTCAACATCGTGTTCGGCATCCTGGTGTCGTACATCTCCAACTATCTTGTGGCGCGGTTCATGCCGAACGCGGATCCACAGCTCGTATGGCGCGTGATGCTTGGCGTGGAATGCCTGCCGATCGCGCTTTTCATGGCGCTTCTCGCGACGATACCGGAATCCCCCCGCTGGCTCGTGAGGGCGGGCCGTACTGGTGATGCGCGGAGCGTTCTCGAGCGCATCGGATACCCGGAGGTGGAGCGGACCCTCGGCGAGATAGCCGAATCGCTCCGTGCCGCGGCAGACGGCGTCAAGGTGGCCCTTTTCCAGCGCCGCTACATGAAGCCGATACTGCTGGCGTTCCTGATAGCGTTCTTCAACCAGGTCTCCGGCATAAACGCCATAAACTACTACGCCCCCCGCATCTTCCAGATGATATTCGGCGAGGGCAGCGAGCTTGCGGCGCTGTCGGGCACGATCGGCGTGGGGGTGGTGAACCTACTGTTCACCATCCTGGCCTTCCTCGTGATCGACAGGTTCGGCCGGCGCGTCATGATAATAGGCGGCGCCGCGATGATGATCTTCATGCATGCGATGGTCGCATGGCAGCTCTCGCTTCCCACGCCCAATGCCGCCATCGCCGTCACGGGCATCCTCGGTTTCATCGCCTTCTTCGCCATCTCCTCCGGCGCCGTCATCTGGGTGTACATCTCCGAGGTGTTCCCCAACGTGGTGCGCGCGAAGGGCCAGGCGCTCGGCTGCTTCACGCACTGGTTCATGTGCACGCTAATCTCGTGGGCGTTCCCGGCCGTAGCCGAGCGCGCCGGTACCTGGGCGTTCGCGTTCTTCGCGCTGATGATGGCCGTGCAGCTCGTGTGGGCGGTGTTCTTCATGCCGGAGACTAAGGGCGGCACCATCGAGGACATCGAGGAGAGGCTGGGGATTAGTCGCTAGTCGCTAGTCGTTAGTCGTTAGTCGCTAGTCGTTAGCTCGCCCCGCGCTGCGCATGGGAATGTAAATGAGGATAATTTGGAGAATGTTGCCAATGTGGAAATGTTGCCAGTTCCAATGTTGCCAGTTCCAATTGGAATTGGGTTTTGGGAATGGCAACATTGGATATTGGCAACATTCGACCAAGTTATAGGCAAGTGGCAGGTGGTTAGAGGTTGAAATGACTGAGAGAATAAAAAGTCTGCTTGAGAGGACGTTCGACAAGGAACAGCGCAAGTTCCGGCGCGATGTTGATTGGAAACCGCTCCTGGAGCGCTTCATCGCCGATGGCATCGATGACGAGGCACGTGCGCGCATCGGCCTCGTGGAGATGCTGAAGGCCGAGACGCCCGCGTTCATGGATGGCGAGCGTCTCGCGTTCCTGCGTACCGTGCGCGGAATCCCCGACCTGCATTCCGACGCGGAGATGGATGCGCGCCGCGCCGCCGGCACGGCGTTTGGCGAGAAGGGTGTGGTGTTCAACCTGACTGCGGACTTCGGTCCCACGATCCGTGACGGACTGGATGCCCGGCTTGCGGAGATATCCACCCGCATCGAACAGGCAAAGGCCGCGAACGACGCGGAGGGCGTCGGGTTCCTCGAAAACGCCGCGCTGTCTACAAGGGCCGTCCTCGATCTCTCCGACCGCTACCGCGCCGCCGCCGAGGAACGCGGTCTTTCCGAGATCGCCGCCACGCTCGCACAGGTGCCGCACAAGGGGGCGCGCTCCTTCCACGAGGCGTTGCAGGCGCTGCGTATCCTCCACTACGCGATGTGGTGCGAGGGCGAATATCATTGCGGGCTCGGGCGCATCGACCAGTACCTCCTTCCCTACTTCGAGGCCGACATCGCCGCCGGCCGCCTGACGGAGGAGACCGCGCTGGAGGAGCTTGAGGAGTTCTTCATCGCCTGCAACCGCGACAGTGACCTCTACATCGGCGTGCAGCAGGGCGACAACGGCCAGTCCGTCATGCTTGGCGGAGTCACCCGCGACGGCAGACCCGCGTTCAACGCGCTTTCGCGTCTGTGCCTCAAGGCCTGCGGCGAATTGAAGCTCGTGGACCCCAAGATCAACCTGCGGGTGGACAGGTCTACCCCGCTTGAAGTATACAAGCTTGGCACGGAACTTACGGCCAAGGGGCTAGGCTTCCCGCAGTATGCAAACGACGACGTGGTCATTCCCGCTCTACAACGTTGGGGCTACGAACTTGAGGATGCGCGCGACTATTCCGTGGCGGCGTGCTGGGAGTTCCTCGTACCCGGCTGTGGCATGGACATCAACAACATCGACGCGGTGAGTTTCGTGGGTTCGCTTGACGCGGCTTTGAGGACCATGGTAGGGCGGTCGCCCCGCGACCGCCGCGGCGGCCAGGGGGCTGGCCGCCCTACCATTGTGTACGAGGATGTGGAGGCGAAGTTCCTTGCGGAGATACAGCGTCGCGCGGATGCGCTTGTGGAGAAGTACCGCCATGTCGAGATACTGCCGGGGCCGTTCGTGTCGGTGATCTCCATGGATTGCATTGCCAATGCCCGCGACATCTGCAAGGGTGCGAAGTACAACAACTTCGGCATCCATGGCACGGGCATCGCCGTCGCGGTGGATTCGCTGGCGTCCGTGCGCGAGCTGGTGTTCGAGAGGAAGCTTGTGTCGCTCGATGAACTCGTGCATCTTCTCGATACCGACTTCGAGGGCCGCCCGGACATCCTTGCCGCCGCGAAGGCGGCACCGAAGATGGGCAACGCCGATACCAGGGTGGACGAGATCGCCAGGCGCGTCATTGCCTTCTGGGGGCATGTGTTCGACGGAAGGAAGAACGGCAGGGGCGGCGTGTTCCGTCCGGGAACGGGAAGCGCCATGTACTACATCTGGCATGCGCGCGAGGTACCGGCCTCGGCGGACGGACGGCTCAGGGGCGAGCCGCTTTCGGCGAACTGGGCGCCGGCGCTGGATGTGCCGGTGAAGGGGCCGGTGAGCGTGGTGCGCTCGTTCACGGAGCCGGACCTCGGGCCGGTCTGCAACGGTGGGCCGCTCACCATCGAGATACACGATTCCGCGTTTGCAATGCCGGATGGCGTAGAGAAGGTGGCTCATCTGGTGAAGTTCTTCATTGAACGCGGCGGCCACCAGCTGCAGATCAACACCATCAACCGCGAGACGCTTCTCGATGCGCAGGCGCATCCCGAGCGCCATCGCCACCTCATCGTGCGCGTGTGGGGCTGGAGCGGCTACTTCATCGAACTCGACAAGGAATACCAGGACCAGATCATCAAACGGGTGGAGCTGAAGTGATTGGCATAAATGACAAATGACACAATTGTCCACAAATCACAAATGTCGATTATTTGTATCTGTGACAATGATGGCATTTGTGAACAATTGAGATTTGTGAACAATGAAGTCGGGCAGGGTATTTGAGATACGCGAGTTCACCCTCCATGATGGACCGGGTGTCAGGACGACCGTGTTCTTCAAGGGTTGTCCGCTCCGGTGCGCGTGGTGCCACAATCCCGAGGGGCAGTCGTTCGAGATCGAGACGATACATGTCAAGACATCGGTAGGGTCACGCGTCTCGCGTGACCGTATAGTTGGACAGGACTGGACGGCCGATGCGCTCGCGACGGAGCTGTTGCGCAATGCCGACATCATGGCGCAGTCCGGCGGCGGTGTGACGTTCTCCGGCGGCGAACCGCTGGCGCAGGCGGAGTTTCTTCTTGAGCTGATGCCGCTACTGAAGGAGAAAGAAGTGCATCTTGCCATCGAGACTGGTGGCCATGTACCCCACGAAACATACCGCAGGGTCGTCTCGCGGATGGATTTCGTGTATCAGGACCTGAAGCTGCTTGACGCCGCCGCCTTCAAGCGCTGGACCGGCGGTGATCTTGACATAGTGCTGGAGAATGTGTCGTGGCTGCGCGGTTCGGGGGTTCCGTTCGTGTTTCGCGTGCCATGCATCCCCGGCGTGAACGATGATGCCGCCAGCCGGGCGGCATTCGATGCGTTTGCAGACGGGGCCAGGATAGAGTATCTGCCCTACAACGCCGCCGCCGGCGCGAAGTATCCGATGCTCGGACGCATATTCCCGATGGCAACGTTGGGGTGAATGCGGATTTGACAGAGGGGGAAAAATGCGTATAATATGTGCCAGACACTTGAGGGAGGTAGCGATTCGTGGCGACAGGAAAAGGAAAAGTACCAGATGGAAGGTCGTGTGTAGTGAATTCGCATGTGCGGTTTGATGAGGAGGGCGCATCGGCGACAACGCCGAGGCAACTCTGCAAAACGCAACATAAAGTTGCCGTTCTGGCGAGTATGGCGCTCGCCTGGGTGTTTGTCTTTCCGGCGTGTGCGGATACGTGCAGGATACTTGACGATGTTAAGGCTTCCGTCAAGAGCGGATGGAAGAAGCTTGAGAAGTATTCTGACAAGATCGCCGCGTTGCGCGAAGAACGCAAGAGCCTGCCAGATTCGTCATCATGGACAAAGCTTTGGTGCGATACGAACAAGTCGGACCAGGATGCGAAGATCCGCAAGCAGCTTGGGCGTGTGCGCGAACTGCTGCTCTCGACGAATGCGCAGAAGATCCTTGAGGATGTCGATGACATAGACGAAGGCATTGCCTCTATAGAGGAAGACATCCGCGAAGCCCAGAAAGACCGTCAGTTGGCAGATGAGGGTGACAAGGACAGCTACACAAAGAAGCTTGACGAACTGGCTGAAAAGAAAGTAGCGCTCCAAAAGCGTCGCCGCGAAGAGGCGGCGAAGGTCTGTGCGGAGCTGAAGGCGCTCGGCCTCAATGTTGGCGGAAAGGCGGCGGAGGAATGCCTCTTCACCGCGAACCTTGGAGACATCATCGATGGAGTCATCGTGTCGAAGAACGTGGCTGTCGTGGTCGAGAACCTGCGCGAGCTGATGATGGTTGGCGATGTCACGGCATCGCGTCGGTACTATGGCATGTATCTCGTCCTTGTTGATGTGCAGATCGCCTGCTTTGAGGACTATCTGGAGAAAAGCCGTGGTGGGACCTGGCGTGGGAAGCTGGAACGGATGCGCGAAGATGCGATCGCCCTCCGGGATCGGGCGCAGGCCGCACTTGCGACGGAAAGCTTTTTGCCGGGGCAGGATGCGCATCTTGTGCAATCGACGCGTCAGAACGAGGCGACGCTCAAGGCGATAGACGCCTACCTGAAGGTGCTCGACTCGCACGAGGTCGTCATATCCGAGAAGCTTGCGACCGCGCGGAAAGTGCGCGAGGTGATCGCGATATCCTACGAGACGCTCAATCTTGCCGGCGACTTCATCCAGTTCGCGAAGTCCAGCCAGAACCTTTTCAATTCGCTTGAACAGCTCACGCTCCCGCCGATCGAACTCTTCAACGACGCCGCGATCCAGCAGGAGTTCCTCGAGATCACGAAGAAGCTAAAAGAAGATTGATCAACGTGTGTAACTGCCCGCAGTAGCATGCGTTTCTATGAAAGGAAAAGGTTATGAATGCAAAAATCATTATTGGTATCCCTCTTATTGTTGTTCTCATCCTAGTATCGATGTGGATAGGAAACTGCTATGGCCCAGGTCCGGGCGGCGATTCAGGTGACAATGGCGATAAAACCAAGGTGGTGGAACATCCAGATGTAAAACCGCCTTCAATGCCTGATTCCAAAGTGTCTGAAGATCAACAAGTGATTGTTATTTCGGGTGAGGGGTATGAATACTTAATAGATGGGCAACAGGTTGGCGGTTACAAAAATCTTGAAAGAGAAATTAAGAAACACAGTGGATCATTGTTTGATCTGTCTGCGTTTAGAGAACGGCGGCAGACCCATGAAAAGATTTCTAAGTTGGTCAAGCAATACAATGGTAAAATTATAAAGTGAGAAACAGTGAGGTGTGGGATGAATAAATCCAAGGAATGGTGGTATGGATTCTCTTTTGGTACCGCATTAGTTTCATTATTATCGATTGTTATTGTAGTCTTGGTTGTTTCATCGCGGTTCAAGGCCGATTCATTTGTAAATGAAATGGCGTCCAGACATCTTATGGAGGGAGCATTTGGTTCGTTTGCTGCTATAGGTTTTACGATCGTTAATGTTGTGGTAACATCTTTACCTTTTCTTATAGGGCTCTTGCGTAGAGAATACTTCTCTACGTTGTATTCATTTTGTCGTAGGCTTCCGACAACGATAGGTATGTTGGGGACTTTGTGGTCGTTGTTGGCGTCAGACATGGCCAATCCTGGGTCTCTTGCTCAGAAGTTTTCCATTGCAATTGTGTCGACATTTATTGGGTTGATTCTTAAGATTGGATTAGAGGGACTGGCGTGTTTGCCTTATTTTAAACGTGCCCTTGATGGGGATTTAGAAGATGATGCCGAGTAAAAAAAATAAGAAATTTCAAGGGCTGGCGTTTAACACCATATCAATTTTGGATCTTTTTATGTTGGCCACATTTGTGTTCGCAATGAATGCAGACGTGGCGGATAAAAAATATCAACGGCAGTATAAAGATCAACTAAGTGCGGCGACGAACGAGACGTCTCGGCTCACGGGGCGGCTGACGGACGTGACGGACAAATTGACGAAGGCCGAGACCGAACTTGGCGCGGCGACGAACGAGACGGCTCGGCTCACGGGGCGGCTGACGGACGTGACGGGCAAATTGGCGAAGGCCGAGACCGAACTTGGCGCGGCGACGAACGAGACGGCTCGGCTCACGGGGCGGCTGACGGACGTGACGGGCAAATTGGCGAAGGCCGAGACCGAACTTGGCG
>JAFXTB010000038.1 GCA_017525225.1 Kiritimatiellia bacterium
ACGTTCGCAAGCTCCTTGAAGAGCCGCGCCGTGCCGTTCGTATCCATCCCCGCCGCGACGCGCTGGAGAAGCCTGCACGTGCCGTTCGTGTCCACATGCATCATGACGCTCATCTTCAGCGTTCCGCCGGCCTTCACGGGGATGGAACTGGTATCGTCGATCCAGGTGACCTGCGTAAGCGCGATTTCGCCGATCCAAAGCCCTACCGGATAGGTGACGGTGTCCGCCGGCGCGGCTGCCACGGCGATCGGAAGCCGCACGCGCATCTTGCTGACACCAATGTCCTCGATCACCAGAATCGCCCCGTATTCCGTTCCGGGCACGAGCTGCGAGCGGTCGAGGCTGAAAATCTGCTCCGAAAACTCGTCCGGCTCAAGCGTAACCGTCCAGGCGACGTTCTCCTCGACGTTCGTGTAGCCTATCTCGCTGAGCGCATCGACGCGCGGCAGACGGCGGGAGATCGGCGGCGGCTCCAGCGCCCCGTACGGTTCAGACCTCTCCATCTTGATGGTGAACGTGTGGTTCGTCGTGCCGCAGTTCTGGATCTTGATCGACGCATAGCTCGCATTGGGCCCGAAATAGACGGCGCTGCCCTGCACGCCGATCACGCCCGGCCATTCACCGGCGCAGGTTGACGTAAGCGCATACGCCTTGCCGCTGGCAATCGGCGTCTGACGGCCGAAGGAGCCCTCCGCGCTCTTCAGGACGGGCCGGGTCTCGTCCATTCCGCTGATGGCGCAGATCGACCGACCGGACTTCGTCAGCCCGAACGGACCCTCGCCGAAATAGGCGTCGATCGGAACCGCTGCCTCGGCGGACGAGACGCCCACAAGGTTGAAATACTCGTTGGTTTCGGCGGACGACACCTTGCGCCACGTCATCTTCGGTGCCGACGGCACGCCATAGATGTCTTTCGTCGCCGTGTTCGTGGCGAAGAGCAGATACGTGCCGCCGCCGGCAATCGACTGGAGCGTAGAGCCGGTCTTGCCGCGGACCCACTGCAGGTAAACGACCGGTGCCTGGACGATCTCGTTGCCGCTCGCGTCATACTGCGCCGTCGAGGCGTCCGCGTCGCTGCGGTAGGCCGCCGCGGAGATGACAGGCGTATTGGCGAAGAACTCGTCGCACAGCGCATTTGTCGGCGTACACTCGATGTAAACCGCGTTCCACCCGTTCGTCAGGTTCAGCGTCTCATGCACATACGGCATCGCAACCGCCGCAACCGGCAGCAGCGCCAGAACCACCAATTTATTGATTTTCTTCATGTTACAACCTTTCAACTTCTCAACATCAACATTGGGGAATGTTGCCATTGTTGCCAGTGTTGCCAATTCCAATTACTAATTTCCAATTGGCAACATTGGCATTGGTCATTGGCAACATTTCCACATTGGCAACATTACTCACTTCGCTTCCAGCTTGAAGAACTCGCTCGTGGCGTTGCCGACGGGCGTGATGAAGATCTCCGTCTCGCCCACCGCGCCTTCGCCGCCGTCGGCCAGCACCTGGTCAAGCTCCGAGCCATTGGCGTTCTTGCGCACGCGCCTCTGCGCCCACGCGGGCTTCGCGAGCGTGTTCGCCGAAGAAACGGCGTAAACGTGGCCGCCCACATGCTCGAACTTGAGCGCGAACTTACCGTCCTTCATGCCGAACTCCTTCACGCGAAGGTAGTCCGAATCGTCGAACGGAATCGTCCCAGCAAGGAACTCGCCGTAGTTGCTGATGCCGTCGTTGTCGTAGTCTGCCCACGGATCGTACGCCTCGCCGTTCCTCTCGACGTCCAGCCACGCCTGCACCTCGTCGACGTAGGCCGTGGGGATCTTGACGGCCTTGCCGTCCTTCGGATTCACATAGCTCTTCACCTCCGTGCAGTTGAACGTGACGCTGCCCATCCTGACCGGCGTATCGACCGTAAGCGAATTCGGCACGTCCAAGGTGCCCTGCGGCGTGGTGAGCACGCAGTCTAGCGTCTCGCCAACCTTGCAGGACTTCGTCGTGGCGGCGGAGGCGACGGGAATCGAGAGCAGGAAGTTAGCGCCCTCTTCGTTCGCGGACACGACAGAGGACTCGGCGATCACCGTGCCGTCCGCACGCTGCGCCCGCACCGTCGCGGTGCCGTAATCGCGCAGCACCGTGTTGTAGTCGCCCCGGAACGCGCCCTTGACGAGATACGTGCCGTACGGCATCACCGGCGCGGCGAAGGCCGAAAAGGACAGAAGGGACAGGAAGGACAGGATGTGCAATTCGCATCCTTTTCCCCGTATTCCATTTTTCATTTATTCATTCTCCATTCTACGCTTTGCGTTCTGCTTTTGCTCTGTTTACACATTCACCTTAAATTGGTTACAACCTTGAAGAAGCCGGTTTCCGCACTGGGCTTCTTCACCGCCGGGAACTCCACCACGCCATCCGCACCGCAGAGGACGCCAAGATTCTTCGCTTCCGCATCCGCCGCGATGTCCGTGACCGCCGTGCCGGAGTTGAGCGAATAGTAGAAGCCGGGCGTGCAGCCCGTGAGCACGACGTTCGTCGTCGCTTCCATCGGAAGCGCCGCAATCTCGGCAACGGGAATCTGCCGTGCCGCAGCGGTGGCGTTATCCATGAGATTCGTCCACGCCTCGGGCGTAAGTTCGGCCGCGAGAACCCATTTGTCGTCCTTCTGCCGGACTTCCGCCGTGAACTTCGCCGTATATCCTTCCGCCGCGCCTTCGCCCGTAAGCACACCCTGAACCGCTTCGCTCGGCGCGACCACGGCAATCGCCTTCGCCGCCATCGCCGCCTCCTCCGTGCCGTACTCGATCGGGAAACCCGGCGTGACCGTCAACGACGACGCCGAGCCGACCTGAATGTACTCCAAAAGACGTCCGTCCACCGCAAGCCCGATCACGAACGTTGCAGATTCCGGCTTCTTTACGTAGAACTCCTTCCTGCCGGTATTGTAGCCCGAATCGTAGAAATACGTCCCATACGCCGTGCCCGCGTTGAGGCTTTCAAGACTTTCGTACAGCGCAAGATCCTGGCCGTCCCGGCCGATGGCTTCGGTGCCTTCGATGGCGCGAACCGAGTAAACGTGGCCCCAGCCGTAGTTGAAGCTCACCTTGTAAACGCCATCCGTCTCTACAACACTGCATTCGGGCTTGTTCACCAGCCCCAGCGCCCCGCCTGCCGGATCGGTACCGAACTGGTATTCACGCAGGTTGGAGAGACCGTCGCCATCGTAGTCCTCGTCTGGTCCGCCAATGGAAATGGGGGTGGATTCCGCAAGGGTCCGTTCAACCTGAAGCCGCCAGACGTCCCATCCGCCGTCCGTGTCCGCAGAATCCGACCAGAACGCGCCGACCGGCGCATCGGCAATGCCGAACATGCCACCGACCGGCGGAAGAACCTTCGAGGAACGGAACTTTTCGGAGCCGGAATACTTTTCCGTGACGACAAGCGTCAGCTGTTCGCCGATTTTCGCGTAGCCGGAATCGTCGCCGACGGGCACGGAAACCGTGCAGTTGTGCCCCACGGTTCGCTCGCCGCCGAACGACGCGTCCGCAACCGACGCATTCAGCTTCACGCCCCCGGACGTGTACACCTCGATCTTGTAGTTGGAGGATACGCTCTCCGATCCCGTCCCGCTTAGGGCGAGCCCCCAGTCGTCGCGCAAAACGAGCTTGTAGGTATAGGACCCGCTAAAACCTGCCGCCCGCGCCGGACAAGCCAGCGCGCAAAGGACAAGCCCAGCGACTACTGTTATCATCTTTTTATTCATATTCACTCGTCGTGGCAAAACGCTCTCTACCGCCGCGCTAAACGCGACGGAGGCGGACGTAAACACCCACCTGAACAAGGTTGACTTGCCAACCTTGGCCCTGACTGTTCTGGTCATCATGTTTTTCCATCATTTAAGGGACTACCGCCCCTTAAAGGACAAGGGGCATTATACATTATTTCACCGAAGAATACAAGCGTTCACAGTAGCCTCTGGAATGCGCTCGAAATCTGCTCGACCTTTACCTCCACGCCGTCCGGCGCGGATACGTCGAACGCTCCATCCGCCTTGCGGTGCTTCTCTATGCGCTCGTCGATCTCGGCGTTCAGCTCCGGTGTCCACTGGTTCGTGTAGTTCCTTCCGAACGGGACGGCTTCCGCCCCGGCGGCCGAAATGGCGCACACAAGCAAACACGCCAACGGTCCCGAGACTTTGCAGGCATTCATCAGAAATAGCCGCCCTTGTCGATTATCTCGCTGATCGTATCGCCCTGGCGCACCCAGGAGAAGATATCGACTTCGTTCCTCTCGATTCCCTCGGCGCGGAGGAGCACCTCGTATGCAATCTCGCGGGGGATGCAGATCACACCGTCGATGTCGCCGAAGATGATGTCGCCGGGACGCACCGTGACCTTGCCCACCTTGATGGGTACCTGGTAGTGCGTGATCATGCAGCGGCCGAGCGAACCGTTCGATACGCGATACTTGTAGAACACCGGGAAGTTCTGCTCCAGTATCTGCTTCGTGTCGCGGATGCCGCCCGCGATCACCGCGCCGCGTATGCCCTTCGTCATCGCGGTAGCCGTCATGACGCCGCCCCACAGGCTTGCCTCCACGTCTTCGGACGTATCCCACACAACGACTCCGTCCGGCTTGAAGTCGTCAAGCATCTGCGCACGGAAGGTCATTTCGCCCTCTATCATCACGTTCGGCGCGGACTTCACCGTAAACGCCTCGCCGCATACGGTCATCTCGTCCCTGAGCGGCATGATGTCGTGCGGCAGGTTCTGGTCTAGGAGGCACGCTTCGCGCATCACGTCGTTGACGCAGCCCGTGTAGAGCTTCTCGTAGCGTTCGCACAATTCCTTCAAGGGAATCGGGAACTCGTTCGTAGGGATATGCTGACGCTTTGCGATCAGCTTGTCCAGTTTCATAAGGCCGGCTTCTTTGGCCTTGGTTCGCATGTTGGCTAGTGATGGCATGGTGGTTAGTGGTTAGTGGTTAGTGGTTAGTCGTTAGTCGCTAGTCGCTAGTGGTTAGTCGCTAGTCGTTAGTGGTTAGTGGGTGATTGTTGGTTGTTGGCTGCTGGTTGTTGGTTGTTGATTGTTAGTGGTTGGTTGTTGTTACGAAAATACTGCCGGTGGCGGGCGATGAAGATTACGCCGGCGCCTGCAAGATAGAACCCTGCAAGAGAAGCAATGCCTGTAGAAGAAGAGAACGTGTCTTTCATGAATCCCAGCACGACCGGCGAGGTGGAGCCGAACACGAACGCGCACGAGAGCATGATCCCCGCGCCGGAGGCATGGTACTTCTGCGGAATGATGTCGAAAAGCGATGCCATGAGATTGGAGTCGTACACGCCCCTGAATACGCCAAAGAGCGCCATCGCGACGCAGCAGGCCGCAAGCGACGGCGCGTATGCCATCCACGCGATGAACGGCACGGCCAAGGCAAGACCTGCCATGTTGGTTTCCATGCGCACTGACGGTCGCTTCGCCACAAGGCGATCCGACAGGCGCGAACCAAGTGTCACGCCGACGAACGCGCCCAGATAGTGCCAAAGGACGGCGTGGAGCGCCGCCGAACCGGAGGCGATGCCGAACGTAGACTGCAGATGGCTGGGCATCCATGTCTTGAATCCGACATCCACATAGACCATCATCCCAAGTCCAGCCGCAAGAAGCAGCGCAGAGGGATTCGAGAGAAACACCTTGAGCGCCTCCTTCAGCGAAGGCTTGTTGCTTTCGATATTGGGAGTTTTGGAGTCAGAGATTTTTCCCCTGAGTCCGAACGCCAGGACGAGCGCCCACACGACGCCGATGCCGCCGAACACCTTGAACGGCACTCGCCAGCCGTTCGCCCCGCCCTCGGCGAGAAATCCCGAAGCGACGCTGCATCCGATGATTCCGGCATACAGCCCCATCTGCAGGATCGAAAGCGCCGTCGCGCGAGTCTCCTTGTGAAGTTCGCCGATGATAGACGTTGCCGAAGGATAGTAGAAGGACTGCCCGATGCCATTTAGCAATCCGTACGTGACAAGCAGAAGCCCGAGCGACGCGGCAAAGCCCGAGGCAAATATTCCAAGGCAGAACACGAATACGCCGGATACCACCATCCACTTGCGGTTCAGCATGTCGGCCGTAACGCCGGCAAACGGCACCGAAAGCCCGTAGGCAAACGTGAACACGGTCGCGACCATGCCGATCTGTGCAGCCGTGACGCCGAGCGAACCCTGGATGGACGAAAGCGTGGCACCGAATATCTGCCGCGTCCCCTGTTGGAGGAAGAATGCTACCCAGAGAAGGAGCAAGGCTCGCCATTTGTAGTTCATTAGTCGTTAGTCGTTAGTGGTTAGTCGCTAGTGGTTAGTCGTTAGTGGCTAGTGGTTAGTCGTTAGTCGTTGGTTGTTGGTTGTTGATTGTTGATTGTTGGCTGTTGTTAGTGGTTATCCCGGGATGCTCAATCCACCGTCAACCATGATCGTTGAGCCAGTGATGTAGCGTCCGGCGTCGGAGGCGAGCAAGAGAGCCGCGCCGGCGGCATCCTCCGGCATGGCGTAGTCGTGCATCGGTATCGCCGCCGTCACCTTTGGTCCATATACGGGGTCGGCGAGGCACTCCTTGTTGCGGTCGGTGTAGAACACGCCTGGGCAGAGGTTGTTCACGGTTATTCCCTCCGACGCGACCTGCCGCCCGATTCCGCGTACCAGATTCTCCTGCGCGGACTTCGTTGCGGCATACACGCACATGTCGGGGTGTGGACGCCGCTCGTTCACCGAACCCACGACTATCAACCTGCCCCACTTCTGCGCCTTCATCTTAGGATAACAGCGCTGGAACATCCTGAGCGTCGCAAGGAAATTCACCTGGATCTCGCGTCGCGCCTCGTCCATGGGAAATTTCGTCCACGGAATCTTCGCCTGGATGGAAGCATTCGCCACAAGGATGTCGGGCATGTTTCCTTCCGCCTCCAGCCTGTCGAACCACGTTTCGATGGCCGCTGGATCCGAGAGATCGCACACTTTCGTGTTGTGGCGGATCACCTTCGCGCCATACTCTTCGAACGCATCGCCGATCGCCTTGCCGATCCCGCGCGTTGAACCTGTCACGAGCGCGACTCGCCCAGTCAAATCAAACTTTTCCCTCAGCATGTTTTCCATCCTCTTTCGACCTCGAATCACCAACGACTACCGACTAACCACTAACCACTAGCCACTAACCACTAACGACTAACGACTAGCGACTAGCGGCTAATCAACTCCACCTTCTATCGTTCGCCCATTCCTTGTCCCAATCCTTCGTGGGATTCCATGGCGACGGGAAATCGGCGCAGGCATGCTTCTTGATCAGTTTTTCGTTTAGTTCGTCAATGCCTAGACCGGGCTTGTCCGGAACCTTGATGAATCCGC
This sequence comes from Kiritimatiellia bacterium, assembly GCA_017525225.1. Classification (GTDB taxonomy): domain Bacteria; phylum Verrucomicrobiota; class Kiritimatiellia; order RFP12; family UBA1067; genus RGIG6720. The sequence goes on from JAFXTB010000038.1 coordinate 7,385, forward strand.
CCTTGTAGGAGAGAGCGGGCTTCACGATGTCGCCCCACCAAGGCACATCCACGCTGTGCAGTTCAAGCGCCATGAAATTGCGCGTCGCCGCCGCGACATGCACGGCAGCCATGCATGCGATCGGGCTCTCGGCCATGTGGATGTTCATCTGGACGCCATGGTCCTCGGCCATGTCGCCAACCTTCCTGGTCTCCATCATGCCGCCCGCAGTGAGCAGATCGGGATGGACCACCGCGAGCGCACCTGATTCCAGGAGCGGTTTGAAGTTTTCCTTGAGATAGATGTCCTCGCCGGTGCCAAGGGGCGTTGAAGTAGCCGCATGGAGACGCCGCCATGCGCCGGCATCCTGCCACGGCAGTACGTCCTCCGCCCACGACAGATGGTACTTCTCCAGCCTGCGCAGCAGTTGGACGCAATCCTCGTAGGGGATATGGCCAAGGTGGTCGATGGCGATCGGAATCTCCCAGCCGATTACGTCACGCACATCCGCCATGTAATTTTCGAGGAAGTCGAGTCCCTTCTCCGTTATGTGGATGCCCGTAAAGCCGTGCGCCGTGTTGAAAAGGTCGTACGCTTCGCCGCGCATGGCGCGCGGATCGATGGAGCCGTGGGGAGTCTGCACCACGTGCTTCATCTTCTTCATGTAGCCGAGGTAGCCCAGAGGGGCGATGAGGGCGTCCTTGACGTCCATGAGAAGCTCGATGCCGAGATCCATCTTGAGGAAGGTGAAGCCCATGGCCATGCGGGCCTTCAGCGCCGCGCCCATGTCGCGTCCGCCGCCTTCGGAATCGGTATCGCAGTAGCAGCGTATCTCGTCGCGCCACCTACCGCCCAGAAGCTGCCATACGGGAAGCCCCCACGCCTTGCCGCAGATATCCCAGCACGCGAGCTCCACCGCGCACACGCCACCCGCCTGGCGCGAATCGCCGCCGAACTGTTTGATGCGGCGGAATATCCTCTCCACGTTGCAGGGGTTCTCGCCGAGGATGCGGCTCTTGAGCATCGCCGCGTATGTGCGGCTGGAGGCGTCCCGCACCTCGCCGTAGCCCACCAGCCCCTGGTTGGTGTAGAGCTTCATCAGCGTGCAACGCTTGGGAGCGCCGTCGATGTCGGCGAAGCGCATGTCCGTGATCTTGAGCGTGGACGGGTTGATTCTGTTGATGTGCATGCCCCTTATTATATCATGGCATCACCGGTAACGCCACACTGCAATCGGCAAAATAATATAATCAGCTGTTTCTAATCTTTCTTATGCGCATCAAATAGGACACAACGAACGGCAACAACAGCAAGATGCCCATGAACGGAATGCCAGAGAACACAATCGCAAAAAGAAATATCGTCAACTTTATGAACCGCATTATCAGCTTGGCTAATATACGATGAGACGGTTTCTCGTACAAGACGATCACACCGAAGACAAGTAAATTCAGCGCTACCACGGTCACGAGATATCCCAAGACGGGGATTGCGCTCAAAAACACGCCTAGAACGAATATCACAATCGCTCGATTCTGCACCGCTTTCAACATCCCATCTTTCCCTAGTGCATCCCAGTACGCCCGTCTTTTTGCAGCAATCATCTTGAGCGGACGAGACAACAACCAGCCGAAGATTGCGATCACAACCATCAATAACAACGCGAGAATCGGGAAAACCATCACAATGGGAAGTATGGCCAGCCATGACCCTTCTTCAAACAAAGTCAGCAAAGTGTTCAAGTGAAGGGAATTCTCCGGATCAAGCTCCCGTATCGCGGCAACGATGCCGGCACGAACCTTGCAAAGTCCAAAAGTTCCTCCGCCGCAGAACAACGCTGAAATGATAGCCGAGAAGGATGACCCCGATGCGGAAGAGGCTTCAATCGTTCCCTCCTGAACCGCGGCGGACACGGTATTCGTAACCACATTGACATCAAGTCCGGTAGTCACGGCGGTAGATGCCGCCGACACCACGGCATTCGTCACGCTTTCCGCAACCGTAGGATCACATACCACCGGCATGGCTCCGGAAACTCCGTCAACTGCGGCCGAAAGAACCTGCATCTGCTCGGGAGTACAGATCGAATAACTAGCAAGTGCCGCGAACAATGGCTTCGCATAGGTCTCGATATTCGTCTCAGAAATCAGTTCCCTGATCGAATCTTCCCAGTTCGCTATAACCTCCAGTATACCGAGTACACCGAATACACAGAGACCGAAATTCCCTGTGAGGAACGAAGGACAACTCGCCGCAAGCGATGTGATTTCCGACGGGCACCAACTATAAGTCGGCAAATATCGGCAGATTACTCCGAAAAGGAATGTCGGCGCGAACATCCTCATCGAGGATATTCCACAGAACGACAACAACCCGGCTATTGAAGAAATGGCATCCATTTAATCACCCTTTCTAGCATCAACTCTCTACAATACCATTTGTCAAACACCGATGACGTTACGTACAATCCACCAGGCGGCGATAAGCACCAAGAGTGTCCACACGAAGACCGGGTGTTGCACATGACGAGGGAAGAGCGAACAATATGCAAGGAGCACGAGCATCGCTGGCAATGCCGCGTTGAAACACAATGCCTCCATAAAGCGACCATGCAACATGGCGTGAAACGCACGAGCCGTACCACAGCCCGGGCATTTAAATCCAGTCAGTGCGAAAAAAGGGCACCGCGGGAAAAACCATGTCTTAACGGGATCGACCCAAAAGAACACCGCAATCCCGAATGTCAGAAGAAAGAATACACCCGCCGACGCCGCAAGGCGACGAACGGGTGCAGGATTCTTCCTGTCGCTCATTCGGCGAGCTTGTTCAGTTCGCTTTGCATGAGGATCTGAGCGACCCAGCCGAATCCGACGAGCGAGAGGATGAGGTAGAGCATTCCAAGATTCCCACTTGGCAGACCCCGCTTGACCTTCGCCTCGTCAATCCGCGTTCCCATGTTGTAGGTCCAGAAGAGGCCATAGATGCCACAGGTCAAGATCGTAAGCAGAAGCGCAGCAACGCCCCCCGTCGCCTCGGGATGGCCGGAGACCTTGTTCGTGTCATCGTTGACAGTACAGAACCAGTATAAGCCGAAAATACCACACGTGATTATCGAGAGGATGAAGTAGAGCGCGGTATTACGCTTCTGGATCGTGGCGGTTGGTGTTTCCATGTCGTTGATCGTCCTTTGCTTTGTTTGTTTAACCTAAGCGTCGCAGTTGAGAGGCCGCAATCGAGATTGCGGCCTTTGTTTTCGGGGGGACGATGAGCTTGCGGTTTTCACCATGTGGGTGAAAAGAAAAGTCGTTCGTGCTATACTTTCAGTGACCAAACTGGAAAGGAA
>JAFXTB010000039.1 GCA_017525225.1 Kiritimatiellia bacterium
CTCGACGTACTTCTCGTCGATCATCGCGCGGATCGTATCCATCGGGATCTCGTCGATCTTCTGGACCTCGTGCGAGGTGCGGAAGCCGTCGAAGAAGTGGAGGAACGGCACGCGGCTCTCAAGCGTCGAAGCATGGGCGACCATCGCCATGTCGTGCGCTTCCTGCACTGAGTTGGAGCAGAGCATCGCAAAGCCCGTCTGGCGGCAGGCCATCACGTCGCCCTGGTCGCCGAAAATGCAGAGACCCTGGCACGCGAGCGAACGCGCGGAGACATGGAACACGGTCGGAGTGAGCTCGCCCGCGATCTTGTACATGTTCGGGATCATCAGCAGGAGACCCTGCGAAGCCGTGAACGTCGTGGTGAGCGATCCCGTCGTCAGAGAGCCGTGCACGGCGCCGGCTGCGCCGCCCTCGGATTCCATCTCGACGATCGAGGGGATCGAGCCCCAGATGTTCGTCTTGCAGTGTGCTGCGAGCTCGTCGCATGTTTCCGCCATCGGCGAGGACGGCGTGATCGGATAGATCGCTGCAACTTCGCTGCACGCGAAGGCGATCTGGGCGGCCGCGGTGTTACCGTCGACCATGATCTTCTTAGCCATGTTCCAGTGTTCCTTAGTTGTGGTTTGTTGGAAATTTTGGCGAATATTATCGCACATCGCACATGGGTTAGACAAGGGTAATTTTAATGTCGCGATAAAATCGTGAAAATGGGGCGCGAGGGCTGAATCAGGGGGCTATTCCCACTCTATGCGGCCGAAGTGGTCGCCCTGGATGCTTCCCAGGTTCAGGCGGCCGCGGGGAGGGCCGTGCTTCTCGGCAGGCCAGGCATAGCGCGTGGAGGGTCTTCGCACAAGCATCCAGGCCGGGCGGATGCGGGCATCCCTTGCCCACTTCCACGCGTTCATCTCCAGCACGAAGCGCCATGAGCCGTCGGGGCGGCACTCGATGCGGCAGTCCGCCCGCGTGTCGTCGGGCGAACGCGTCTGGTAGTATGGTTCGATGCCGTTTCTAGTTATGATGTACTTATCCGGGAACACGGTGCCGGCCGCATCGAAGAAGGAGATGCTCACGATATCGTTCGCCCCGCCTGCCGCAGAGCATTCCACCGCCACCGCCAGCGAGCCGTCGCCGCCGGAGACCTTGAACGACATTCCGCCGCCGGAGACCTCCGGACCGTTCATGCGGCACCTGGGCGCGTTGCGCTCGAGCCAGGATTCCGGATACGGTCGCCCCGCCGCCAGCTCCGCGCGAATCTCGCGCAGCCGCGCAGCCGCATTGTCCAGGCATTCCATCCGCCAGTCGAACAGGGCCGGGAAGTACTTGTGGTTCTCCGATTCAGAATGGAAGCCCAGGCGCGAATCGTCGGCCGAGAGCGAACGCATCTCCCTCGCGATTTCGGTTTCGGCGGCGAGGAGCGCGGCCATGCGGTCCACCGAACGCAGCGCGGCCTTGAAATCCCGTTCGATTCGGCTCTTCGCGATCGCCTCGCGGCGATGCCAGTAGAACTCGTATATGTTGCGCCCGCTGTTGAAATGCAGCTGCACGGCCCGCATGAGGTTGCGGTCGCGGCGTTGATCGTCGGTGGTCGCGGGAAGCTGGCGCGGATCGGGCAGCCTGCACATCTGCTCCATGAGGAAAAGCGCCTCCTCGAGCGTGTGGTTCTCAAGCGCCTCGCCTATCGTGTCGCCGCACGGGGGGAAGTCCGGCTTCCAGGAAGGATTGATGGGCTTCATCTCTACATCCACGTACAGCGGCCATGCGACACCTTCGTTGAAAGGGCCGTAGTACTGCATGTCGTTTGAGAGCGGATAGCGGGAATAGGCGTCCGAGAACGCCTTCCACATCTCCGCCACCCTGGGCGCGAGCTCGCCCCATTCGGGCGCGGCGAGGCGGCGCAGGAAGGCGTCCTCGCCATCGGAGAAGTCCTCGAACGCGAGTTCGCCCGCCGCGGAGTTCTGCACGCCGGGGTAGTTGCCGACAAGCCAGCATTGCACCACGGAACCGACGCCCATCTGCCGCATGCTGCGGTACTTGCGGTATACGAGCCCGGGGACCGGCACGAAAGGCACCGTGGCCATCTCGTAGCCGCATCCCGTCTGAAGCTTGGCAGCCAACCTGCCGCCACCCGCGCGTACCGCCTCCGCCACCTCGCGGAAGGACATGGACGGTCCCACGTAGGAAAGCCAGTAGTCGCCGCCCTCGCGCATGCGGCCCGCCTGCTTCATGAATGCGCCCGACTCGAAGTTGTAGACGAACGTGACGCCTTCCGGCAGATGGCAGGCGTTCTCCTTCACCCAGCCGGCCCGTTGCGGCTGTGGTTCGGGCTGGTAGTGCCAGCTGAACATCTCGGCGGCAGGATTGCCTGCGCGCATGCCCTTCACGAGCGCCTCGCATACCGCCTTGTGGAGCCGCCAGGGTTCGGTGGCCCCGCACTTCGGGCAGGGGGAGTTTCGCCACCACCGTATGTATTTCTCGGGCCCGGTGGAGCTCAGCGACGACAGACAGGTGGTAAAGCGTTCGCCGTGGGTTATCCCCATGAAACCAGCCAGCGCGGGTACACGGGTGAAGATGTCGCGCGTGCAGGTCTCGAGATAGCGGAGCGTATCCGGCTCCGACGGGCACATCAGCCATTCCCCGGTCGCCGGGATGCGCCTGAAGAGACGGGGGTGCGCCTTGAGCATCGGATCGTCTGCCGACACCCTGTGCGGCTCTATCCCGAAAAGCCACAGTCCGATGCCGTAGCGCCTCAGCTTCTCGGCCGTGCGGGCCAGCTTTGCCAGCCGGCGCCCGGCATCCGGGGAACGCGCCACGAAGGGCGTCTCTGCAAGATCGCGGAAGGCCACCGTGATCCATAGCGCGTTGACGCCCTCCCGGGCGAGACGCGAAAGGTATGCGTCGGGGTAGTAGTCGACATCGTCCATCAGCTCATCCGTATAGAGCGGCGAACGCTTCGTTGGGGCGAAGAAGCATCTCGAGAACCTGTGCCGCAGCCATGGACGGCGGACAGTGGCGGCGAGATCGCCGGCCTGCACGCGGTCGGCAAAATGGTAGAGTGCGCGCCGCATCCCCTCGTCGTCCTCCGCCGTGAGCGACACCTCCTCCGGCGAGACGCCGACCTTGTAGGATTCCCTACCCTGCACCTTGCCGCGGAGCAGCCGAAGCGTCCGTCCACCGCCCAGGAAATCGCCTACGTCGTCAAGCGCCGTCTTGAGCGTCGCGCCGCAGCCATAGTCATCCACAAGGCGGAACCGCTCGCGCACGATGTGCACAGGCGGCGTGGCAAGTTCGCGCACGAAGCCCCACTGCGACTTGGCCGGTGGCTCCGGGCGCGGCGGCAGCGCCCCCGGCGCATCCTTGGCCGGGCATGGCAGTTCTACGACCGCCACGACCGGGAAGTGGTCGGACGGGTAGAGCTTCTTCCCTGGACGCGGATCGCCGCGCGTCTCGTAGGTCTTGACCTTGATCCCGTCGGACACGTAGATGTAGTCGATGCGCGCACCGCAATCCTCCCACACGTGGCCGCCGTTCTTCGCCTTGTCGGCATCCGGCGACCCCTTTCGGGCGTTGCGGACGTTCATGGGCAGCTTGAGCGCGTCGGCTGTGGAGAATTCGCTGTCGCGCCAGCGCCAGCCCGTGAAGGTGCGCCAAGGCCCCGTGGGCGGAGTCTCGGATATGTACAGCGCGTTTCTGAGCAGCTTCGAGACGGCCTGGGCCGGTTCCTCCGTCTCCCGGCAGTTGTGGTCGCCGGTGAATATGACGGGCGTACCTGGCGGGGCGAACTCCCGCATCCTCCTTATTATGAGCAGCATGCCCTCCCGGCGGGCGAGCGCGCTCACATGGTCGGTGTGCGTATTGGCGAAGCAGAAGGTCTGGCCGGTCGACCTGTCCTTCAGCCACATCCACGAGCAGACGCGCGTGCAGGCCGTACCCCACGACTTTGAGCCCGGCACGTCAGGCGTCTCGGAAAGCCAGAATGTGCCGCACTTTAGCGCCTCGAAGCGATCCTTGCGGTAGAACACGGGCGATGCCTCGCCCTTGCGCCGCCCGTCCTCGCGATGCACGCCCACCATCACATACTGCGGAAGGCAGTTCGTAAGGTAGTCGGCCTGTCCGGGACACACCTCCTGAAGACCGAACGCATCAAGGTCGAGCCTGCGGATCAGCTCCACCATGTCGGCCTTGCGTTCATCCCAGGCGTTGTCGGTGCCCTTGTCCCCGGGCTGGAGGCGGATGTTGTACGACCCAACCTTCATCCTGACGGCAGACGGCGTGGAGCCGCCCCATGCCACGGTCATCACGGCAAGAGCCGTCATGGACATCAGAACCACCGACAGGGACGCCCGACCTCCAGGCGTCCCAATCCCCCGCTCGTTCTTTTCCATTCCCCGTTCTCCTTATCCGTATCCCGTCAACGTTCCGCGTAGGCGCCCAGGAAGGTGAAATGCTCTATCGCGGGATCCTGGGAAAGTTCGGACAGGAGCGCCAGCACGGCGGAATCGGTGGGTGGCGCCTCGAATTCGAAAGTGAACCTGAACTCGAAATCCATTCCGGGGATGGGCCGCGACTCGAGCTTCGTGAGGTTGACGTCTATCGCGGCGAACTTGGCTATGAGTCCGCTTAGCGCGCCTGGACGGTGCGGCAGGCTCAGCATGATGCTGAACTTTCCAGCGTCGGGATATATCTCCAGGTTCTTGGATATGCACATGAAGCGCGTGTAGTTGAAGGTTGCGTCGGAAATGCCCTCCGCCAGCACATCGAGGCCGTACAGCTCGGCGCATGCGCGCGACGCTATGACGGCCATGTCGCGCCGGCCGCTCGCCGCCAGCGCCTTGGCTGCGACCGCCGTGTTGGGTCCGGGCGTGGACTTGATCCCGGGATGCGCCCTGAGGAACGCACCGCACTGCGCCAGGGCGTGCGGGTGGCTCGTTATCTCCCGTATGTCCGCCAGCGCCACGCCGCGAGGGGCGAGAAGGACATGGTCGACCTTGAGCCGCAGCGATCGCACTATGTGGAACCGATGCCGCACCATCATGTCGTAGACCGCCGGGACGGATCCGGCGGCGGAATTCTCCACCGGCAGGATGCCGTAGGGGCACAGTCCCTGCTCGACGGCCTCGAACACGGCCTCGAAGCCGTTGAAATAGAGGATCGTGGGGAGGGGGAACATGATCGATACGGCCTCCTGGGCGTAGGAGCCCTCCGTGCCGGCGCATGCCACCACGGCCCTGTTGGGGAAGCGCTGGCCCTTCGCCGCGGCGGCGCGGATGCTGTCCACAAGCGACGATTCACCCAGGAGCATCGAGCGCTGCCGCGCCTTTGCGATGCTGAAGAGGGTGGAGAAGAACAGCCGTGCGCCGTTCTCGTACTCGGGTCCCACGTCCGCCGTGACGCGGGAGAGGATGTCGCGTTCGCGCGCGGGGTCCGTCACGGGCGCGCCGCGCTCCTGCTTCGAGGCGGCCACCTGGCCTACGATCTCCAGGCGACGCTGGAACAGCCGCACAAGCTCGCGGTCTATGCTGTCGATCTCAGAGCGAATGTTGCCGATGTCCTTCATGCCAGCGCCCCCCGCACGCGGTGTATCTTCTCCATCATCCGCGCGAACATCTCGGGCGTCTGGCTCTGGGCGCCATCGCAGCGGGCGTGCGGCGGATCGTTGTGCACCTCCACGATGAGTCCGTCAGCCCCGATCGCGGCGGCCGCCACGGAAACCGGCTCCACCATGTGGGCGTAACCCGTGGCGTGCGATGGATCCACCAGCACCGGCAGGTGCGACAGCCTGTGCAGAAGCGGCACCACGCCAAGGTCGAGCGTGTTCCTCAGCGCCGTCTCGAACGTGCGGATGCCGCGTTCGCAGAGGATCACGTTGGGGTTGCCGGAGGCCATCACGTACTCCGCGCTCATGAGCAGCTCCTGCAGCGTCGCCGACATCCCGCGCTTCAGCAACACGGGCTTCTTCGTATGCGAGCCGACCTCCTTGAGCAGATTGAAGTTCTGCATGTTCCTCGCACCGATCTGGATCACGTCGACATCCTCGAAGAGATCGAAGTCCTTGAAATCCATCAGCTCCGTGACAACGGGCAGGCCCGTCTCGCGCTTGGCCAGGGACAGTAGCCTCAGGCCTTCCGCCCCGAGCCCCTGGAAGGAATACGGGGATGTGCGCGGCTTGAAGGCGCCGCCGCGGAGCATCGAGGCGCCGGCGGCCTTCACGGCCCTGGCGACGCAAACCATCTGCTCCTCGGACTCGACGCTGCACGGACCGGCGATAACGCTGAACGAGCCACCGCCGACCTTCACGCCGCCACAGTCGATGACGGAGTCGTCCGGGTGGAACTTCCTGTTGGCCGCCTTGTACGGCTCCTGGATGCGCTGCACGGACTCCACCACGTCCAGGGCCTCGATGAGTCCCGGGTCGAGATGCGACACGTCGCCCACGCATCCGATCAACGTCTGCAGCGAACCCTTCGACACATGCGGCTCGATCCCCTTGGAGGCAAGCAGGGTCTTGAGGTTCTCCACCTGCATCTCGTCGGCGTTCTTCTTGATTATTATGATCATCTACCTTCTCCTCCTTGCTTTTGCAGATCATTTCTCGACGGTCACGAGCGACATGCGCTTGACCTTGCACTTGTACACCAGCTTCACCACGTCCATCACCGCGCCATACGAGAGGCGTTCGTCCCCGCGCACCAGCACGGGCGTCTCAGGGTCGAACGCCACCTTCGCGGCCAGTTCCTTCTCGAGGGCTTCGAGCGTCGTAGGGGTCTTGTCGAGGAAATAGCGGTTCTCCGCGTCGATCGTGACGGTTGCGGGCTTGTGCTCCTTCACCTGCAGCGTGTCGGTCTTGCCGCGCGGCAGGATTATGGAGATGCCCTGCTCCAGCGCCGGGATCGTGAGGATGAACGTGACGAGCAGGAGAAACGTCAGATCGATGAGCGAGTTCATGTCGATCGACGCCTTTGGGCGGTCTATCCGCCCGCCGTTGCGATGCCTGCGGCTCATCAGGCGCCTCCCTGGAATTCGTAGCGGATGCGTCCCATAAGGTCGTCGGCAAAGCCTTCCATCTGCGAGTTGAGTCCGCGCAGCGTGGCACTTAGGCGCGCATGCACGCATACGCCCGGGATGGCGATGAGGAGCCCCACCACCGTGGTGACCAACGCGGACGATATGGCGGGCGCCATCGTGGCGATCGTGGCGGAGCCTGCCGCGCCCATGTCGGCGAATGCGTCGAGGACCCCCCACACCGTGCCAAGCAGCCCCAGCATCGGCGCCAGCGCCACGACCGTGGCGATTACGCCCATGCCCCGCTCTATGCGGATCTCCTCTTCGTCGAGGATGTGTTCGCACAGCGCCTTCACCAGCCCCATCTCATGCTGCGAGAGAGCCGCCACTACTCCCGATTGCCGGCCCATCAACAGCGAACGCACATCGGGCGTGAGCAGCTTCAGGAGTCTTTCGCACGTGCCGGAGTAGATCATCTCCACGGCGGAATGCGAGTTCGGATGGCGCGCCAGGTAGTATTCCAGCACGTCCCCGCCGCCCATGACATCGTGGCTGACGCGCCGCGTGAGCGTACCCACGCGCGAAAGCTCGCGCCACTTGCCGATGGCGATGGCGATCATTATGACCGATGCCAGCAGCTGCACCATCACGATGCCCTTGCCCATCATGCTCGACTGCATAAAGCCGGTGTAGAGCGAATCCGCGAAGAACTCAACCATCTTCCTTCTCCTTCTTGTTCCTGTCCCTGCCTTTGAAACCCTTGAAGCCCCCGTTCGCCACGGCGCTCGTCACCTGCCCTTCCGGCGGCAGGTCTGCGCGGGAGAGACCGCATTCCGCCAGTACCTTGTCGGTCGTCTGGAAATGCGCCTTGCAGTGGTTCATGAGCCAGGTGGCGCCATGCCTGCGCACCATCTCCACCGCCAGCTCGCGCACACGCGGATCGCTCGAGCCGCGCGGAACCATGTCCAGCGGCACCTTGTCCACGGGAACCGGCCCGTCCTCCACGGCCATGTCCGCTATCGCCTTCAGAAACATCTCCCGCGCCACGACCGACGCCGCCGCGACGGCTATGGAATCGCTCTCGGCGCGATGGTGCTGGTCCACGACGATCTTCTTGCCGCGCTCCTTGAGCGAACGGCGGATGACCGCCTCCGTCGGCGCGAACTGGTCCACCACGACCTTGGGACACGACGGCTGCTTCTCCAGCAGCTCCTCTATGCACGTGCCGTGCGCCCAGGCGAGCAATCGGTTTATGTTCCTGATCTTCGCGTACAGCCGGTTGTATGCGGCAGGGCCGATCTTCACCACGGCGTAGCGCTCCGGTCCGAGCAGGCGGCGGAGCTTCGCCCCCACCGCAAGCACCTGCGCGTCGCTCATCTGCTTGCAGTCCCTCACGCCCATCTCGCGCATCTGCTGCGAGATGGTCTCGTCCGTGTAGCAGCAGGCGACGACGAGCGGGCCGAAGTAGTCACCCTTGCCGGACTCGTCGCTGCCACCATGCGCCGCGTTGCGCGAGGGATCCAGCACGTCCTCATAGCCGATGAAGGCGCCGCCCAGCACGTTTGGCTCCAGGAAGAACTCCACGAAGTCGCGCGCCTTGCCGCCCTGTATGCAGCATTTGCGGCGGCTGTGCTTCTCCTTCTGGTAGAGCGTGCAGTTGAATCCATCCCCTTCCACGGCAGCGATGGAATATGGAACAGTGCGCGGACGATAGTTGCCGATGGCGAGCATCGCGAGCAGCTTTTCCTGCTGTTCGGCGTCAAGTTCATACGTGAATGTCGTCCTTGTCTCTGGCATCGGTCCGGATATTATAGCAAAAAACTCCCCCTCGTTGTGACTGTAAACTACAAACTACAGAGACACGCGAGCGGCGAGGTCGCTTGGGATGTGCCAGTCGTCAGGTCCGAAGTATATGTCGCGGTATATCTTCACGCCATCGGGCGCGCAGTTGCGCTTGAATGCCTGCGTCAGCAGCCTATGCACAAACACGTCCAGCCAGCGGGCTATGGTGGCGGCGTCGTAGCGGCCGCCGAACGCCTTGAATGCACCGGCGAACACCTCGGCGCGGCCACGGTTGCGACCAACATATTCGGCGAGGAAGTAATCGTGCAGCTCGTATGGGCCTACGGTATCCTCGGTCTTCTGCCCCTTCACAAGCTCGGGGGAGATGGGCGTCGCGGCAATGTCCCTGAGCGCCTGGGCAGCCTTGGCCCGTATGCTCCTCGCACCATTGACGGCGACGGTCTCCTGCGCCCACCAGAGGCAGACTTCGCGTACGACTGTCTTGGGTACGCCCGCGTTCACGCCGAACATGGACATGTGGTCGCCGTTGTAGGTGCACCATCCAAGGGCGATCTCGCTCATGTCGCCGGTGCCCACCACGATGCCGCCCACCTGGTTGGCCCTGTCCATCAGCACGAGCGTGCGCATGCGCGCCTGCGCGTTCTCGTACACGAGGTCGGGCGTACGGCCGTCATGGCCGATCTCCTTCAGATGGCGACGGCAGATGGCGGCTATGGATATCGTCTCGAGCCTGAGCCCCAACCCCCCCGCCAGAAGGCCGGCGTTGCCCTTCGTCCGCGATGTAGTGCCGAAACCAGGCATGGTAAGCACATGTATGCCGCTGCGATCGTATCCCAGCCGATTGAACGCCGCGGACACCACGAGCAGCGCCAGGGCGCTATCCAGCCCGCCGGAAAGCCCCACGACCGCCTGACGGCAGCCGATGGCCTCGAGCCGCGCCGCGAGACCGGCCGTCTGCAGGGCGAATACCCGGTCCGGCTTGCCGTGGAACGGCAACGACAGACATGGCGGCAGCCGGGGCGCCGGCTTCACCTTACCCGACCTCAGCGCACGACGAAAGTCTGGATGGTTGAAAAGCGAACCGAATTCCGAATTTCCCATTGCTTGCTCCTATCAGGTTGAAATGGCTCCACCATGGTCTTCCGAGTATGCCCGGAACAGAAGTACCGGACGAGTGGGCGACAGCGTGAACGATGTATCTGCGGTGCGATTCAAGGTGGCACAATGCAGGTTTTCAAAACGTACCCCGTCGAGCGGCCATACAAGCCCCTCGGACGCCACACGAGCGTCCTTGTCGGGCGAGAACACCGACAGCGCCTCTCCCGGACGGCATGGGAACGTACGCCTCTTCGCAACGACCTCGAACACGCCGTGGTCAGTGACCATCGATGTCTCGGGGAACTCGGCGGCGAAATCGAACAGCCAGAAGATGTTGCCGAGCGCGTGGTCCTCGCGCAGTCCGGTGGCGCCCAGGATCACGATGCGCGACGGCGCAAGACCGAGCGCAAAGCGGAAGGCCTTGGCCATGTCATTCGTATCCTGTTCGGCGACACGCACGAACCGTGCGCCGAGCGCGGCTCTGTCGGCGGCGGGGACAGAGTCGCCATCGCCGACCACGTAGTCGGGTTCACGGCCCAGCGCGCGTGCCTTCTCACAGGCGCCGTCGCAGCAGATGAGCACGTCGGCGAGGCGCAGATGCCCCAGGGCTGCAGAATGGCTTGGTGGCGTGCCGTTTGCAAGGATTGCGATGAACATGCCTTATTACCGTCAATCAAAAACGGTTCCGGTGCGGCGGGGCGGATTCAGCGGCTTCAGGAGATGAAGCGCATCATGTCGTCGTAGCACTGGTCCAGTTCGGCCTTCTGGCGGTCGGTGAGCGAGATCTCCTTCAGCTTCCAGCCGCTGGTGTCGCCATCCGCCGCAACGGTCCCCTGCTCCTCCGCCTTTGACTTCCTGTACTGCCGCGTGAGCATGTTCTTGAAGATGCCCTTGCGCATGAAGTAGTAGAGACCGTATCCGCGCATCTCGCCGCCGGGGAAGCCACGCTGGTCGATGAGCAGCCTGAAGAGCGCGAAAGCCTGCGTCAGGGTACCATCCGCATCGCCGTTCTCCATGCGCCGCCAGATGTACGTGAGCAGCGGCGCGTAGGCGCAGCGCTCCGAAACCAGACCCTCCGAACCGCAGCGGCGGTTCTGGTAGAGCCACTGCCAGCCGCCCCACGCGCTGAACACGGTATGTATGACCGGCTTCGCGGCGGTCTCCTCGACCATGCGCTCGTTCGCCTTGTCGCCCTCAGACTCCTCCTTGATGTATCCGAACGTCTTGGGATGCCTGCGGGCAAGATCCACGAGCAGCTTCACCTCCGGCGCCGGACATGTCTTGTTCACGTATGTCTGGATTATCACGGGCCGCTTCGCCACGGCGGCGAGCTTCTCGTAGTAGTCCCGGATGTCGTCCTGGGTCTTTCCTGAATCCGGCGGACGCGATATGATCGCGATCTGCGTCCTGGGGAAGCGCGCCGCCACCTCCTCCACGGCACGCGCCTCGCGGAGCATCAGCTCGGCATTCTTGCCGTTGCATCCGAGCGTCAGCATGATCGACCGCCCCTGGAGCGTCCTGGCGAGAGTCTCGTAGCCCTTGACCTTCTCATCGTACGAGAGCAGGTCCACCGCATCGCCCGACTGGCACCAGATGACTCCCGGGCATCCGCTATCCGCCACGAACACGGCCTCTCTGGCAAGGGATTCGTAGTCCACCGAGCCATCGGAGTTGTATGGTGTGGTCATGATCGGGAACGGTCCGCGCATGCGCGGGTCGCCGCCTCCCGGCCTGCGTGCGACTGCAGTTCCCCTGCGCTCCGTGGTCGTAGAGCATCCGGCGGCGGCCGCGGCCGCGCCCAGCATCAGGAAGTCTCTTCTCTTCATGTCAGTTCCCATCCTTTTCTGTATGTGGTTCCAAGAAAGACGTTCGCGCCTTCATCGTTGGTGACACGCCTGCCGTCCCATAGCAGCCTGCGGTTCTTCCCCACGCGCGCCACGACGTTACCCAGCAGAACCGTCTCCGCCAGGGGCGCCGAATAGTCGAAGTTGCAGCCCGCCGGTCGGTCGGGATTGCGGATCGCGCGCAGCCAGTCCGTCTGGTGGTCCATGCCCTTCTCGCGCGGCAGCGTCTTCGGCGGCCTGGGCTTGTAGAGGTCCTTCGGGGCGAACACCAGTCCATCACCGTGAGGACCGATGCGGATGAATCCCTTCTCGCCCACGAACAGCGAACCCAGCGCACCCAGCTCTACGCCGTAGCGCTTCTCCACCTCCTCCACGATCGGTGGGAGGTTCTGGTATTCGCGCTTCAGGCAGCAACCGATCTTGTTCACGTGGGCGCGGTCGTACGGAACGCCGTCCTTCACGCCGTCGTACCAGTGCAATGTCATCGCGTCCATCCCCTTGCGCGCGGGGAAGCGCCAATGCACCGTGTTGCGCCAGGTCCAGCTGCCAGGGCAGCCGTTCTCGAGGTCGGTCGCCTCGACGCTCTCTGGATGCACCTCGCCGAGACGCAGCGCCCAGAACACGGGGTCGATGATGTGCGTGCCCATGTTGCCGATTGCGCCGTTGCCGTAGCCGATCCAGCTGTGCCAGTCGTGCGGATGCATCCCGTTGTGGTCCTCGGTGGGCGCGTAGTAGTCGCATACCGGCGCAGGGCCGCACCAGCTGTCCCAATCCATCCCCGCGGGCGGATTCGCGGCAGGGGGGCGGTAGCGCATGGAGTTGAGGCGGTCGTCGAAGCAGTATACGTCATGGATCTGTCCGATCTGCCCGGCCGCGACATATTCCACCAGCCGACGCATGCCTTCCTCGGAGTGGCCGTGGTTGCCCACCTGCGTGACCACGCCATACCGCTTCGCCGCCGCGTGCATGAGGCGCACCTCCTCGATGGTGAGTGCCATGGGCTTCTCCACGTACACGTGCAGCCCCATCGCCATGGCCCTGAGCGCGGCCGTGGCGTGGTGGTGGTTGGGGGTGGCGATCGCCACCGCGTCGAGACGGGCACCTTCCTTCTCAAGCATCTCGCGGTAGTCGAAATAGGCCGGTATCTTCGACACGTCCGTCTGCGGCTGGTGCTTCTTGACGAGCGCGAGCGCGAGCTTCTGCCGTCTTGGATCGGGATCGCACACGCATGCGATCTCCTCGCCGCACAGGTTGTTGAGGATGCCGTAGTTCACGTTGAAGCCCATGCGCCCGCCGCAGCCGATTAACCCCAGCCGGATCTTCTCGCCGGCGGCGATCCGGCGCGCGCGGCTCGTGCCGAATCCAGCGCAGCCGATGTTGAACAGCGGCATGGACCCGGCCAGCAGACCGGTCCACACGAATTCCCTTCTTCTCATCTATCGTTCCTCCATGTTGCCAGGCTTGCCGATGCGCCATCTACCGCGTTCAGGGAAGATGCCGAGCTCGGCAAGCGGATGCACTACGAAATCGCGTTCGGCAGCGCGCGGATGCGGCAGCGTCAGATCGGGTTCGTCAAGGACCATCCCGTCGAAATCCACAAGGTCGATGTCAATGGTACGCGGACCGTTACGGACGGTGCGCGTGCGGCCAAGCCCGTCCTCGACCGCATGCATGCGGCGCGCGAAGTCTCGCACTTCGAGCCCGGTATCGAACACGGCGGCCTGGTTGAGGAAGAGGAGCCCGGCAAATTTCCTCGGCACGTCCACAGGAACCGTCTCCATCACGCTGCTCGCCTGGACGAGCCGCGTGGACGGCAGTGCGCCCAGCGCATCGAGCGCCCGCGCAAGGAACTCCGCGCGCGGCTCGATGTTGGAGCCCAGCGACACGACAGCACGCGACATGTCAGCCAGCCCTTCTCATGCGCGTCTCCCCGGGCGCCTGCCGGGTTCATACCGGTAGCCCACGCCTATCACGGTCTGGATGCATGCGGCGCTGGCGCCAAGCTTCTTTCGCAGCTGCGCGATGTGCTGGTCGAGCGTGCGTGTGTTGCCGAAGTAGCCCACGCCCCACAGCGTGCCCAGAAGGTGCTCCCTGCCAAGCACCTCGCCCGGATGGCGCGACAGAAGCCGCAGTATCCCCACCTCGCGCGGCGTGAGGGGGATGGGCGTCCTGGATACGCCCGTAAGCACCAGGCGTGTTGGATCCACGATGGCGCCAGCGAACTGGAACGCATCCTGCGAGGAATCGGCATGCGGCTGCTCGGCCGGGGCACGGCTGGCCTCCACGGTGGCGGCCCGCTGCAACGCGCGCGCCACGCGCGCCAGGAGCTCGGTGATGTCGAAGGGCTTGGTCACGTAGTCGTCGGCGCCAAGCCCGAGGCCGCGGACCTTGTCCATCTGCTCGTCGCAGGCCGTGAGCACAAGGACCGGCAGCAGCGGATCACGGCGGCGTATCTCGGAAAGCACCTCGAATCCGTCCTTCACCGGCATCATCACGTCCAGCAGCAGCAGGTCCGGACGGTGTTTCACGTACGCGGCAATCGCCGCCGCGCCGTCCCTTGCCGTCCGTACCCGGTAGCCTGCACCGGCAAAAAGATCCTCCAGCCCTTCGCGGACATTGCGATCGTCTTCGGCTATCAGGATCTCAGCCATGCCGCCACTCCGCTACCTGAGAAGCCCCATCGCCGCGCATGCGCCCAGCGCCAGGAACAGCACCCCCCAGACGGCATGGAAGATGCCGTATGCAAGCACGCGCGGACGGCTTTCGGCGATCCACGCCCACACCTGGCGTATGCGCCAGGGGTAGAACATCCCGAACATTCCGGCCATCGCGCAAAGATATGCGAACACCACGAGCGCAAGCCGCCAGGGGGTCTCGCACAGGCGTATCGCGGGGAAGAGCTCCGCCGGGAACAGCATGAAGATGGCGGCGAGTCCGCGTATCGGCAGGAGGTTCGGCATCCACAGGCAGGTGAGCACGGTCAGCACGGCGGCGAGGATCCAGACCGCTCCGGGCACGTCGCTCGAAAGGAACCAGAAGCGCCGCACGATGCGGTCGAACACCTCTATGCCGATGGTATCCACCTCGTATGCGGTGCCAAGCCAGCCCAGCGCGCAGAGGACGATCCCCGAAGGTGCGTGGCGGGGAAACCTCACAAGCGCGCCAGCCGCCGCGCCAGGACGCGCCAGCACGAATGCTCCGAACGCCGCAAGCGGGATGCCAAGCGCGAAAAACCAGAACGTCATCGCGTCACACCCCCAGCCTTTCGTACTGCTCCCATCCCTTGCGCGCCGGCGGACCGTCGAGAAACGCGTTGGCGCGGTCGTTCCCGACAAACCTCTTCGTCTTGCGGTCGAAGTTCAGTACCGGCTCGCCGAGACGCTGCGCAAGGGCGCCTAGCGCCATCACCTGCGAGAGCGGACCTGCCGTCTCGAACGGGGAATTGGCACGCTCCTCGCCGCGTACGGCCTTGAGGAAGTTGAGGTAGTGGCCGCTCTTGCCGCGCGGGTAGTCGCGCAGGATCTTCTTCACCTTGGGGTCACGGGGGTCGAGGCCCACTATGGCGGTCATCACGTCGCCATGCGTGCCGCGCGCGAAGACGCGACCGTCGGACGTGTATATCTCCGAGCCATAGGGCTTGGCGCGGTGCCACTTCGGATCGGAGAGCTTCTCCGGCAGCGGCGGAAAGTTGTCCAGCCCGTCGCGCCATTCGAGGCGGCAGGCCGGCAGGCCCGGCCCGCGCGCAGGGAAGTGGTAGACCAGGTCGGAGGTCATCGGATATACGGCAGCCGTCCTGCCCTCGTCGCGAAGCGTCTCGATCTTCTCGGGCAGGCCGAACTTGAGGAACTCCCAGGGGGCATCGAATATGTGCGCACCCCAGTCGCCCAGGGCCCCCGTGCCGTATTCATAGAAACAGCGCCAGTCGCCGTTGATGTAGTTGACGCTGTAGGACCTTTCCGGACGCTGGCTCTGCCATACGTTCCAGTCGAGCTCCGGAGGAGGCGTCTCGCCGCCCGGCATCTCCTTCATCGAGCCGTTCCACTTGTGCCAGCGCCTGGCCGCGCACATGAAGGCGTTTATCCGCGTCACGTTCTTGAGAAAGCCGCTCTGCACGAGCGTCCGGCACTGCCAGTAATTGCCGTCGGAATGGCCCTGGTTGCCCATCTGCGTGACGACCTTGTACTTCGCCGCCGCGCGCGTCATGAGCTCTATCTCGCGAAAGTTGTTGCCGAGCGGCTTCTCGCAGAAGACCGCCTTCCCGAGCGACATGGCGAGCATCGCCGCGGGGAAGTGCGAAAAGTCCGGCGTCGCGATGCATACGGCGTCTATCTTTGCGCCGAGGCTGTCGAACATCTTGCGGAAATCCGTGAACCGCGGCACGCCTGGACATGCCTTGAGCGTGTTGAGCGTATGCACGGCCCCCATCTGCGTATCGCACAGCGCTACGACGTTCACGAGATCCCTGTAGTACGTGAACATCGAGAAATCGCTGTAGCCGCGGTTGCCGATGCCGATGAACGCCATGCCAATCTTGCCGCCGGGCGACGCCGAGGCGGCACGCACGGCAGGAAATGCGAAGAGCGAGGCGGCAGAGGCTGCCCGCAGAAAATCGCGTCTCTGAATTTTCATGTCCGGGACATTATATCAAACCGCACCGATGGTGGCAACAGGCGCGATGCGCGATGTGCCGGGCGGACGTGGCGCCGCAGGCGTCCCTGCGCCAGTTCGCGGAACGGACGGCTATCGTGCAAGCCACCCGCCATCGCAGGCATACATGAAGCCCGTCACGTAGTCGCTGGCAGGCGACGCCAGGAACACGCAAAGTCCCTTGAGATCGTCGGGGGTGCCCCAGCGTCCGGCAGGGATGCGGTCGAGGATCGCCTTGTTGCGCTTCTTGTCGGCGCGGATGGGGGCTGTGTTGGCAGTGGCGATATAGCCGGGGGCTATGGCGTTCACACAGATTCCGTGCGGGGCCAGCTCGTTCGCCATGAGCATCGTGAGCGACTTGATGCCGCCCTTTGCCGCCGCATAGCCCGGGATCAGGATCCCTCCCTGGAAGGAGAGCATCGAGCCAATGTTGATGATCTTGCCGCCGCGACCCTGCTTCACCATCTGCCTGGCCGCCGCCTGAGAAAGGAAGAACGGGGTTGAAAGGTTTATGGAGATCACGTCGTTCCAGTTCCTGGCGCTGTGCTCCAGGAACGGCTCGCGGCGGATGATGCCGGCGTTGTTCACGAGGATGTCCACCGCGCCCAGCGCCTTGACCACCCTGGCGACGATCTTCGGTGCTTCCCTCTCGCCCTTTGAGAGGTCCGCCTTGATGCCGATGGCCTTGCGGCCGAGCTTCCTGATAGCATCGAGCGTCTCATCCATGGGGATCACGTCCACCACCGCCACATCGGCGCCCACCTCCGCCAGACCCAGCGCATACGCCTGGCCGATGCCGCGCCCTGCGCCCGTGACCACCGCCACCTTGCCTTCCAGCTTGAACTGATCAAGAACCATCTCGCATCTCCTGTTTTCGACTTTCATGAATAGAGGATTGAATGGCGGACATTATACCAAACCATGCCGCCGCAGGCAAGCAGCGCGCCGATCAGGCTCCTGCGCGCGCAATTGCGCAGAACGCCTCAACTTCCTCGCGGGTCGGTGCACTTGGAGGACGTCCGGAAAGGCCACGGCACTTTATCGCGGAGACCGCGGCGGCGAAGCGCTGGCATTCCATGAGGTCCTGCGTCTCGAGATAGCGGATGGCAAACCCGGTATGGAAAAGGTCGCCGCAGCCCGTTGTATCCACGACCTTGTCCACCTGGAACGCCGGGCACTTCACGAGGTCTCTTCCATCGTAGCACATCGACCCTCGCACGCCCATCGTCGCGCCGCACACCTTCGGATGGTATGCGTCGTACACCTTGCGCACGGCGGATTCGGCATCGGCGAGCCCCGTGAGCTTGAGGATGAACTCCTCGGAGCAGATGAGAAGATCCGCGAGCGGCAGAAGCTCCTCCATGCCGTCGCGATGGGTACCGGCGTCGTAGTTCACCAGCACGCCAGCCTCCCTCGCCGCCTTGGCGGCTGCTATCGCCGCCTGCGGCTGGTGTCCATCCACATGCAGGATCTGCGCTCCACGTACCATCTCTAGATCCACCTCGTCCGCCGAAAGCTCGGTCAGCCCCTCGCGCGTCCAGGCGCACGAACGGTTGCCCGTCTTCTCGTCGATCCAGAGATACGCTATCGCGCTCGTGGCGCCAGGGCGGATCTTCATCCCGGAAGTGTCCACGCCCTGCGCCTCGAAGTCGGAAAGTATCGTACGGCCGTCGGGGTCGTCGCCCACGGTGCCGATGAACGCCGCCTTCTTGCCGAGCGCCGCCGCGGCGGCCGTGGAGTTCCCCGCCGGCCCACCGCCCATGATACGGTGCTCGAGTATCTTCACCTTCGTATCCATGGGAATGAACGGCAGCACCGCGAGGTGGTCGTTCGAACAGAAGCCGATCCCTACATATTCATAGTTGCTCATGGCGTCTATTATACTAAAAATGCGCGGCCTGGACGCAAAAAACTTGCGCCGAAATTCAAGCCGCCGGACAAGACCTACTTCAATATGATTTCGGCCAGCCTTGCGCGCGCCGCGCGGATTGCCGACGGGTCACGCGTGAAATCCGTCATGGAGCGGATCAACGAGCGTTCGATCTCCTTGACGGCCGTCGGGTTCCTGGCCGACGCCATCACTAGGTAGTCGTAGTCCTCGGAACCGTCGCGGATGTTGGCGAGCCGGATCGACGGAAGGATGCCATGCCTGCCTGGGTAGGTCAGCACACCGTCGCCCGGCGCCTGGAGTCCGCTCCACGTGTTCCATTCCGGGAACCACACGTCCTGCTCGTCGAGCTTCGGCTGGTGGCGCTCCCAGAAGTTGGCGTTCCAGAAGAGGAACCCGTCCGAACGGAAGCGGTGCGTCAGCCACGGGATGAGCCGTCCTTCGACGGTCGGGTTCTCGTAGGAGGCGAAATTGCAGTGGGGGTAGTACGGGCCGCAGCAGGTGTACCACCAGACCTGCTTCCCCTTCGCGCGCAGGCCGTCCGATATGTCCTCCCGGTAGAACGAGGTTAATGGCGTATGCCAGTCGGTGGTCTCCCAGAAGGGCGATACCTTATCGGGATGCTGCACGCGGTCCTTGTACATGAACGCGGACGTGATGAGCGGAAGATCGGGATAGATTCCCTTGAGGCGCCTCCACATGCGGTCCATGCCCTCGTAGTATTCGGACTGCCTCTCGTCGAACCCATAGATGCAGCAGCCGTCAAAGAGGTTCCGCCGCCTGAGCTCCGCTACGTACGGCGTCAGGGTGTTTGTCAGATACGTGAAGAAACCCTCGGAGAAGACGGCATCGCGGGATGCGTAGACCGTCCAATCATGCCCCTTCGGCGGTGGCGGCACGAGGTTGAGCAGATTCACATGCCGCTGCCCTCGCGATCTAGCGTAGGCGACGTCCTCGATATCAGGCAGCGATGTCCGCGAGATATCCGTCCAGTCGAGCCGGTGGTCGAGCATCAAGTCTATCGCCTCGCGGTGGCGCGCGGCGAAATCCCCCGGATAGTGGCGGCGGATGAAACCATCCATCATCGCGATCATCGCCGGGAACGAGAACTTCGGCGGCAAGGCGAAGTTCCACACCTCTACCGCGACGGGCACCGCGGCAACAGTGCGTCCGCCGGACCTGACCTCCACGCTGCCGGCGTACATGCCGGCCTCGGCGTCGCGCGCGGCAAAGACCGTCAGCCACGTCCCCTGCGTACCCCCCTTCCTCAGACGCATTGGCGCGGCGGGAAGCAGCACTTCGGGGATCCACTTCTCGCAGGGGTCCACGCCGCATGGATGCGGCGCATATTCCGGGCGGCGGGCGAGGTAACCGAGCCGCTGCCATGCGAACGAGCCCTTCAGCGCCGTGCTCCTTGAATTGACGAGCGGCGAAAGGACGAGCTCCACACCGTCAAGCTCGCGGTCGGGGCCGGTCGTCAGCAGCACCTGCGCCGATTCTCGCTCGCCCTTCGCCAGCTGCAGCGAGATGCAGGCCTTGGCGAGCCGTTCCGCCGCCGAAGGGAACGTCAGGGGCGTAACCTTTCGCATCGAATCCGCAGTCCAGACGCAGAACCCCTGCGGCGGCAGCGGCGATACCGCGCCGCAACGCGCGGAATCGTTCGTAATGGGCTCGTAGACGAACCGTCCGGCGGCATGGTTTGCGCGCGCAGGATAGGACACCAACAGCTCATCGCGGTCGGCAAAGGGCCTTCCCGTCATCCGCCGCCAGGCAAGCGGCACCCGCCCAGGATCGCGGCGTTCAAGAAACACGTTCCTGAAACGGACTGATCCGCCCGGCACGAATGGATGGCGGTAGAGCGCATATATCTTGATCCATTTCACCGGTGCCTTCGGATATACCACCCGTCCTGACCTCTCCCAACCATGCGTTCCCTCCGTGAACGTCGCCAGCACCTTGTAGGTGAACGTGCCGTCAGAGTGGGCGATATCTACATAGAGGCAGTATTCCTTTGCATAGGCGGCCTCGGCCCTGGATTCAGCTCCAAACCAGATGGGGGACTTGTCGGGGGCATCATAATGCCGCTCTATGATAGCCTTGCGTTCGGATGGCTCCACGCCATCGTCCTCCGCCATCGCGCACATCCCGCCATTGACGGCAACAAGCAATGCCGGCAGCCAGGCCAACGCATTCACAACATTCCTACCCATCGCACTCTCTTTCCTTGGCGGCGAAACCGTTCAGCGATTCAGCTTCTTTGCGGAAAGAAAGTCCCATACGCGATCCAGCCACGTGTAGCTGCCCGTGCCGGGCGCACATTTAATCTGGAAGCAGTGGCCGCGTAACGCATACGTGTGCAGATCGCACTGTATGCCCATGCTGCGCAGCTTCTCCCAGACCTTCACCGAGTTCATCGCCGCCCAGGAATCCGCATCGCCATGCAGGAAGCACATCGGCGGAGTGTCGGCGTCGAAGGAGAACTCGGGCGCCGGAACCGCATCGTCCCCGTTGCCGCCGCCGACGTTCGGCCTGTCGAGACCGTCCGTCAGCACGTATGCCGGATAGACGGGACACGCCCACTGCAGCGTAGCCGGCTGGGCATCGATGGCATCTACAGGGGCGTAGGCCGGTGTCCGCGCGTTCGTCGCAGCCATGAGCGTAAGGTGGCCACCCGCGGAAAAGCCCATGAGGCCGATGCGGTCTGGATCCAGACCGCGTCCCGGCGCTTCCGCGCGCACAATCCTGATCGCGCGCTGGGCGTCCTGCCACGCGCTCAGATGCTTCGGGCCGCAGAGCGGGCGCGGACAGCGGTACATCACTATGACCGCCGTCATGCCCTTCCCGTTAAGATAGTGCGCCACGGGCGTACCCTCGCCATTGAAGTTGCAGAAGCTGTATCCGCCACCGGGCACTATCACCTGGATCGCCTTCGTCGCCAGGCGTTCGGGCACGAACCAGACGAGATATGGACGGTACGTCTGGTTCGTCGAGACGTCTGGGGTCTTTCCTTCCGGCCACAGATACTCCTTCTCTGTCCGGATGGTGTTGTCGGGCATTATCCTGTGGTCGAGCGCCACCACGCGCGGCAGCTTCTCCGTGAACTCCATCTGGGCCATGAACTCGATCGCGCGATCAAGGCCGTGCGCACCGTGCCCGCGGTCGGCATAGAGATGCAGTTCGGCCGGTACCTTGCGCTTGCGCAGCTCGCGATAGCAGAGCGTCGAGCCGTTCGGCGTGTATGGATCCTTCCCCCCGTGGTGGAAGCTGATCGGACATGTCTTCGCGTCGAACTTGAAGACAGGGCTGACCTTCGGAGTCTCGGTGGTTCCATCCTGCGGACGAGCCGTTCCGTCGGCCCCGCCGGCCGTGTTGTACGCCGGCGCGTTCGCGATGCACCAATTGACATGGCAAGGCAGGTCGTCGATCGCGTCGATCCTCGCGTATGCAGGGGTCAGCGCGCATGTCGCAAGCATCGTCACGAGATGTCCGCCGGCAGACATGCCGATGATGCCGATCTTCTCGGGATTGAAGCCGCGCGCGGCGGCCTGCGACCTGACAAGCCGCACGGCGCGCTGTCCATCCTCCCACGCGCTCTGGTGGCAGGGCAGACCTTTCGGCCGGGGAGTGCGATAGACGAAGTTCACCGTCTGGAAGCCGAGGTCCGTGAACCTGTCGCGCCAGAGCCTGATGAGCCCTATATCGCAGCAGCGGTTGTAGCTTCCACCCGACACGAGGATCATGCACCCGCCGTTCGGCCGCGCCGGTTTCTCGAACCACTCGAGATACGGCATGCGATGCTCTTCTGCCTTGAAGTCCTTGTCCTTCTGCTCGTCGGTCATCGCGCCGACCTGGTGGGGCTGGAAGTCCGGGATCCTGCCCTCGGGCCACACCGCCTGCCGTTCGCCATGCCGCCAGACCTCCACACCGGACACATTCAACGCGGCCACCGCCGCCACTACGCAGAAAACGGCCTTGACGCCCATGTCGCGCCCTCCGGATCAATCGATGGCCTTGGCCGTGGAACCGGCCGCCGGCTTCTTCGGATTGAAGCACACGGCCATCGCGACAGTCAAGACGGCGGCCGCGCCGAGCGCCACGAGGAACGGTACCGACCAGTCGTGCGACACCTTCTCCACGCCATTGACGATGGACTTGCTGGCGTTCGCGTCGAGCAGATGCTGAAAGACGAAGTTGGAGGCGAACACGCCCACGCCGCCGGTGATGAGCATCACGAGGCCCTGCGCCTGGTTGCGAAGCTCCGCCGGCGCAAAGTCGTCCACATACATCTGCGCGCCGATGATCAGCAGGCCAAAGACGAGGCCATGCACGAGGATGCCGCCGAAGTCGAGCGCCGTTACGCCCATTGCGGCGGAGCCGTAGAAGCAGGCATAGCGGAACGTCAGCGCACCGAGGCCTATCACCATCGCCCACTTGTAGCCGAACTTCTTCAGCAGCACGGGGATGAGCAGCATGAAGCAGAGTTCGCCAACCTGTCCGAGATTCTGCGTGACGGTAAGGTACTTGAAGCCGGACTCCTGCAGATATGCGGGATTGTACACCAGGTACCACTGGAACGGCACCATCGCGAGGAAGAGCAACACTGCAAAGACAAAGAACACGGGATCCTTCAGGAGCGAGAACGCGCGCAGGCCGAGGGCGTCGACGACGCTCATGGGCGTGCCCTTGGCCTTGGGAGGCGTGGCAGGGAGCGTGAACGCCAGCACGCCGCCGAGCGCAGCCGCCAGGGCGCCAGCCGCGAAGATGCAGGGGGTGGAGTCGAAGTCCGCAATGCCAAGGCACTTGACGCCTATGATCGAAAAGATGCCGGAAGCGACCCAGCCCAGCGTGCCGAACACGCGGATCTGCGGAAACGCCGCCGTGGTGGAGTTGGCCATCGCTATCGTGGCCGTGAGCGACCAGCTCGGCATGTACACTATCATCACCGCCAACAGCAGGAAGAAGAGTATCGCGGGATCTTTCATGAAGTAGCAGGCCCCCAGCAGTGCGGCACATGCGAAATTGCAGAGGGCCAGCACCTTCTCGGAGTTCAGGAAGCGGTCGGCGAACATCCCGAAGAGCGGCGATGCAAGCATCCCGAAGCCCATTATGAGCCCGCACCAGAACGCCCACTGTCCGCCACCCGGCAGATTCTGAACGTACGGGAACATCGGCACGAACCATACCGGCAGTATCATGAACTGCAAGAACATCATTGCGGACAGTTTGACACGCATCTTGAAAGGCATATCGACTCCTATTGTGTGATGTACGAAAGGCAGCAATCCCAAGGCCCGTCGCCAAAGGACCGAAACCGACCGCATTATAGCAAAAACCCGCCCACGGGGCAATGCCTAACCAGTCGCGATGTGCGTGAAACTCACCAGCCGCGATTTCCGCTTGTTTCCGCCACCGCAATTTGTTATCATGTCCTGCGTTCCCGACGAATGGCAGGGCGGTCACCCCGCGACCGCCGCTCCAAGCTGAGGAGCCGGAGAATTCCGAAAGGACCCCGGTAACGTACGCAACCAGCGTAATTTATGGTATAATAACAGGCCAAAGAGAGGATAGGATGAAGACAATCGCGGAAAAGTGGAAGGAGCATGAAGACCGAACTGGGAAACCGGTACGGTTCTTTCGTGCATATCCCATAATCGGCAGAGGGTCTGTTATTCATGATTGGATTTCGCATGAGGAAGTAGAGCGTAGATTTGAGCGTGCGCGTCATATATCAGTGTGGACTAAATTGCGTTGGTTGCTTGGAGGGTATGCGTGGTGGTGACGCATGAGCCAAAGACATTTGCGGAACTCCAGCGGTTCTACACGGACGTTTATACGCCGCTATATGACAGATTTATAAATTCTGGGGCAGCCCCCCAGGAATTACATGCTGAATCAGCTGCCTGTCTTGATCATTTGTTCTGCCATGTGAACGGCAATGTGGGAGAGTTGGCAGAAGAAGATGTCAGGCGTGCGGCCGGGCATTTAAAACGGGCATCGTTCGATGGGTTCAAATTGATTTTCGAGCAGACGCGTGCAATCTATCAGAAGCTTATGGATGATAGATATGCCGAGGTTCATGATGGTTCGTTCCGGCAGGAGATTACGATTAAGTGGCGGGAGGCCGTAGCCATTGCCGATGAGGCGCGTCCGCTTGAACGTCGTTCGCGTGATGTGAACTATGCAGCATGGGATTCCGCTTTCGAGAAATGGCAGGAGATGTTGCCAATAGCCGACTATTTCATCGCGCTCCTGACGGACAAGACGGTCGTTCGTGCTGTTGCCAAGACAAGACGGCAAAAGGTGATTTCCGTTGTTATCTGGATTCTTGGAATAGTATTGGGGGCTGTAATAGGCAAGTTGATTTGATCTTTGACATTGGTGGGTACGGCTTTTCGCGACGCGACTAGCGCGGCGGAAAGCGGCACTAAATACCCACCTCCGGGCCGAAGCGGATCGGGTGATCCGTGGAAGCCAGAACCTCGGAAATGGTAGGGTCACGCGTCCCGCGTGACCGCTCCAACCCGAGGAGCCGGAGAATCCCGAAAGGACTCCGGTAACGTACGCAACCAGCGTATAGTAGCTTATTGGAAGTCCGCTAAACTTATCAATGATGAAGAGCGAAATACGGTGGTGCGTCGCGTGTGCAATACATGCGGCGCACTTTCCTATTCATGTCCTTCATCAGGCTCTTAGCGGCGCCTCCAATAGACACGAATCTCGAGAGTGCGCCGCTCTATTTTTGCCGCCGTCGCACCTCTCGCAACAACAAAGAAGTTAGGAGGTGCGGCGATGAATTGTATTGTGTGTGATTGGACGAAAGGTTCTGATACGGTTAAGGTGTCACGAGTAGATGGCGATAAGTCGTCTGACAGGTTTTCATTACTGATAGTGAGGTGTAACCCTAACGAGGAATGGCCTTTTCAAATGGAAGTCGATTTTCCCATCAGCCTCACGGATGGTGCATTGCTTGATGCAATTAACGAAAACTGCCTGCATAAGTTGATTGAGCACTTCCCTCAATTTGGACATGTGCAGTTTCAAGTGATAACAATTAGACAGACAATAAATCATCTGACTGTGTCTAAAACGATGGGGTTCTTGTTCGCATTCTTCATGACATTTAATGTTGTTGCGACAAACACCGAGGTTATTGACGGAATTGAATGGACAATAGCAACAGATTCTCCTACTTATACTTTGGACAGTGCTCGTGAAGTTATAAGTAGTACACAAGTAGGTCGAACCACATCGGCAAGTGGGATTAAACCTGTTGATTTGTCAACAATTTCGGGATCGGTAACGATTCCTCGGTTCGTAAATGGCGTTATGGTTAAGAGAATTTGTGAAAATGCATTTCGGAATTGTGTCGGTCTTACGGAAGTAATCATCCCAGAAGGCATAGAAGAAATAGGCGTGTGTGCTTTTTACGACTGTACAAACTTGGTAAGTGTTGACTTGGGAAGAGTCAAATATATTAGTTGCTCGGCGTTTGCTGGTACAGGATTAAGAAAAGTCGTTCTACCGAAAACACTTGAACGAGTGGAAAAGACTTCTTTTGCATATGGCGGCACATGGAATAGCGTTTCAGGTTTTAGCCCATGTAGGGGATTTTTGACCGACGTTGCCCTTTGTGGAACACAAATAATGTCCGAAAGGTGTCTTTATGGTTATCAGGGAGTGGAACATGTTTATAAAAATGGTTATTTTGCATCGGCAACAGTTTACACTAGCGAGGAACCATATGACCAACCGACTTACTGGGGAAATGGGCCTTATTTTAACCTAAAAATCGCAGTTGAAGGCAAAGACGTCTTTGCCTGTCAGTTGAAGCTGGCTGGCTGAGACGTTCGTGAGGAAGGCAGATGGCCGTTTCAGGCGAGGGGCATGGTCATCTGGCCGCCGATGTTGGGGGGAAACATC
>JAFXTB010000040.1 GCA_017525225.1 Kiritimatiellia bacterium
GCGCGGCCTGTACCGCTGCGACCGCATAGGCGACCTGTGGGGCACGGAAGGTCCGGCGTACTACGTGTTCAACAAGCTGCTCCTCGACGGCTCGCTCAACGTGAAGGCGCTCGTGGTGGACTACTGCCGGTCGGCGTTCGGCCCTGCGGCGGGGGTGATGCTGCGGTTCTACGAAACGCAGGACGCCCGGGCGCGGATGTTCGACAAGATCGCCGATCCGTATCCGTACGACAGCGCGGCCGGGCTGGACGAATACGTGAACGCGCGCCCGAAGAACGCGCTCGACCTGCACGGCTACATGTTCTCGCCGGACACAGTGGCGCAGATGGAGGAGGCCCTCTCGCAGGCCGAGAAGACGGCGGGTCTCTCCACGAAGCAGAAGAAGCGCCTTGAGCTGGTGCGGCTCGAGTTCAACTACGCGAAGAACATGGGTGCGATCTCCACCCTGTACGCCGCGTACAAGCTGCGCCCGACAAAGGAGTCGTTCGCGCCGCTGAAGGACGAGCTGGACAGGCGAGACGCGCTTCTCGAACGGATCTACCGCGGGGACAGGGTTCCGAAGCTACTCAAAGGCTGGCCGGAAGTGAGGCCGTTCGGCGGGTGCAAGCTGGAAACGATCAAGCAGAACGGGCGGATCTCCGCGACAATCATGGCGCCGCTGACATGGCCCAAGAAATTCCCCGACGGCATGCTGCCCGGCGCAGGCGTGAAATCGGCGGAGGCCGCCCGCGTGGCCGCTCCGCCCGCTTTCGACGGATTCTCGGACAAGGACGGCTGGCGCAGCCTCGGCGGAAAGATGATGGAGCAGGCGTCCGCGACGGCGCGCTTCAAGGCGCTGTACGACGATGCCGGACTCTACCTGCTCGTGGAAAGCGACCTTGTGGACGATGCCGCGCCGAATGGCTGCATCGACATAATGGTCGCCCCCGGCCCGACACGTGATGTGAACTACCACTTGCAGTACGACATTGGCAAGGCGTCGCGATTTGACGCCGCAACCGGTCTCGTGACCGAACCGCTCGATCCCGCCTATGGCAGGCCGGATCCCACGTGGGAGGGGAGGGGATGGAAGATAGATAGCCGGCGCGAAGGTGTCAGGCAGCTCTCCATCGTCACCCTGCCATACTCCGATTTCGGCGTGGCGGCCCCGAAACCGGGAGACTCGTGGTTCCTCAACGTGGGCTGCATCGGCAGGCCGCGGAAGAAGGGTGCCGCGAAGATCGAGATGCTGTGGTCCCCCCTTCAATATCGCAGGATGGACGCAAAGGACGCGATGGGCAGGCTGACGTTCAAGTAGGCTGCCGGTCTGCAGAACCAGCCTCTTCCGTACCATGCCACAGCTCCTGCCGTTTTCCTACACTGTGTTGGAGTTCGCTTCGAAAGGCGCGATCAAATGAACCAGTCAATGACCCTTGCGATGGCAAATAGGATTTGTGTGGGCCTGGCCGCAGCGATGTTTGTGGCAGGTTCCCTCCATGGGCAGGCTGCGGAAAACCGTCCTGCGGTGAAGACCGGGCCGGACCGCAGCGCGACGGCGTTGCAGGTCTCTCTGAAGAAGATTGGTTGTCTGCGCCCGAAGGACGTTCGAGAGGTTGGACCGTCGAACTTTACGATTGACGGTGCGCCGGTTGACCGCGACTTCGCGGATTTCGACAAGTACTGTGCCTATCTGCCGGCTCTGGGGGTCGCCAAGATTCGCATTCTCACGGGGTGGGCGAAGTGCGAGAAGGTAAAGGGCTGCATCGACACGGCCTGGCTGGAGCATATCGTCGATTGGTGTCGTGCGCATGGCATTGAACCGCTTCTGGAGCTCAGCTACGGGAATCCGATCTATGATGGCGGCGGCGGGCCGGGCCTCGCCGATGGCATTCCGAACAAGCCTGAGGGCCTTGCCGCATGGGATCGCTGGGTCGGGCACCTTGCGAAAACGTTTGCCGGACGCGTGAACGAGTGGGCGATGTGGAACGAACCGGACAACAAGCCCAAGGCCGGCAACGTTCCCCATACCCCCGAACAGATTGTCGCGTTCAACGTGCGCTCGGCGCGCATCCTCAAGCGCGTTATGCCGAACTGCCGGCTGCACGCCCTTTCGCTCGCGTACAACGACCCCGAGTTTCTCGAGAAGTGTCTCGTGGCATTCGGCGAAGACGCTAAGTTGTTTGACACATTCATCTACCATGGCTACGCGGTCAATCCGGACTCGTCGTACGAGAATGTCGAAAGACAGAAGGCGCTTGTGTCGCGGTATGCGCCACATGCGCGTCTGCGCCAGGGCGAGAACGGCTGTACGTCCGAATGGATAGACCGCCTTTCGCTTTCGCGCATGCCATGGACGGAACTGTCGCAGGCGAAGTGGGATTTGCGTCGCATGCTGGGCGATCTCGGGCACGATGTGGAGTCGGGGCTGTTTTGCTTCGTTGATATAAATTATGCGCCGCCGATGCATCCCTACCATCTTTGCAATCGCAAGGGATATCTGCGCACCAACAGTTCGAACGATGTCATTCGCATCAAGCGTGTCTATTACGCCGTGCAGAACGCCGTGTCGATCTTCAACTCGAACGTGACGCGGGTGCGCGAAAAGCCGATGGCGCTCTGCCGCGACCGCACGGTGTCGCTCTATGAATATCGCACAGGCAGCGGATCTCCGTTGCTCGTATTCTGGGAACATGGTCCGGTAAAGACGGCCTGGCGCAAGTCGGTGCTCGTGGTCGAGCTGGATCCTCTGGCGAAACCGACTGAGTCGGTCGAGACGCGTGGAATTCCTATAGAGTGGTCTGGGCCGGCCTTGCGCGATCCAGTCTGGATTGATCTCATTACAGGCTGGGTCTATGAACTTCCCACGAGCCGGCAGCTGGAACACTCCTGCGGAATAGATCTTGTTGAAATCCCGGTCTATGATTCCCCCTGCGTTCTGACCGAGCGCAGCGCAATCGATTTCATCGCAACCACGAAATGAAAGAAGGCACGAAATGAAAACAATGCTCAACAGGCTGGAAAATGTGTTCAAAACCTGCGTGATGCTGCTTGCTTCGGCAGCGGCTGCATTCGCCGCGCGTGCGGCGGAGCAACCCTGGCATGCAGGGGTTTTGACGGTGAATCAAGGTGATGTAGTCAACCTGTCGCAGGACTATGCGACGAACTATGTCGCCACGGCCAGACAAACGGCCGTCGTCCTTCACGGCGACATGACGGTCACATCTCCACATTATTTCGTATATTGCTGGGATGGCGCAGGCGATGTCGCGAAAAGTACAGTCTACCTGGATTTGGCGGGAGAAAGCGGTGATACCGGGTGTTTGACTTTGAACGGGGGTAGTCTTGATTCATTTTACTCCAACGGAAGGAGGCTGTCCGTCCGTGACTATGGAGTGCGTCCGGCTGACGATGCGGCGATTTCCCTTCGGAACGGCTCCACGTTGACAATCGACACGATCTGGGTTACGGTAGGTGCTTCATCAACAGGTGATTACATGACGGAACTCGACATCGGGGCTGATTGCGATGTTCAGCTCCAGCAAATATATACGCGGTCTGGAAAGCCAGTCAAGCTAAAGTTCTCTGGCAATGGATCCGTGTTGAGAGGATGGACGTACAGCAACATGGGCATCTTCAATATACCGCAGAACAATTGCGGAGGTTTTGTCGTTGAGGGAACGCCGAGTTCCCCTGTCGTCATTCATTCGTGGGAGTCGGGCAATTCCGATCAGGGGCAGCTGCTTTTAAATTCGAACTATTCGAATCCTAAGCTTACATTCCAGGGCGATTGTGATGTACGGCTTGTCTCGAGCAACGTCAAGACTCCAATCGCCATCAACCATTCGAAGATTGAATTTCGTCAGACAGGGGACTTGGTTCTCGCGGGTGCGTGGGGCGGCGGCTGTGCAACGCGAGTAACGGTCGAGAACGTGCTTCCTTTCGGGGCCGGCGTGGGCAACGTGCGCGTGCTCTCGAACAAAGGCAGGCCGGCACATACGCTCGACCTTTGTGGAGGATCGCAGAAGTTGAACGGCCTCATGTTTGAGAACGGCAGCCAGGTCGTCTGCACGAACGGAGCGGTGACGCTGACGTTTGGAACGGGCGATGTGGATGGCGTCCTTGACGGTCTCGATTCGGCGAATGTCTCCGTGGTGAAGACGGGTTCGGGTACGCTGACGATTACGAATGCGACTGTCGCAAGCATGATCGTCTCGAACGGCTTGGTCGTGGTTGACGGCGGCGTTCTGACGTGCGGCAGCCTGACGACGGAGGAAGCGGGCCGCGTCACCTGCGTCAACGGCGGGAGGATTGTCGCGGCGTCCGGTTCGGCAACATGGGAACTTCCCGCGACGGGCGACAATAGGCATGCCGTCGCGCCGTCCAGCATGCAAGTCGATGGACTTGGACTGTATTACGGGGGGACAACGACGACGACGTGTCTTGACGGCGGCACGTTTGGTGACGTGAATGTTCAGTCTGGTATTTTGCGCATTGGCGGGACGCTTGTTTCGGATCTCTACTGGCGTGTGACGTTTACCGGCGCCCAGGCCGGCATGCTCGAAGCTAAATGGGACGGGGCGTCGTCGTTTTCTTCGCGGCTTGTGTCGCTGGCGCTGGGGCGGTTGCATCCGTTTTCGGTCGATGGCCAGATTGCCAACGTAGCCACTGCGCAGGAGGGCCATTTCGCCTCGGAGACGGCGACGGCTGTCGCCACGGTGGGTACGTGGTCCTTCAGAGAAGCCATCACTTACCTGGGTTGGTCGCTGGCAACCGGGCAGCAGAGCATCGGTTTTACGACGGAGGCTCTTTCGCCTGAGAATCCGATTGTGGTGACAGTCAAGACCAAGACCCCAATCTGGGGCTACGGGATGTCACGTGCGGGCGACTGCGCTGTTGGTGCGCCAGCTGCATGGAAAGTCGAATCAAGCGTGGATGGGCAGACGGGGTGGACGCTTCGCGACGAACGCACGAATCAGGCGGAACGCTCGGTGAATATGGGTTGGCAGAACTATGGCAACGATGGCGTCCCTTACCCGCTTTCGTCGGGAGCCTTGAGCTCCTTCTGCTCAACTGGTCTTGTGGAAGTGGCTGCCGGTGCAACGCTGAACCTGTCCGAAATCTCGGCTGAACGTATCGCAATCCACGGACTCCGGGTCAATGCGTCATCAGGAGGCGGCGGCACGATCACGCGGTTCGTACCAGCGGCCAATGGACGTGCCGAGATCGATGATGTTCCGGCGTCGGCGCTGAAGGTCTCTGGGAATCTCCGTACAAAAATGGCGCTCTTCACAATCAATGAAGCCTTTAACGAGAACCGCCTGTCCGGCTGGTCCGTTGTCGTCAACGGCAGAAGAGTCAATGCCAGCCTGAAAATCATGGCTGGAGTTCTCTATGCGGTCCCGATCAGAGGGGCTATGCTTAATCTTCGCTGAAACCTGCGGGGGTAAGACGCAAGAAAGGACTTGTAGCGATGTTGGGTGCATCAATTCTCATGGCGATGGCGCTTAATGTGCCCGAGATCGTCATCCATGAAAAGCTTCCGCCATATCCGGAAGCCAATCGGGTCTTTAAGGACGTGACAGTGCAGCTTGACCTGTCGAAAGCAAAGTCGATTTCGTTCGACTTCACATGTGGCAACTTGCGCCCGTTCCGTGGCTTCACGCTCTACTTCAAGTGCGGTAGTCAATGGATTCAACATGACGTCATGCCGGAAAAGCTGTCTGGTTCAGTTGAGAATTTTCGGTTCCCCCTTGAGGAGTTCGGTGTAGACAAACTTTCGGGTGCGAATTCGATTACGAATGTGACGGCTGTGCGTTTCGCCGGCACGCGCTATACCGCCGAGGAGACGTTGGCAGATGTCGTTGTCAAAAACTTCGAGATAACCGAGACGCC
The DNA here is from genome assembly GCA_017525225.1 of Kiritimatiellia bacterium. Classification (GTDB taxonomy): domain Bacteria; phylum Verrucomicrobiota; class Kiritimatiellia; order RFP12; family UBA1067; genus RGIG6720. The sequence goes on from JAFXTB010000040.1 coordinate 5,872, forward strand.
ACTTCCAAAGAGAAGGGTAAGCAGCCCGATTCCTGTCGAACCATTACCTGCGAAGGCGGGCGAACGACGGCTCGCCTGGTGCCATCGCGCATGGGGACGTGACCGCGAACCGGGTAAGAGTACATGGGACGAGCAGATTGACGAACTGAAGCGGGCCGGTTTTACGGACATATTGCCTAACATGTCTTGGGCGGGACGGGCATATTACAAGTCCGAAGTCTATCCTGAAGATCCGACAGTTGCGAAATATGGCGACCAGCTTGAGCTGTGCAAGGCGGCTTGTCGCAAGCATGGAATGAAGATGCATGTCTGGAAATGCTGCTGGAACATGGGGGGGGGCCTTCGGGCGCCACTTCCGGAGTATCGCGAGAAACTGGCACGCGAGGGGCGCCTTCAGTTTGATGTCTCTGACGTAAAGACGGGAGTACCCCATCTGAACTGGCTGTGTCCGACGCATCCCGACAACATCCGGGAGGAGACGGCGGCGATGGTCGAACTAGCCAAGAAGGGCGTAGACGGCATCCATTTTGACTATATCCGCTACAATGGCGGCGGGTCCTGTATCTGTCCGCGATGCCGCAGACTGTTTGAGGAGCGCATTGGGCATGCCGTGCCGAACTGGCCGACGGCTGTATCATCCGTACCCGAGCTGAAGGCGGCTTGGACGAAATTTAGGTGCGACACGATTTCATCGTTTGTCAAAGGCGTTGTTGAGATTGTTCGGCGCGATTGCCCGAATGTTGAGATTTCGGCTGCCGTTCTTGCGTCTTCGGAACGGGCAAAGTACACCGTTGGCCAGGATTGGGGAAACTGGGCAAAATCTGGATGGCTTGATTTCGTCTGTACGATGGGTTATGCACCATGGTATTCGCTGTTTCGGGAGTCGCGGGTAGGTGTGGTTCTACAGGAGAAAAACCCTGTTACGGTCTATCCAGGCATCGGACTCAGCGTGTGGCCGAAGAGCGACGGCCGCAACGCTGTACGTTTGCGCGAACAGATACTTGCGATCCGAGAAATGGGCTTTAAGGGATTCTGCCTATTCGAATGGACGGCTGAGGCCGAAAGCAATCTTGGCATATTCGCCGGCCCGGTCGAATGAAGGGTGGATCGAGCGGCTCATTCCGCTGGAATATCGGCACGAAGGGGCCAATGAGGTAGCTGTGTCATGATGAGAAAGCGAAAACCTGCGATTGCCGTTCTGCTTGTCGCCGCGTCTGCGGCCCTCGCGGCTCCTGCCGCCATCGAGCCGCCGAAGCTGCTCGTGGACGTAGACTTCTTCGACAACATCGAACTCATCAGGCCGTATTGCGGCTCGAACTGGATAGATCGTTTCTTCGCCAACTGCAAGGCGCGTGGCGTCAAGCGCGTCACCTGGCGCTGCGTATGCCAGGTGGCGAACTATCAGACAAAGCTCGACTACCGCCTTTCGCAGCTCCACGAAGTGCGTTCCGCCGCCGACGAGCGTACATTCGATGGTGCGTTCGCTGTCAAGGTCGGGGTGGGGCCGCAGACGGCTGGACGCGAGGCGGGTGGAATCCGCCAGCTGATAGAGCCAAAGGGACGCCACGATTTCCTCTTTCGTGGGATGCTCTCCTCCGATGCGGGAACCTCCGGCGCGTTCCTTGCCGTCCTTGACGCGGAAACCGGTAGGATTATCGCGCGAAGCGGCGAGGTACGCGACAATAGGATGCTCAGGCGCGAAGTACGCTTCACGGCGGAGCGTCCGTTCTACGTGGGCGCATATTCCGCCGGCGCGGAGGATACGCAGGTGTTCGTGGCGGACAACCTGTCGCTGCGGGCGTTGGACGCGCCTGACATGGAGCTTGTCAGGAACGGCGGCATGGAGGAGTTCAACGATTTCATCGAGCCTTCGCACTGGTCGCAGGATGGCGCACGCTTCGCGCTTCTTAACGGCGACGTCATGGCGCTTTCCGAAGAGAAACGCCGCGAGCTGATCCCCAACGCGTATCTCTTCAAGCTTTTCTTCCGTCCGCGCACCTGGGGAATAAATTCCAGGGTGCTGCGCGCCGCCGAGGATGGCGACTCGCTGGCGCTCGCGGGGAAGGCGGCGCTCAAGTACGGCATCGAGCTGTACGCGTGGTTCGATCCGTTCGACGACGGATGGCGCTGTCTGCCGCCGGTGAAATGCTGCGCAAGCCGCTTCATGGAGGATCATCCGGAATTCAGGTGTACTGACAAGACGGGGCGTCCGCGCTGGGGGCTTCTCTGCTTCGCCTGCCCCGAAGTGCGCGCGCACAAGACGGATGTCGTACGCGAGCTCCTTTCGTACGAGGGCGTGGCGGGCGTCGCGCTGAAGACCCACTATCAGCACAACCGGCTCCCCGGACTCGACGAGAAGATACTCGAGACGAGCATCTACCATCCGGCCATCCAGGCCATGTACCACGAACGATGGGGCATCCCGCGGGGCGGCGAGTACAACCTCTTCCGCATGCGTCTGCTGCACGGTGAGGCCGTGATGGGATGGATGCGCGAGATGAGACCGCTCTTCAAGGGATCGGGAAAGAGGCTTTGCATGTTCCAGGCGCCGCGACCGTTCCTCGACGCAGGCGCCACCGGCGGATGGTATCTGCCGCCGGAAAGGATAATCGAAGATGGGCTTTGCGACGACTTCCTCATCGAGCCGCGCTGGCGCGACGGCAGGCATCTGGAGCATTTCGTCGACGAGGACAACGTGCGCTGGATCGTCAATCTATGCCGCAAGGCAGGGGTGGGCGTGGGGCTGGATCTCTTCGTTCCCGGCATAACCAAGAATTGGCCAAAGGAGAAGCAGGGCGAAGAACTCTATCGTCAGCTGACGGGTCTTGCGCGGGAGAATCTCGACCATGTCGGCATCTACGAGGAGATAAACATCCACGGTTTCTGGGACGACATCGCCCGTGCCGCAGAAACATTGGCGAAGATGCCGCAGAGGGAATCGTTTCCGCCGTATGCGGTCGAGCCTGAGAACCTGATAACGCTGGAATCCTGCAGCGAGATAACCCTCACGGACGGCAAGGGAACGGCGATCTTCGCGGACGAGCTTGTCGTACCCAACGCCAGATTCGCGATGGGGTTGCGCGTCCCCCCGGCCGGTGCACGGCTGACGCTCATGTTCGCAAAGCCGCTCACGCTCTCTGAGGTGGACTTCCATACCGGTGGCTACAACGCGCGCAAGGGCCGCTATCCTGTAGAGGATTTCATCCTCGAAGGGCTTTCCGGCGGCGAGTGGCGCAAGCTCGCGGAGGTTACGGGTGGCAACGCGCTCAAAGGCAACAACCAGCTTGTCCCCAATGTCTGCCGTTTCACGCGGCAGCCGTTGGAGGGCATCCGGTTCGTCATCCTCCGTGGCGCTGATCCGGATCAGCTCCTGATCCGCTATGTCTCCGCCAGATAGAGGAGGCTTTAAGTCCCTCTAGGCCAAAGGCGATATGCCAAGCCTAGGGTGGCAGTGTGGGTCTGTGCTATGAACGGTTTTGCTCAAGGCGGTAGGCGCGGGGGGTAGTTCCGAACGCTTCGTGGAAACGGGCGCCAAAGTGTGAGGGGCTGTTGAATCCGCATTCGTAGGCTATTTCAAGAACGGTCTTGTCCGTATTGGAAAGCAGGTCGGTCGCCAGGCGCAAGCGCATCCTTCTCGTCTCCTCCCGCAGAGTCGTCCCCAGCGCGTTCCTGATGCGCATCTGCAGCAGGCGCTTGGAGCACTTGATCTTTGCCGCCAGCTCGGTTTCGCTGAAACTGTCGGAAAGATGGTTCTGTATCCATGCCAGCGCTTTGGCGACGAGCGCATCGTCTATGGCATTAATGTCCGTGGAGGCGCGTGTTACCACGCGTGAATGGCGCATGCATACGACACGGCTCTGCGCCTTACGGCAGATTAGCTCTTCAAGGGCCCGTCCATACGCGTAGCCGGACGATATGTCGTTTGTATCGATGCTTGAGATCGGAGGGCAGCTGGTCTCGCATATCAACCTGTAGTTGTCTACGCCAAGCACAGCCAGTTGATGCGGAATGGCGATCCCGGCCGCATCTGCGGCCATGAGCAGCTGGCGGGCCCGTTCGTCGTATGATGCGAGAACGGCGATCGGCTTGGGCAACTCCTTCAGCCATTCGATTAGGCGGGGTTGCTCAAGGGCGAAATCTTCCGTCTCCGGACCGGAAGGTATACGGTAGAAGCTGCACCCGAAACCGTGTGCGGACAGTTCCCGCCGGAAGGCCTCTCCGCGCAATGCTATCCACGGCGTTCGTTCAGGTGCTCCCAGATAGGCGAAATGGCGGAAATGGCGATCAAGAAAATAGCGTGCCGCCGTCTGCCCTTCGACGGTATAGTCGCAGATGAAAGTCACAACATCCGTTCTGCCGTAACCTTCCGCAGCCCGTCTGGCGGTAGCGGATCCTTTGGCGGTATATGGATCCACCAGGACCGTGGGAACTTTGGCCGACAGTATCCTTGCTCGCTCCTCGGCGCTGGTCACAAACGCGATGATGCCGTCGCACCTCCAGATGCCAAAGTTGAGGATCGACTGGCAGGAGAAGCCTCCATGTTCGATGTGCAGTTGCCAAGGGGCACCTCTTTTCTCGTTGGTGTACTTCAAGATGCCTTCGAGTTTCATGTTCTGCGAATACTCGTCCATCGGCATCTTTACGAATATGCGTTTTGAATGGCGTGTTCTCATCGTCGATATTCTATCATAAATTACGGGCTGATTCGATAGGCGATTTCGCTTTCATGATATTTTTAGTTTCGTTCTGGGATGGTCTGTGCTCCTAGAATCTGCTATAATTCGGCGCATTGGAACAGAAAGGTGGAATCCATGACAACAATGGAAATTCTCGTCGGGAATCCCAAGGGATGGTCGAAGGTGATTGCCCTGGCCGTCTTGATGATCGCCGCATCGGCCACCCTGCCGACCGGTGCGACGGATTTCGTGTGGACCGGCGGCTCGGGCAAGTGGTCCGTGGCGTCGAACTGGAAGAACGGCGGCGTCGCGGCGACGCGTGCGCCGGGGTGCGACGCGGGAATAGCGGACGATGTCGCATCCTTCGATTTGTCGGCCGATGCCACCGTCGAGGTCGATTGCGACGTCACGCTCCTCAAAATGACCAGCGTGCAGAAGGGCGGTCTGGAGGTGTTTCCGGTGCTGAAGTTCGAAGGCGGGCACAAGATCACGATGACCGCCAGCGACAACAGCGCCACGTCGCGTCCTCGGTTCAACCCAGGGCTGGACGTGCGCTTCGGCGAGGTCGAGATCGACACTGTCTTCCTCGACATACTCGGCATCGGGCGCTTCGAGGACGAATCGTCGATCGTCGTGCGCAACACGCTGTACATCTTTGCCGCCGGCGCGCAGGCCTGTTTCGAGGACGGCTGCCAGGTCCAGGCCGCGGCGATCGACGCGCGGAGCGCCGGATCGTTCATCTTCAACGGCGGACGCATCACGGGTCTGGGCGGCACGGTCGGATATCTCGGGCTCAATTCGGCCGGAAGCTCCGCCACCGTCAACAACGGTTATGTCAAGATGCGTCCGGTCGCCACGTCGGGCAGCTCGTTTTTCATGCGCGGCGGCATGGTCGACGCGGCGGAGGGCAACGCATCTCCGTCCTTTGCCGCAGACGCGACGTTCGAATTCACGGGCGGCACCATCAGGACCAGATTCGACATACCAGCTGACGACCTTCGCTATTTCGCCGGCAAGGGGACGGTGCTGGACTGCCTGTCGCAGAATTCCACCGCCATAAGTTCGTTTTCATCGGCCGAAAGGACGGTGGACTTCGGCGGCACGCTCTACCTTACCAATTCCACCTCGGCGCGCTGGAACTTTGCCACCAACAGCGTTGTGACGGGCAGGGGCAGGCTCTACGGCGGATCGGTCTGGATGACGGACAAGTGCACGGTCGACTGGGATCTCGATACCCTGGCGCTTGCCGGGCAGTTCTACCAGTCGACATTGACCTCGTGCACCTTCGGCGACGACCTGACGCTTCGTCCGTACGGAAGCAGCTGGCAGGCAAGTAACTACACCTCGACGTTCGCGCTGGGCGGAAAGATCAAGGTCGATACGCTTGACTGCGCGGACAACACCACGCCGCGCACGATCACACTGCCGCGCGCGCAGCCCCGCCCAGGCACGTCCCTGGAGGTAACCGGCGGTGGCGTGCTGGAGTGGAAGCAGTGCGATGTCGTCCGCCCGATCGGCGATGTGGTCGTCCGCGTGGGCTCGACGCTGCGGCTGTTCGGCCCCTTGTCGGCGGCAAGCCTGACTCTCGAGGCGAACGCCGCCGTCGAGATGCGCGCCGACGGCGCGTCAGTCTCCGCCGCGCAGCCGCCGTACATCGAGGCGCGCACGTTCTCCATCGCCCCGACCGCCACGATATCCTACACGCTGCCGGCGAGTCCCGCCGACGCCGCCTATCCCCTCATATCCCGTTCCGACGGCGGGGACGTGTCGTCCGTAGCCTCGGGCATCGTCCTCAACGGGAACGGATCCGGCACTTATGCGATCCATACCGCAGGCAGCGTGGCGTTCCTGTGGAACGGCGTGAACCCAACGAGTACGTTCACGCCTGGGAACAACCAGTATCTTTGGACGGGAGAGTCGACCACGGACGACAAATGGACCACGGACGAAAACTGGTACGGCAATAGCGAGCCGGGCGATTCGGCCTACTACCAGATATTCATCGGCGGAATGGCGCGCCAGACGCTGAACTGGGATCGCTACTCGAGTTATAGGACGTCCAGATGGAAATTTCTGCCCACATGCGGTCCAATGACGATTTCCGGCGGCCCGGTCAATACTATTGCCTACAGCGGCTATGATACGAATCCGAACTTCATATCGGAGTCACGCTTCCCCGTGATCTTCAAGAATGGACTTGCATCTCCGGGGCGGATATCCATCTCATCTTCGAATTCGTACGTCACGGTGCTCGGGTCTGTCACGCCGGTTTCATCCCTGTATGTCGGCGGCGACGTCAGGTTCGGCGGACAGTCCACCATCGCCGGGGAACTCAACTTCTTCGAGGGCATGTCCGGCGGACGCGAAACCCGCCTGGAAATCCTGCCTGGCGGCAGCATCACCGTCAATGCCAACACATCGCTCTACACGATAAGATCTTCGATCGTCGTAGACGGCAACGGGAAGCTGACCTACGAGGCGGGCGAGGGCAACGTCTACGGGTGGAATGCGAAGTCGTGGATTGCGGAA
>JAFXTB010000041.1 GCA_017525225.1 Kiritimatiellia bacterium
AAGATGAAATCAAACTCCGAGGTTGTCAAAGGGGCTCCGCTAACGCTTCGCCTGGGCTTCGCGCCATAGAACCGCTTCCCACTAGGAGTGGAATGTTTTTGGTTGCGGCTTCGCCGCAGGAGGCAGGAGCGTGCCGTGTATACCGCACCTCGGCATCGCAGATGCCGCTAAAAACATATTCCATTGGGCCATTTGCTGGTGGCTGAATTTAGCGAAGCGTCAGGCGTAATGTTAGTGAAGCCTTTTTGCCAGCCTTCGGAGTTTCTCTCCGTGATGGGTGAAAAACACAGATGCGCCCTGAGGTTTGGGAGGGTTGTGATTCCACTAACCACTAACCACTAACGACTAACAACTAACGACTAACGACTAGCGACTAGCACGCCAGGCCTTTCGCACAAGCAGCGCGTAGCCAAGCGGCAGGGCGAAGCACACAAGGCGCGTCACCACCACCCAGGGCAGCTCGTCGGCCGGATAGGCCCACTGCCATGAACCATCGACGAACGACCCCATCGCGATCTTGCGCCAGCCATCGGTGAACAGCCAGCCCACGAGCACGCAGGAAAGCAGGACGGGCGAAACGTAGCACGCCACGATGCGGCAGAAGCCCGGCACCTTGAGCCTGGCGCCGCGCGTCACCTCGCGCCATGTGCGCTTCGGCCCGAGGTATCTCAGGCACATGGCGGTCTCGATGAGCGCGAACACCGGCAGACCGAACTCCGAGAACCAGAAGTCCATCTCGCCCAGCACGCCCTTGCCGAAGATGACCAGGTGCGCCACGACGAAGGTTACGGTGCCGATCACGGCCACGCACCGGCGGCGCGTCCAGCCGAACTCCTCCTCGAAGAAGGCCATGGACGGCTGCAGCACGGATATGGAGCTGGTAACGCCGGCGATCGACAGGAGCAGGAAGAATGCGGTGCCCACGGCGACGCCGGCGGGCATGTGTCCGAAAAGGAGCGGGGTCGTCTCGTACGCAAGGCCGAACACGCCGCCCGCCACGGCCTCGCGCGTACCGGCGGGACCGAAGAAGAGGAAGGCGGCCGGCACTACGATGGACGCGCCCAGCACCACCTCCGCGAACTCGTTGAGGAAGCAGCTCGTCGTCGCCGAGAGCAGTATGTCGTCCTTGCGCTTGAGGTACGCCGCGTACGCCATGAGCGCGCTTATGCCTACCGACGTCGAGAAGAACACCTGTCCTGCCGCCGCCAGCCACACCTTCGGGTCGCGCAGCACGGCGAAGTCGGGATTCCACAGGAATCCGAAGGCGTTGTTGACGCTCCACTGCGGGCACACAGGCGCGCCGAGCGTGACCACCCGCGCCACGAGGGCCACGGCAAGCAGGAACAGAAGCGGCATCGTGATGCGACAGAAACGCTCTATGCCGCGTGAAACGCCGCCCGCGAGCACCCACATGTTGGCGCTGAAGGCCACAAGGAACGCCCCGTACAGCGTCAACCGGGACCGGAAGAAGTCCCCTTCACCCGTCACGAAGCTCCGGAAGAACTCCTGCATCTGGACGGGCGATGAAAGTCCGCCGTAGCTTCCAGTGGCGGCGAACACGGTGTAGGCGAAGCTCCAGCACTCCACCACCACGTAGTAGAAGAATATGCCCAGCGACACCGAAAGGCCGACTACCCCAAGGTACTTCGCATGTGGTCTGCGCTTGGCGGTGATGCGGTCGAACACGCCGGGCGGCGACCCCTGGCCCCACTTGCCGCCGTAGCGTCCAAGCACCCATTCTATCCAGCACAGGGGCAGCGCCAGGAAGAGGAAGCTCAGCAGGTACGGGATCATGAACGCGCCGCCGCCGTTCTGCGCGGCCACGCCGGGGAAGCGCAGGAAGTTGCCCAGCCCCACGGCGCCGCCGGCGGCGGCGAGGACGAGTCCGAACCTGGTGGACCAGCTGTCGCGCGGATGCTTCATCGTCCGGCCGCGCCCCCCTTCCCGTCCGTTCCGAAGGTCGTTTCGAGGTGGGTATCCACCTCGCCGTTGGGCTTCATCAGCACGAACGCCAGGCGGGATACGCCGCGCGCGATGCGCCGCGATGGAATCACGAGGCGCGCGAGCGAGGAGTCCATCGTGGCGGGCGGCGTACGGTGCGAACGCCCGTCCGAGCCGCGCCATACGAAGACGCCGGAATATCCCGTGCCGACGTCGGAAAGGTCCAGCTCGGCGACCATCTCCAGCTGCGGCTCGTCGGTGGAGACGTCGGTCTCGCGCACGTCGAACCGCAGGAGGCGCGGACGGTACCAGCGGCCGAGTGCCACGTTGTCGAAGACGGCCCTGCCCGTGCCGCCCTTCGCCGACAGAAGGGACACCCTGCCGCGCACGGCCTCTTTCGGCACCGGCTTCGAGATCGCAGACACATGCCGCCATGCGCCGCCGGTGGAGGCCAGCGGCTCGGTGCGCACGCCGCCCACCACGTTGCCCTGCGCATCCAGCCATTCGGCCTGGACGCATGCGCCCGCGCCTTCAGGCCCCGCAAGCGTCCCTTCTATGAAGATGTCGGCGGCGATCATGTAGGCGCGGCCGCATTCGACATCCACCAGCTGGCGTGGCGACGTGGCGGCGGCCGGATCGTCGTTGGCGTACACGAGCGCGCGCGAACCGCCCACTCCGACGCCCTCGGCCGCGCGCCAGCCGCGTCCATACGACCATTTTGTGACCCGTCTGGCGCCGGAGAACTTCTCGAAGGCGCCGTTGTCGATGACGGTCGCCCCTGCCTCGGCGGACAGGTCGGCAGGCAGGAGCATCGCGGCCGCGGCCAGCGACAGCATGGGAAGCGTATGGAGGGCCAGTCTCATGTTCGCACAGCGGCCTGCAGGTAGATGGGAAGAGGTTCGCGGCGGAGAAGGTCGGGATGGGCGATGGCGACCTCCGCCAGATGCACGGCCAGGGGCGTGAGAGATCCTGCATAACGCTGGCCATAGAGGCTCTGCAGCAGCGAATCGATGCGTGGACCGTCGGGCGTCACTACGGAGAAGCCGTCGGTCACGGCGGCGCCAAGGCCGTCCCGGCCGACGAGAAAGAAGTCCCGCACGGTCTCCACGCCGTCGTACAGCGCGATCCAGTAGCGTTCCCGGCGGGCGTCGCCGACTACGGCCACCTTGGCGCCGGAGCGCGTGAGGGCGATGGTGGAAGGCATGCCCACGACCTCGGCCCTGGATCCGATGGCGAGCCCCTGCGCGAACGCGAGGGCGGCGCGGATGCCGGCGAAGCTGCCCGGCCCCAGCCCGACCACCACGAGGTCCAGGCCGCCCGGCGGCACGCCGCAGGAGGCGAGGAAGCCGCGCACCCTGAGCGGCCAGTCGCCGCTGCGCGAATCCGCGCCGGCGAATACGCGCGACGTCATCTTCCCGTCGCGGAAGAGCGCGACGCTCTGCGTGTCGGTGGATCTGTCGATCGCCAAGAGATTCAAGTCCTTCTCCATCTGTCTGCTTCCAGTTCCCGGTTTCCCGTGCGCGCGTATTATACCATATTTCCCAGGAAGACAGAGATTCCAAATCCCTGATTTGTCGCGATAGCTAGCCGACTTTTTTGCGTCGGCCTGACGGGGGCGGGCGTGCCATGGGGGGCGTCCGCCCCCGAAACTTTTTTCGACTTTTTTGCGCCAGCCCCCTTGACTTTCCGCA
>JAFXTB010000003.1 GCA_017525225.1 Kiritimatiellia bacterium
ACGCCGGACCTTCCGTGCCCCACAGGTCGCCTATGCGGTCGCAGCGGTACAGGCCGCGCACGTTGTTGTCGCGGAAGCGCTTCGCGAGCGTGGCGAGATGCGCGAATGAATGCCGCGCCACGAGCCCGGGCATCAGGAAGGGTCCGTGGTAGAAATAAACCGTGAACCCCTGCGGCACGGTGTACGCCTTCCACAGGCGGAACGCCGTCTCGTCGTACCGGCACATCTCGACCATCACGTTGGGGGGGAACACCTTGAACGTCTTCGGCGGCTCCTGCGTAATGTGGTAGCTCAGGATCTGGACGACCTTCCCCGGCCGCTCCTTCAGGATGCGCTTTGCGATCTTGCAGTGGAACAGCCAGAACTTCTCGCCCCAGTCGTTGCCCGTGCCGAACAGATCCCGGCAGTTTTCGCACTCGCAAAACACGTGCATGCTGTCGTGCTGCGAGAGCTGGCAGACATCCGCGCCCATGTCGAACTGGCGCTTCAGCTCGTTGACCATCAGCTCCTCCACCGCCGGGTTCGAGATGCACAGCGGCTGGTAGATGGGCTTGCTGGCGAGGAACCGCTTGCCGTTGCGCAGCGCGAAGTACTCGGGATGGTCCCTGTAGTACTTCTCGGACGGGCAGGCGTGATGAGACGAGTGTCCGCCATACGTGTGGAACGGCCCTCTTCCCCAGATGCCGTTCGCCACCTGGTAGATCAGACCCTTGTCTATTGGGCCGCGCCCGCTGCCGTAGATCATCGCGGGATGCTCCTTCGAGAGCGTCCCGTCCGGCACTGACACCTCTTTGCGCCTCGGGATTTCCTTGCCCACCTCGCCTGGCATGAGGAACCGCACGCCGGCGTAGTTCTCGAGGAAGCGCGTCGCGGCCTTTACGCTCGGAACCACGCATGTGAACCAGAAGGTCTGCCCCTTCTTCTCGGGATCTACGTACTTGCTCGGCATGTCGTTGCCGAACAGATAGACGCTGCCGCCCTTCTCCGCAATCGCGTTGTCGTACCACGCCATGCCGGAGAGGTCGAGCCCGGCCTTCTTCGCGGCCTCGGCGCCGATCCAGATGGCGGGAGCCTTCGCTTCCGACTCCGGCACCGCCTTGAGCTCCAGCCCCGTCGCCTCGTTGATGTCGTCGGCCACCTCCTCGGCGGCGATCTTGAGCGTCTGGCCGAGGTCGTCCGGCACTCCGACCGGGTACGCCACGCACCAATCCGGTCCTACCGTCACGGCCTCAAGCTGCGCAGACGCCAGCGCTGCGGCGACCGCAAGGACATGCATCTTCTTCATTTTGGACACCTCCTGCCTTGCCTTCATCGGATGCTGATGACCATGCCGCGGCATACGGCTTTCCACCGAGTACTTTTCCTGTTGTCATGGATACCTTTCTCTTGTTGTTCTTCTCTTTCTTTCTCTTCTTTACACACCTGCGCTTGCAAGAAAGCCGCCGTCGACGGGAACGGTGATGCCCGTCACGAACGCCGACGCGGAATCGTCCAGGAGCCAGTTCACGCATCCGAGCAGATCGTCGGCCTCGCCGAAGCGCCCGGCGGGCGTATGGCGCATCACCTGTTCCCCGCGCGCGGAAAGTCCGCCGTCGGGCGTCATGAGATACTGCTTAGACCGTTCGTTCACCATGAAGCCGGGCGCGACGGCGTTGACGCGCACCTTCGCGGGCGCCATGTACTGCGCGAAGAACATCGTCCAGTTCGCTATCGCCGCCTTGCTCATCGCATACGGTGCCACGCGCGTGAGCGGACGGTACGTGTTCATCGAAGCGAAATTCAGGATCACGCCGCCGCCGGCCCTAGCCATCTGGAGACCGAAGATGCGGCTTGGGATCACCGTGCCGAGCGTGTTGATCTCCAGTACCGATCTGAAAGCCTCCATGTCGATATCGAAGAAGCCGCGATCCTTGGCGAAGTCCGCCGTAGGCGCGTAGTCCGCCTCGCTGAACCTGAGACGCGTTGGCATGGCCTTCACGTTGTTGCCGCCTGCGCCGTTCACGAGGTAGCGGCACGGACCCCATTCCAGTCCGACGCGCTCCGCGATCGCCTGAACCACCTTCTCGTCGGTCACATCGCCCGGTTCAATCCGCGAGACTCCTCCGGCCTCTGCGATGGCGGCTGCTGTCTTCTCCAGCTTCTCGCGCGTGCGGCCTACGAGCACCACCTTCGCGCCCTTCGCGGCGAGGTCCACCGCGATGCGGCTGCAGAGCGTCCCGCCCGCACCCGTCACCACAGCCACGCTGTCCGCGCAATATTGTTTTCCGCCTTCCATCATGCACATCCTCCCTTTCTGCGGTTGTCCGTATCCGTCCCTTCAAGCAATGCCTTGAGATAGCCATTGGCGAAGAGGCGTCCCATCGTGAAATAGCCGGGGATGCAGTCGGCATCGAGAAGCCGGTCCCCCTCCATCTCCGGCACATGGTCGCCGCGCACCGGCACGTCTAGGCCAAGGTCGCGGTAGACACGCATGAGCGCGAACTGGTCGGTATCGCCCTGATCGTGGAAAAGTTCGGTGAAATCCTCCTTCGTACCCTCCACGTCGCGCACATGGATGAACGCGATGCGCCTGCCGAAATGGCGCGCCATCGCGGCAAGCACGCACTCCCATTCCCCGTTCCCCATTCCCCATTCCCCGTTCCCCGCCATCAGCTTGAAGTTGGCCTGGCAGAACGTAACGGCGTTCGAAGGCGATGGATATAGCGCGTAAGCGCGGTCGAACGCTTCGACGCTCCCGAAGATGCGTGCATATCCGCCGAGCGAGGGAAGGCATGGATCGTCGGGATGGAGCCCCATCCTGACGCCGCACTTCTCGGCCACCGGCATCACCGACTTGATGAAGTATCCGTAGTTCGCCCACACCTGCTCCGCATCAAGGCGCAGCTGCGCGTTCTCCTGTCTCCATCTTTCGCCATCGATCCTGAAGCATGTAGCCTTCGCGCCGCCGCGCCCTTCGCGTACGCCAGTACGCGACCAGCCCTTGCCAACCATGAAGTTGTAGCAAAGAAGCCCGATCCCCAGCCGCCCCATCGATTCCAGCAGCTCGCGGTATCTCGCAAGCGCACACTCCCGTTCCCCATTCCCCGTTCCCCGTTCCCCATTCCCCGTTCCCCGTTCCCCATATTCCTTTATCGGCCCCATGTCGAACGGGTCACCCTCGAGACCCACGACATTCAGGCCAGCATCCTTGAGGCGCGAGACTATCGTCGACAGGGTCTCGAACCGCCACGGATCGGGTAACCCCGTGAGATCAGGGTTGACCTTCACCACGACGTCGCCGATCCCCATCTGCAGGCAGAGCTTCCAGAGGGGATGCGGGACGGGCGGTACGAATTCGACAAGCTTCATTTCGCGTATGGGACCTGGATGATTGCGGAACGTTCGGTCAAGAGGCACGGAGAATCGTAGACGGGCACGTTCAGGTAGCGCACCGTGCCGTTGCGGGAGACTACGACATTGGCCTTGGGGAAGGCGTAGATGCGCCCGGTGAAAAGGTCCACCCACACCGGATCCTGGAGCGCGCGGCCCTTGTTGCACCTGAACACGGCAGGACGCGTCGTGAACGAGTCGCCGGGACGCTCGTACGGTATGATCCATCTGTTGTCGCCCTTCTTCTCGGAGTCGGCCACGAGGTCGCGACCGTGGACCCAGAACACGAACAGCCTCTCGCCGGTCTCGCGGCGGTATTCGTAGGTGGAGATGGTTTCGTCCCTCGTGCCGAACCCGTTCTCGTAGCTGGAATCCCCTACCCGCGACCAGGCGTCGTCGAAGACGCTCACAACGTTCTGCACCGCGTAGTACGCGCGCTTGACCGCGATCACGTTGTGCTCCTCGTCCGCCCGTAGCAGTCCCTTCAGGTTGAGGGTGATGCCTATGTGGTTGAAGTCGCATATCGTGAACACGCTCGACTCCACATCGTGCCCGAGGTCCCCCAGCATGCGGCGCATGTCCCACTTCGCCTGGGAGTATTCGCTCCAGGCAACCCGGCCCATCGCGAAGCGGATGGTCATCTCGCTTGGAGCGCCATTCTCGCCCTGGCGCATCCTCGCGGCGGGGTTGTACTTGGCGAGCACCGCCTTCAGTCCTTCCACATTGGCGTACGATGCCTCCGGCGCGGGCACGTAGCCGTGGTAGATGAACCAGTCGAAGAGCTTCACGTCGTCGCCCATCGCCTTGAGGCACGACTCGAAGTAGGCAGGGTCGTTGCGCGCCAGCGAAAGGCCGGCGATCCTTGAATCGGGGATGTTGTGCCGGATGATCCTGGCGGTGCGCACGTTGAATTCGGCGATCTGCTCGACGCTCTTGCGTGGGCTGCCGTCGCGTGGCTGGTTGTCCGGCTCGTTCCACATCGCCCAGTCGCGCACGCGCCCCTTGAAATGCCGCGAGAGCGCGTCTACCCAGGCATCCCACGCGGCCAGCCCCTCCTGCGAGGACGGAAATCCGCCGGAGAGGTCCCAGCCGCCGCCGCCCGGGTATATCGGGTTGCCGTAGTCTGTCTCAAGGAGGACGTTCAGCCCCTTGGAACATGCGTAGTCCACTATCCTGTCGAGCCATGAGAAGTCGTACCTGCCCTTCTCCTTCTCGCATTTCGCCCAGCCGCCCTGCAGGCGGATGGTCTTGATGCCCAGCGGCACGAGGTATTCCTTGTACTCCTCGAAGTTCGCGAAGTCGCGGTCCAGCACCTCGCAGCCGAGCGTCCAGTTCGAACCGCGTATCTCGGACGCGGCCCGCGGGCGGATCGTGCCGATGCGATCGAACTCTACGGCAAGAGGCGTCCTCGACCGGTCTGCCGATGCATCCAGCTTCACGCCGAACGTCCCGCCCAGCACAGCCGCCGACAGGCCGGCTGAAAGGAACATCATCTCGATATGTCTTTCCATTGCTAGCATTCCTCCTTGTCTGAAATCACCATGCGATCCGCCATGAGCATGCGTCTTGCGTTTCCGTGGCAGATTCCCGCGAGCATCGGCCTCAGCAGCGATTCGTCGTCCGGGAACTCGCCGAAGGCCACCTTCTCCGCCACCCATCTGCAGAGGACGCGACGGAAGAAGTCGTGGCGCACGAGCGAAAGGAGCGATCGCGAATCGGTCGTCATGCCGACGAACGTCGAGAGGACCCCATAGGCGGCGTTCTTCTCCAGGACGTCTCGTATGCCCGCCTCGTGGTCGCACCACCACCATGCAGGCCCCAGCTGCACCTTGCCCGGGACGCCCGCCTCCACGAACGACCCTGAAAGGACCGCGAGCTGGGCATGCGCCTCCGGATTCAGGGACATGAGGATCGTCCGGGGAAGCGACGTTCCCACGCGACCGAACGGGTTGCGAGCGCCCTCGAGCGCGTCCAGGAACGCCGCCACCGCGGCAGGATCGACGGGCGAGCGCATCCCCGCGAATCCGCCCGCGGGCCCTGCGGCGGCACGAAGCCGCGCCGATGTCTCGCGCAGCGCACCGAGATGCAACAGCATCGTCCATCCATGCGCGGCGGCGAACGCGGAGACCGTTCCCAGCCGCGAAGGATCCAGGGAAGAGACGTCGTCCACGGAGACATCGACCACCCGGCATCCGGCTTCATGGAAGCGGCCGAGCGTCTCCACCGCCACCTCGTCGCCGGCGTTCATCCGCAGCGACGGCGAGACCCTTGCGATCCTCGTGGACAGATCGAAATCCGGACCTACGCACGGGCTCAGATACTCCACCTGGAACTTCTCCAGCATCCTTGATGGCGTCCAGCCCGAAAGCGACACGTTCTCGATCCCGCGCCACCAGTCCCGTTCCATGTTCCCGAGCCCGAGCCATACAAGCTCCATCCGCGCCCATGCGAAAAGCGGATTGCCCACGAGCTTCGGGAGCGTCCTCGTCCACGCCGCCCATTTCTCATCCTCCGGAGCGTCGCCGGTCACCACCCTCTCGTTCTCGCCGCAGATCCTCATCGCGCGGTGCTTGTACGGATCGGATCCGACCCACGTCTCATAGAGCGAACCGAGCGGCCTGTCCCCGGCCAGCATCTTCATGTCGAGATGGTTGTGCCAGTCGACTATCGGCAGATCCTTCACCCAGGCGTACATGTCCTCGAAATGGATCATGTTCCACCTCCCGGTTCGTCCGCATCCGCGGATTCGATCTCGAGGAAGAGCGCATCCTTCTCGCGCCGTTCGCCCTGCGGCGTTCCGAAGAGCGCACCTGCGAAGAACCCGGCGAGACACACCGCGACCTGTATGATCGTGCCAGCCTCCCACGAAAGATCCTTGAAGCACGTCTTCAGCAGAAGCCCCGAAGCGACCCCGAGCGCGATGCACAGATACGCCCCTTTCGCGTTCGGCCGCCGCCAGACGATGCCGAACACGCTCGGCACGACGATCGGCACGCCGAAAAGCGCCATCAGTAGCTTGTTCGCCTCGAATGCGCCGCCGAGCCTTGAGACGAACAAGGCGCCGAAGGCTATGAGCGCGGCCACGCCAAGCGTGGCGAGACGCGCCACGAGAAGAGTCTCGCGCTCTCCGGCGCCCTTTCTGAAAAGACGGCGGTAGATGTCCGTTGTGAACACGCCGCTCGTGACATTGAATTCGGCGGCAAGGGTGGATAGCGACGCCGCGATCATCGCGGAGACCATCAGCCCAAGCATGCCGTGCGGCAGAAGCCGCGTGCACATCTCTATGTAGCAGCGCTCGTGCATCTCGGGCGGCAGGTCGGGCAGATATACGCGCGCGGCGACGGCCGGCAGGACGGCGAACACGGGAAAGACGAAGAAGATCGCCGCCGACAGAAGCCCCATCTTCACCGCATCGCGCTCGCTCGGCACGGATGCGAGCCTCTGCACGAACGCCCAGCTGCCGTTGTACTTGATGAACACTATCATGTAGTACGCGGCAAGGAACCACAACGTACCCCGATGCCCGCCGAAGAGGGAGAAGTGCCCCGGAACGGCATCCTTGAGCGCACCCAGCCCGCCAACGGCGCCCAGAGACAGCGGCAGGATCGTGATCGCCACCGTCATCAGCACGGCACACTGCAGGATGTCCGTGGCCAGCACGCTCCACAGCCCGCCTGAGAGCGTGTACACAAGCACTATCGCGGCGCCGAGGGCGATGCCGGCCGGAAGCGGGACGCCGAGGAACTGCGATGCGATGATCCCGAGCGTATACAGGCGCACGGTATTGTCGAGAACGCGGAACCCCACGCCACACCACGACACGACCTGCCTCACACCCGCACCATAGCGGCGCTCCAGATACTCAACCGGCGTGGCCAGCCTCGCCCGCTGCCAGCGACGGGCGAAGATGAACGTGCCCGCAAGGATCGCAAACGCCGTGGACCAGAACACCGTAAGCCCCACGAGACCATCCTCGTAGCCGATCTGCGCGTACGCGATGAACACGAAGCAGCTTATCATCGCCATGTAGCTGGAGATCGCCCCCATCCACCAAGGCACCTTTCTGCCGCCGGAGAAGAAGTCCCCGGTGTTCCTCACGAAGCGGCCCATGAACAGTCCGACCGACAACGTGACCGCGAAATATGCGGCTATCACGGCCAGATCAAGTCCGGAGAGTGTCGACTTTATGTCCATGCATCCTAGATTATACACCGACAAGGCCATTGCAAGCCAATTCAGAGGTTTGCAAATTCTTCCTTTTGATTTGCATATATGTATCATGATGTGATATACTTACGCGCATGAACACGCGACATGTCCTGCTGCAGCTTGGCTACACGTCGAGGCGACGCCTTGCCGGCATAGCGCGGTTTGCCCGCGACCATGGCTGGAACATAACGCTCGAAGACCGTTCTGCGCTGCCGCGCGGGTGGTCCGGTGACGGCATTCTGACGATTCTGCGCGCGCGCCAGCCGCAGACCCTCGCGTATGCGAGGCGGATGGTGAAGGCCGGCGTGCCGCTCGTCGACTTCATGATATGCCATCCGGAGTTCCGCGTACCGCGCGTCATAGGCGACCATGCGGCGATAGGGGCCATCGTGGCGGAGCATTTCATGGAGCGGCGCTTCCGGCATGTGGCCTGGTTCTCGATGGACTGGACGCATGTGCAGGCCTTGCGCCTTGGCGGATTCGCGAGGCGCTGGGAGGGCGAGCGCTGCATGGAGTGGGTATGGCGGCGTACCGTCGCGGCCCGACGTTTCGACGACTGGCTGGGGCTCATGCGATGGCTTCGGGGAAATCTTGTGCACGCGCCAAAGCCTCTGGGCATATTCGCCTTCAACGACGCGGATGCCGCGCGCATCCTCAACGCCGCGCTCGCCATAGGTGCATCCGTGCCGGAGGAGATCGCCATAATCGGCGTGGACGACGAATCGATAATAGTGGAGAACCAGCCGGTACAGCTATCGTCCGTCCGCCACGACCTGGAGCGTCTCGGCTACGAAGGCGCGGCGCTGCTGGAGAGGCTCATGAACGGCGAAACGCCGCCCCGAAGGCCGATCCTCGTGCCACCGCTCGGCGTGGCGGTACGGCGTTCAACCGATGTGATAGCCGTGGATTCGCCGATCATGCGCCGCGCCCTTCTGGCCATGTCGACGCATCTCGCCAGCAGCTACGGCACCGACCAGCTAGCCCAGGACCTGGGCGTATCGCGCTCCTCCCTGAACCGCATCTTCGCCGCCGAACTCGACACCTCCCCCTCCGCCGAGATGCAGAGGCAGAGACTCGCCCGCGCGAAGCTGCTTCTCGCATCCACGCAGATGCCGATCAAGGCCGTGGCGGCCGCATGCGGGTTCTGCCACATGGCGCACCTCTCCAACGTGTTCCGGCGCATGGTCGGATGCACGCCCAGCCACTACCGGGCGCGCCCGCAGGAACCGTGACCGCCCGGCGCGTCAGGTTCCGGGCGGCGCCACCTTCATCGTCACCGGGCCGAGGATCCCGTTGTCCACGAGCGGGGTATCGGCCGTGAACTCCGGCACCGTTTTCCCGCGATGCTCGCCCACAGGGTGGACTGCGTTGTATATGAAGCCGTTCGCCTCGGAGCTGGTCACCGCGATCTCAAGCTCGTTGAGCCCGGGCTTGACGAAGGGCGCGATGTCGGCGCGGTACGGAGATCGGCCGAGCGTCGCCGCGCATGCGCCGTTGACGCGCACCACGGCCTGCGTCTCCACCCGGCCGAGGTCGAGCGTCAACGGCCGGCCCGCGCACTCCGGCGGCAGCACGAAGCGCGCATGGTAGGTGGCCGTGCCCGAGAAGTAGCGTGCGCGCGCGGAATGGCTCTTGCGCAGATCGTCGAACGCGGCACGCCACGGCACGAGCACCTGCATCGTCACGGACCTCGGCGTAAGGTAGCGGTCCCTCGGGAACTCCACGCGCCAGGGGCCGTCGAACCGCGTCTCGCCCAGGCCCACCTTCTTCGCGTACGCGGGGATGGGCTCCACGACCTTGCCCAGCTTCTGGGACTCCACATCGAAGTCATGCGCGATGTAGGCGCCGCCCGAATCCATGAACACGACAAGCCTCCTCATCTCCTCGTCCGTAAGCTTCACGCCATGGTGGCCCGCCTTCAGCATCCTGTAGAGGGGCGAGGCGAGCGCGCCGTTCCTTCCCGGCTCGGAATACGACTGCACGAACGCATCGCGCTGGCGGCCGCTCTTCTCCCAGCCACGTCCCGAGTAATGGTTGGTGTAGAACTTCACGAGCGAGCGCGAGATGAATTCGCAGAACGACCTGCAGAAGCCGAACGGGTTGGCCGCCAGGTCGCCGCGCCTGAGGTCCGGCATCCCCTCCTTGCGCCTCTCGCCGTGGCAGGATACGCATCTGGCGTCGAGGACAGGCTGCACGAGGCGCGGGTAGTTGTACGGCTTCGAACCATCGGGCTCGGGCGCTATGCGCGAAGGCGCCCGCTTCAACGCCGTGGGCGTGGGACCGGACACGTTGCGCATGCGTTCCTCGCGGCTCTCGTGGCATCCGTTGCAGGTGAGCGTCTCGCCAGGCGCCACGTACGTGTCGGACCGCATCGTCTGCACGGCGCATCCATCGGCATCGAGCGCCTGGAAGAATATCGGCACGCCCACGGGCGCCTCGAACGCGGCGCTACCATCCTCCTCCACCGGCACCGTTCCCAGGCACTGGCGGCCGGGCGTCTGGTCGCACGCGCCAAGCCTCGGGACGCCGTCGAAGGGCAGGGTCTTCGGCAGTATCTCCCAGATGCGCAGGGCCTTTATGGAGCCAGGCTTCGCCGCCTCCTCGGGGAAGGGATAGCGCGAGTTGTACACGTTCATCAGCTGCACGACGGCGGTCTTCGGCAGCTCGGCCTCGGGGATGGGGTCGGGGCGGCGACCGTCGGCGTCGGCAGGGCGCCCGGTGAGCGTCTTGTGCGGGATCACGGGCGGCTTGCGCCTAGCCTGCAGCGGCATCGGGTCGAAGCAGGATATGGTCGGATGCGAATAGATGCATATCTTGTTGCCGAAGGCGTCGAGAAGCGTCACGTCGTACTTGCGCCGCACGGTGTCAGGCGGACTGTCGGGATACTGGCTGTTGGCGGCGCCGTCGTACACGCAGATGTGGTATTTCTCCGAGAGCGGCCAGTCGGTGGCGTACGCGCCCGAGAACTTGCTCAAGCCGTGGGTCACCTCGGACTCCGGAAAGAGCTGGTCGGGCGTGAGGCGCTTGAGCTGGCCCATCGCGCCATCGTCGTGCGCGGAGGGGTCTATCATCACCAACGAGCCTCGTATGAGAGAATGGTGGCTGCATGCCGTGGCCACGTAGAGCCGCGAGCCGGGAACCGCCCGTATGGACTGCTGGGCGTGGCATCCGATCCACTCGTTCGTGCGCGTGTTGCCCTGCAGCTCGCGCGGGTCGCGGCCGTCGGGATAGGTGGTCCAGGCATGGTGCGCCTGGTTGAAGCCGCGGTCCACGTAGTCCCAGCGCATGTAGACGATGCGTCCGTCGTTGTCCACGCTAGGCTCGAACTCGTTCGTCTCGTGCGGCGAGATGCACACCATGTCGGATCCATCGGGGAACATGGTATGGAGCGTGTAGTTGGGCACCTCGCGCTGGTGGCAGCGTCCGTATCCGCCGCGCCGCTCGCTGCAGAACACGATCCGCCCGTTGGGGAGCCAGCACGGGAAGAGGTCGTTCACGGCACCCTGCGTGATCTGCACCAGCCCGGAGCCGTCGGCGCGGCAGCGGAAGATGTGGAACACGGTCGAGTCGTCCCATTCGCGGAGGCGGGACTCGCCCTCGGTGGCGGAGAATACGATCTCCTCGCCGTCCCATGAGACGTCCGGCGAGAGGAACGCGAAGTTGGACTCGCTGTCCCAGCCTGCGCGGTTCACGAGGATGCGCCCCTTCAGCGCGCCCTCTTCGACCTTCTGCCTGAAGAGTATGCTGCGCGCCACGGGACGCTTCCCTTCGGCGAACGGCTCGTCTACCACGTAGATGCCGTTGCCGCGCGATATGCCCTTGATCCTCGCATGGAAGCCGAAGAACTGGTCGCAGACGTGCGGACCCCATTCGTACTCGTTCGGCGGCTCTACCTCCCGGCCGATGAAAAGAAGCCTGCGTATGCTCCTCACGAGTGGATTCGCGAATGCGATGCGCCGCCTCAGGCGCATGGTCTTCGCGAAGACCAGATACCGCGCATCGCCATCTGCCACGTCGGTCGAGGCCGCCTTGTCCGCAAGCGACTCAAGCTGCGCGGCAAGCGAGGAGAATGTCTCGCCGGATGAAAAGCCGTCGGCGTCCGCCATGCCAGCCTTGGCCCGTTCGCTAGCCACGTCCGCCGCGAGCGCCTTCGTGCGCCTGAGCAGCACGTCGAGCGGATCGCGGTCGTCCGCATGGATGAGCGCCTCCTGGTTGAAGCACTGCTCCGCCGGAGGCTGGTACTTGGGCGAGCATGTGATGGAACGCACGGCGGTGCGGTCCTTGTCCCAATGCGCGAGGTCGCGTTCGAGAAGACGCCATGTCTTCTGTATCTCGTCGCGTTCATCGGCCACGGACGGAAACTCGCCCGGCACGTCGGCAACGGCTGCGCAGGCCAACAATGCGGCCGCCATGCATAGCGCCATGCCGCCACCCCGGATCGTCAACTTCGAACTGTCCATCTGCTTTCGCTCCTCCATGAATCGAATGCCCTTCTCCGCCGCCCAGCATCCTGGCAACCGGCGGAAGCGTAGATATTATACCATACAAAAGGGCATGGACGGCACATCTTCAAGAAACTTTTACATCCGCAAGAAGCCCGCCAATGATCGCATCGCACACCTCCATGCCACGCGCCGTGGGCGCATACGCCGTACCTCGCCTTGCCAGAAGTCCCTCGGCGACATTGAAATCCAGTTCGCGCCGCCAGCCTTCGAGCAGCGGCGCCAGCACCGGACGGCGCGCCACGGCGGCATCTGGATCGAAGCCGGCGCGCGTACGGAGCGCGAACAGCTCGCGTTCCTGCGCGTCCTCCAGCGCGGAGACCTTCCGGCGGACATACCCATTCCCCTCGCCAACAGTACGTACCAGTCCCTCGCGTCCATGCGCACCGTCACCCAGGCCCACATAGTCCTCGCCGCGCCACACGGCGCAGTTATGGCGACACTCGAACCCCGCTCGCGCATGGTTGGATATCTCGTAGCGATCCAGCCCGGCGGCGGCGAGCATCCCCGCCACCTCGGCAAGGGCGTCAAGCGTCTGGTCATCGCCGGGAAGTACCGCCCTGCCACGACGGATGTCCTTGTCAAGCGCCGTGCCCGGTTCGCGGATGAGCGAGTATGCGCTCACATGCGCCGGACGCAGCCTCTCGAGCATCCTCGGCAGAATCTCCCGGTGCGTACGCGCGCCTGGCGGCGCCGGATGGCCCACGATGAGATCGAAGCCCGAGTTGGGGAATACGCGGCGGACGGCCTCGAACGCCTCCACTGCCTCGGCGGACGTGTGGGTGCGTCCCATGGCGGCGAGCGTGGCGTCGTCGAACGACTGCACCCCGAGCGATATGCGGTTCACCCCGCCGGCAGCAAGCGCCACGAGCGTCCCGGGCGTGGCGTCCGCCGGGTGTAGCTCCACCGTGAACTCGGCATCGCGCGAAAGCCCCCTTTCGCGAAGCACCCTGAAGATCGGCCCGAGGTCGCAGAGCGCGGGCGTGCCACCGCCGAGATAGACGGTGTTCCACCCGCTCTCCGGCCGGGCACGTATCTCGTCCGCCAGACGCGCCGCGTAGGCGTTCCGGACGGATTCCGACGCGCCGGCGCGTGACTTGAGAGCGCAGTACGCGCACTTGCGGCGGCAGAACGGGAAGTGTAGGTAGAGGTTCACCTGTTGAATGGCAGTATCGACCAGCAGTAGAGAAGGAAGCGCCACACGGCGAGATAGGCGGCGGACACGTGCGCGCAGAAGGTCCGCCACACCTCCACGGAAGAGATCTCCGTGACAACCAGCATCCATACGACCACGCCCAGCACGTTGAACGTCCAGATGAACACCCACGAGAAGAGATGCCCGTATTCGACGACGTCCGGCTGGCGCTGCGCCAGCGAGCGGAGGGTGAAGCACACGTGGAAGCACCAGGTGAAACCAACCGCGAAGAGCCACGCACCGGTCCACGGCAGAGGCGACACGAAGAGGCGCGTCGCCAGCGCCACCAGCACCACGACCATCGTGTAGAAAGGGAAGAAGTACGGCGCGAGCGTGATCAGCACGTTGGATTTGGTGAGCGTGACCGAGCCTCCATTGAGCGAGACCTTGAGGTTGGAGACCCGCGCCCCGAAGGCGAGAGCCCACACCGCATGCGTGAGCTCGTGCCCCAGTACGTACAGCCGCACGGGCTTGGACGGCAGCGCCATCCACAGGACGAGAAAGGCCGCGAATCCGCCGCCTGCCGCAAGCAGGACGTGCGGAAGGCCCGAGCCGCCGGAAACCGCCACCTTCTTGAACACATCTGCGAACAGCGGCACAAGCGCCACCGCAAGCGGCAACGCCACGACGGCAAGAAGGAAACGCAGCGCACCCACGGCCTTGCGGCTTCAGTTCTCGAACACGAACACCAGCTCGTTCGGGAATACGCGCCGGTTCTCGCGCGCCAGCGCCTCCACGAACTCGCGGTCGGTGGTGAACCGGCGCTGGCGGTCGCGGATGGCCGCGATCTCGCGCTTCTTCTCCTCGATGCGCTGGCGGATCTCGTCGCGCTGGCGGCTGAGACCCTGCGCCTGGTCGTACTTAGGGTACGACATTATCGCCCCGATCACCAGCACGGCGCCAAAGGCGATAAAGAAGAATATCTGGCAAAGTTTGTCCCAAAATTTTCCCATGCCGGATATTTTAGAAAAAAGACCGTGGCAGGTCAACCCCAAATCTGATATAATTATCGCCATGAAAACACCCGTATTGATCTTGGCGATGGCGGCCGCACTGGGCATGTGCGCCGGATGCTTCACCATGGCATCGGCGACCACGGAATCCCTCAGAAACTCCTTCCATACAGGGATGTCCGGCAAGCCTCGCGAGCATGTGGTGGTGGCGAACTACGGATGGTTCCTCTTCAACGCCGTGCCGATCGTATGCGGCAACTCCCGCAAGGGCGCCTCGTTCCCGTGGGTGTTCTTCCGCGACGAGGTCACCACGGACATCGTGCACGCCCGCCTTACGGACTATGCCTCGCGCAAGGGCGCGAACGTCGCAGAGCTCAACCTCTACATCAACGACAACGTGCTGTTCGAGGTTCCGGGGACGTCCATCCCGATCCCCATGCCGTACGTCCTGTGCTACAAGGAGCGGCTCGTCTCGGCGCTGCTGATCGATCCGCCGCCTCCCCCGCCCCCGCCCGGCGAGGAGACCGCAGTCGGCAACGACGCGCAGAAGAACGAGGTGAAGCGTCTTCTAGGCAACATTCCAGATGGAGGTGTGAAATGAAGTCCCTTTCGGCCATCATGGCCTGCGCACTTCTCTTCGCGGGCTGTGCATCCATCCGCCACTCCACCTCGTTCAACGGCGTGAAGGTGGAGGACAACGAGGAACCGCTCGAGATCGTGGAGGTGGAGAACTCGGGATGGGAGCTGTTCAAGTTCATCCCGCTCGCCAGCGGCAATCCGCTCAAGCCTAACCGCTTCTCATGCCGGTGGTTCACCGACACCGTGACCCTCCAGAACAACCTCAATCTTCTGGAGATGGAGATGAAGTCCAAGGGCGCCACGCGCTTCACCAACCTCACGAGCCGCAATTCAGAGGAGACGTTCCTCTTCATACTCATCACCCGCAACGCCTACCACACGTCCGCCGTGCTGCTCAAGGGCGTTCCGTCCAAGGACGTATCAAAATGAAGGTCGCACGCCATGTACGGGCCTTGACGCCGTATACTCCCGGCGAACAGCCTGGAAGCCGCCGCGTCGTGAAGCTCAACACGAACGAGAACCCATACCCGCCGTCGCCACGATGCGCGAAGGTCCTTGCCAGCTTCGATCTCGACCGCCTTCGCCGCTACCCGGACCCGCTGTGCGGTGCGCTGCGCGAACGCCTAGCCAGGATCTGGGGAACCGTGCCGGAGCGGATCTTCATCGGCAACGGGTCCGACGAGATCCTCACGCTCGCGGCCAGGGCGTTCGTGGAGGACGACGAGGCGATCGGCTCGCTCGATCCCAGCTATTCGCTGTACAAGACGCTTGCGGCGATACGCAACGTGCCGTTCGTCCCCACGCCGCTCGCCGCCGACTTCACGTGGAACGGACGCATAGCCGCCGGCGGCAGGGACGGAAAGGTGTCGCTCTTCCTGCTCACCAACCCCAACGCGCCAACGGGCGTGATGGCGGATGCTGATACGATCGCCGCCGCCGCCAGGAGATTTCCGGGCGTGCTCGTCGTCGACGAGGCGTATGCCGACTTCTCGGCGGCAAACGCCGTGCCGCTGGTGACCGCGGCCGGGAACCGCAACGTGATCGTGATGCGTACGCTCTCGAAGTCCTTCTCGCTCGCGGGGCTGCGCCTCGGCTACTGCATCGGGCCCGAGGATCTCATCGAGGCCCTCTACAAGGTGAAGGATTCGTACAACGTCGATGCCGTGGCGCAGGCCGTGGCGCTCGCCGCGCTGAACGACCTCAGATGGATGAACGCCAATGTGCGGAAGGTGCGCCGCACGCGGGCATGGCTCGCGAAGGAGCTCGCCAGGCGCGGCTGGGACGTGCCGCCATCGGAATCGAACTTCCTTTTCGCACGTCCGCCCCGGCGGCCGGCGGCGGAGCTCTTCGAGGCGCTCAGGGCGCGGCGGATCTTCGTGCGCTACTTCAAGGGACCGCGCACCGGGGACCGCCTTCGCATCACGATAGGCACGGACCAGGAGGCCCGCACCCTCCTCGAAGCGCTGGACGCGCTTGGCGCATAGTCCAAAAGGCACATTCAAAAGAAGGAACAGAGCAATGGTATACCCCGAACTTCCGCATGACGTCAACTCGCCGACGCATCCCGTATCGGCCATGGACTACATGCCCGTAGAACCCCTCCGCGCGCTGCAGCTGCACCGCCTCCAATGGACGGTCAAGTACGCCTACGAGCGCGTGCCACTCTTCCGCAAGCGCTGCGACGAGCGCGGCGTCAGGCCCGAGCACATCAAGACGCTCGCCGACATCAAGCTGCTCCCCTTCTCGAAGAAGACCGACCTGCGCGACGAGTATCCGATGGGACTGAGAGGCGCGCCGATGGACGAGATCGTCCGTTTCCACTGCTCCTCCGGCACCACGGGCAAGCCCATCTGCATCCCCAACACGATGCAGGACATCGAGGTGTGGAAGAACGGCGCGATGCGATGCCTGACGATGTACGGCATCCGCGCGGGCGACGTGATACAGGTCGCCTACGGCTACGGGCTCTTCACCGGCGGCCTCGGCCTCCACTACGGTGGCGAGGGTCTCGGCTGCGCCGTGCTGCCCATCTCCGGCGGCAACACCGAACGCCAGATCATGCTCATGCGCGACCTCGGCGTCACGGCGATCGCGGCCACGCCATCCTACTTCCTGCGCATCATGGACGAGGCGAAGAAGCAGGGCGTCGACTTCCGGCGCGACACGAAGCTGCGCCACGGCATCTTCGGTGCCGAGCCGTGGACGGACGAGATGCGCGACACCATCGAGCGCGAGACGGGAATCATCGCCCACGACATCTACGGCCTCACCGAGATAGCGGGGCCCGGCGTGGCGGGAGCCTGCTCGCACCGCACGGGCCTCCACATCTGGGAAGACCACTTCTACCCCGAGATCATCGACCCCGAGACGCTTGAACCGCTGCCCGACGGCGAGACGGGCGAGCTCGTGTTCACCACGATCTCCCGCTGCGGCACGCCGATGATCCGCTACCGCACGCGCGACCTCACGCGCCTCCACACGGAGAAGTGTCCGTGTGGCAGGACGATGCGCGTGATGGACCGCATCTCCGCCCGCTCGGACGACATGCTCATCATCCACGGCGTGAACGTGTTCCCGGGACAGATCGAGGCCGGTCTCCTCCGCGTGCCCGAAGTCGCCCCGCACTACCAGATCGTGCTCGAATCCACCGACACGCTCGACCGCTTCGAGATCAAGGTGGAGGTGACGGACGAGGCGTTCTCGGACGACATCCGCCACATGGAGAACCTCCGCAAGCGCGTCCTCGACGCCGTGAAGTCGATCATCGGCCTCACCCCGAAGATCTCCCTCGTGGAGCCGAACACCCTTCCGCGCTCGGAAGGCAAGATCAAGCGCGTCATCGACAACAGAAAGAAGTAACCGCCATGACCATCAACCAAATCAGCGTCTTCCTCGAGAACCGTCCCGGCCAGCTCGCCAACATCTGCCGCACGCTTGCCAACGCCGGTATCTCCATCGTCACCCTCTCGCTCGCCGATACGGCCGAATTCGGCATCGTGCGCATGATCGTGAGCGACCACGAGAAGGCCCGCGAAGTCCTCAAGCAGGCGGGCCACGTCGCGAACATGCGCGAGGTCGTGGCCGTCACCGTGCCCGACCGCCCCGGTGGCATGGCCGAGATACTGGACATACTCGACGGCGCGAAGGTGGACATAGAATACTCCTACGCCTTCGCGTTCCACCACGGCGAGAAGGCGGTGCTCGTGTTCCGCTTCGATGACAACGAGAAGGCCTGCGCCGCACTCGCCGCCGCCGGACACCCGGTCCTGGACTACAAGTCCGTGCTGGAAGAGGCGAAATAGCGGAAACGGCCGGGAAATCCCGGCAGGAAGGAATACCATGACATTCACCAGCACGCGTTCCGTACTTTCGGTGGACAGCCTTGCCACCATCCTGCGCGGGCTCGCGCCAGACGGCGGGCTCTTCGTGCCAACGGCCATTAACGGCTTTAAGGGCGTTAAGGGCCTTAAAGGTGTTGAGGGTGTTGAGGGCGCTAAGGGCCTTGAGGGCGCTGGGACTCTGGCAGGGGCGGAGCGCTTCGCGCTTGGAGCCTTCTTCGACGACATTCCCGAAGAGGTCCGCGAAGCCGCCATCGCCAATCTGCTCGCCAAATTCCCAGCCTCCGACCCTGTGCCGCTTGTGGACCTGGGCGACTTCAAGATGCTCGAGCTGTTCCACGGTCCCACGGGAGCGTTCAAGGATGTGGCGCTCTCCATCCTGCCCGTTCTCATGGCCGAGGCCGCCAGGCGCGCCGGACGCGAGAAGGTGCTTGTGCTCACAGCCACCTCCGGCGACACCGGCTCCGCCGCGATGGCTGGCTTCGCCAACGTGCCGGGCGTGGAAGTGGCCGTATTCTTCCCGCACACCGGTACATCGCGCATCCAGCGCCTGCAGATGACCACGCCATCCGCCGCCAACGTGCATGGCATCGCCATCCGCGGGAATTTCGACGACGCCCAGGCCGCCGTCAAGAGGGTATTCTCATCCGCCGAGTTCCGCGCCGAGGCGGAGGCCGCGGGCATCACGCTCTCCTCGGCCAACTCGATCAACACAGGCCGCCTCGTGCCGCAGATAGCCTACTACCTGCACGCGGCCGCCAAAATAAAAGAACAGATCGGGGAGGCCGATCTCCGCGTCGGCAAATTCGATGTGGTAGTTCCCTCGGGCAACTTCGGCAACATCCTCGCGGCCTACTACGCCAAGCTGCTCGGCGCACCCATCGACAGACTCGTGTGCGCCTCCAACGTGAACGATGTGCTCACGCGTTTCATCGCCACGGGCACATACGACCCGGGCGACCGCTTCACCGTGACGAACTCGCCTTCAATGGACATCCGCAAGTCATCCAACGTCGAACGCCTTCTGTGGCTCGTGAATGGCGGACTTGACGATCCTGCGAAGGCGGCGGAGAAGACGAAGCAGCTGATGGAGGACTTCGCGTCCACGGGGCGCTATACCCTTGACGACGACGCCCGTGCGCGGCTCCAGGCGGATTTCGTCTGCGGCATGGCCGATCCCGACGAAACCGAAGCCGAGATGCGCCATCTGCGCGCCGATACGCGCGGATACATCGTCGATCCCCACACCGCAGTGGCCACATGCGTCGCACGCAAGCTGGGCCTGCCGGACGGCAAGCCATGCGTGGTCGCCGCCACAGCCACCCCGTACAAGTTCCCGGAGACATGCCTGCGGGCGTTCGGAGAGGATGTGCTGGGAAATCCGCCGCCGGCATTCGTGGCGCTGGAAAGCGCCCCCGTGACGCAGAACCAGGTGGTGGACGTTGAAGCGATCCCTGCCGCGGTCCGTGCGCTCTTCGCCGCGCAATGACCTCGGCTACGGGCCGAATTCAAGCACGCGCACGGTCTCGGGCGGCAGTTCTACGGCATGCCCGCCCGACTTGAAGTCCCATGTGCCGCCTGTGAGCAGCTCCCTGGCGGACTTCGGGGCATCGCAAAGCAGGCGCAGCCGGGCGTTGCGGGGCTTCGGCCCTGGATTGAACACCGTAAGGTACCGTTCGCCGAACTGCTCCACGAACACGTCCGGCGTCTCGGAGCTGGCAAGCGTGTTCACCGGGCGCCATCCAGCCTCTGATATCCGCTTGCAGACAGGCACGTACCTCTTGAACAGCGGCCGATGCCGGTTGTACAGCTCGGGACGCGAGAAGTAGTGTCCTCCGGAGGCATTCGGGCTGAAGAAGCTCGCGAACATGCCATAGGCGAGCGCGCGCTGCATGTACTTCTCCACCATCTCGTCGGTGAACCTGTCGAAGTTGACGTTCATGAGAAAGCAGTACGGTTTGCCGCCCGACATCGCGCGCCGGTAGAGGAGGTCCCTGTCGCGCATCGGTGCCCATGCCCCTTCACCATGCTCGATCCACTGCGTCTCCTGTCCGCCATAGTCGCTGAACGGCACGAGCCACGGCCATGAGTACGGGATGCCGTTGCCCATGAGATAGCGGTTCATGGCATGGACCCGGTTTGCGGTCTCGCGGACGTATTCGTATACGGAGAGGCACTTCGCGACGCCTGGCGCATGTGTATCCTTCGAGAATACGAGCGGCGTGCGCGCGACGGAGAAGTGCGCACGGTTGAAGTCGATGGCCGGCGTCATGTATGGCTCGGCGGAGTCGATATACTCGCCGTCAATGCCCGCAGGCGGAACACGCCCCGCATACCGCTTGTCCCACGTGGCCCCCCTCAGCTTGAACGAATACTCGCCGTCTGCAAGCCCCGGCAGCGAACAGAGGTTCCATACCGCGCCGCAGCACCAGGGCGTATCGCGCACAGCGCCCGTGATGCGTCCTTCCTCGTCGTGGTAGGTGCTGACGCGCCATGCCTTCGCGATCGGCACGCCTGCGTCGGCCTGGCGGTTCGCCTCGGCGAGGCAGTCTGCCAGCGAATACGATCCGGCATCGCCTTTCATCCGCATCCACCAGCTCGTCGGCTCCGTGTAGTGGAATGTCGTGATGCCGTGCTCGTCGTCCCAGCCAGGCTCGCCATCGCCTTCCTTTATGCGGAAGCCAAAGTCCTCCCATCCCTGCACGGAGCTGAT
The DNA here is from genome assembly GCA_017525225.1 of Kiritimatiellia bacterium. Taxonomy (GTDB): domain Bacteria; phylum Verrucomicrobiota; class Kiritimatiellia; order RFP12; family UBA1067; genus RGIG6720. Next base: position 20,859 of record JAFXTB010000003.1, read on the forward strand.
ATTCCTGAACGCCATCCAAAGCCCATGGTCGTGCAATCGCACGCGATGGTGTTCCGGGAAGATGCCCTGGTAGGCCGCGAGCGCGCCGCGAAAGCCATCCTGTGCCCGGAACGGGAAGACTACGAAACGGAAATGCGCCCTGGGATGCTCGGGGGCGAGGCCGATGTCGAAGGCGATGTAGAGAACGCGCAGCCTGGGATGTACGCCTGTACGAAAGAAGGCGGGCGCATCCGGATCGTATCCAACGGCCTTGCCGCCGGGCGCAGTGACCGCGCCGAACGGCCAGCGCGACAGCACCCCGCAGCCGGCACGGTAGGTGGAGGCATTGCGGCGCTGTCCGGAACCCGAGGCGAGTGTCTCGGACGTGCGGGGATCGTTCCACCATGTGATCGGGGCATCCCCGCCAAGCGGGATCGTGTAGACCAGCGTCACGGCGCGGTCGCGTCCCGTGGTCTCCGCAAGCGTCACATCGTGGAACGCGACTCCGTCCGCGCGGCTTTCCACATCATCCTTCACCGATACGCCGAACGCCCCTCTGCCGACGGGCGCGCGCACGAAGCCCGTGCCGACCGCCACATCGCGCATGAGATAGCCGGGACTCGACGGCATGCGGGCGGAGGTCATGTCGATGCAGACCGTGTCGAACAAGTCGGCGGAAGCAGACTGGTACGAGATGAAGGCCGGCCTGCGGAAGCGGACGCGTCCAGGACGGTGGCGGTAGAGCAGGTAGGCGTTGACGGACCGTACCGGCTTGTCCGGCACCACGTTCACGATCCTGCGCTGCCAGCCGCGTTTCGGTTCGCAGGCGAACTCCGCGGTCTGCCCGTAAAGATGGTCGCCGTCCATGAAGGTGACATCGAGATAGAGCGAGTAGTCGGTCCCATGACCGTCTGTCGGCGCCTCGGCGAGACTCTCGGCGGACACGGCGAACGGCGTCGCGTTCGTCTGCCTGAGGACGATGTTCCATATCCAGCCGTTCTGGACCTTCGGATCGCCGACAGGATTCTCGCAGACGATCTCGTCGCCGACGCGCATACAGCTGCCCTTGCCTACGGCACGGCCCGACTCGAACGCCAGCGGACGCTCCATGCGTCCAGCCATCGCATCCATCGGTGCCAAGGCGGTTTCTTCGCCAGGGCATGCGCCACATGCGAAAAACGCTAGAACTGCCATGCAGGCTCTGCTCAGACAATGCTCGTCCATAAGACCTCCAGGGGTGCCGTCACTTGCCGAGACGCAGGGTCATCGCCTTGCCGGGAGGCAGCTCGATCTCGATCCATCTGCCGTCTATCTCGGCGGGGAGGCGGTTTGAGACGTTGATTGCCTTCTCGAAGATCTCGTTCAGCTCCACGGTTCCGGAGACGGTCCCGCCCGTGCGGTTGGCGATGTCCAGAAACACCGCGCCGTCCTTCATCCATGTACGGCAGGATGTTCCGGCAGGCTTGTCCAGTACCTTTAGCGCACACGCGGCGCGGTTTTCCACAAGCCGGGGCAGTTCACGGAAGAACGCCACGAACTCCATGTTGGTCGGGTGGTTGAAAGCCTTCGCCCCTTCCGGCACGCTCAGCAGCTCCGGATGGAACTGCACGCCTATCGCCGGATAGTCCACGCCCTCGATGCATTCCACCACTCCGTCCGGTGCCCGCGCCGCCACTCGAAACCCGGGCGCCAGGTCTTTCACCGCCTGGTGATGGGAGGAATTGACCAGATGTTCGCCGGCACCGAGCACGTCCGCGAGGCGCGTGCCGGGAAGTATCTCGACCTTGTGCGAACGAGATCCGCGGGCATGGACCACATCCGGGCGGCACCCTGGATATTCGCTCGGCAGATCCTGCCAGAGCGTGCCGCCGAAGAAGATGTTGAGCGCCTGCTCGCCGCGGCAGATGCCCACGATCGGGATGCGGCGGCGGCGCGCAAGCTCCATCAGCGTGAAGTCGAACGTGTCGCGCGCAGGAATCGGCTTGCCCAGCTTCGGCGACGGTTTCGCTCCATAGCGCCATGGCTCGAAATCCGCCCCGCCCGTCATCAGCAGGATGTCAATGTGGGACATCACCTCCTCCAGACGGTTCGTGTCCGTATCGAAGTGGATCAGCACGGCGGCGTGTCCGCCCTGCCGTACGGCTTCCGAGTAGCGGTGGTCCCATTGAGGATCGTAGTCGGGTATGGTCGGATCGCTTATGCCCACGACAAGGGCGGCGAGAAAGGGCAGTACGGCGAACATGGCTTCAGACCCTCATGAAAGTGTCCTTGCGGTAGAGCCAGTAGAGGACCAGCCAGTTCAGGACGAGCAGTCCCAGGGCGTTCACCGCCCCCGCATAGCCAGGGAGGTCGGAAAGTCCGGCAAGGCCGCCGGTGAAATACTTCGCCACGGGCGGCATGAGCCCCGTGCGGTTCATGAGGTAGATCGTTATCGAGTTCATGCCGACCACGCGCAGGAAGAACGCCCATCGGCGGCATCCCTTCACGTCGATGATCCAGTAGAACAGTGCGAACAGCGCGAATGAATACGCGCCGTTCGCCAGGACGTACGTGGAACTCCACAGCTTCATGTTCACGGGGAAGAACGGCGCCCAGACGAGCGTTGCCGCGAGGCAGGCCGCCGCGCACCCGAGCAGCATCAGTGCCTTGCGGCCGCCGGAGCGCAGCGAGTCCGGCTGGCGCACGATCTCGCCCGCGAACACGCCCAGCATGGCCGTGGCTATGGCGGAGATGTTGTGCAGGATGCCGTCCTCCTCGAACACGCCCACGCCGTCCGGCCCCACATAAGTGTAGTAGTTGCCGGGCAGCAGGCAGCGGTCCACATAGCCGCAGAGGTTGCCGAGCAGCGAGAACGGCCCCGTACCCTGCCATTCCGGCGACGCCGGCACGGGCAGGGAGGCGACGTCCGGAGCCGGCACGAACCGCAGCAGCAGATAGTAGCCTACGAGTATGGCCACCAGGATGCCGAGGCGCGCCTTCACGCATGGAACGTACATGTAGATCACGGCGGAGATGCCACCGCACACGCCGATCGTCGTGAGGACGTCCAAATAGCGGATCCTGGGCCAGTCGAACGTGAGCAGCCCGCCGAACACGGCGGCGAAAAGCGAGAAGACTGCCGCACGGCGCAGCAGCCTCAGCAGTATCCTGCCGTTCGTCGACCCCTTCGCGCGCTGGGATGCCAGCGAGAACGGCCACGACACGCCCGCCATGAAGAGGAAGAGCGGGAAGATCGTATCGTGATGGTGCAGTCCGTTCCAGGCCGTATGGCGCATCTGCTCCGCGAGCCAGCACTCGGGCGCGCCGGCCAGCGTACAGAGCGAGATCACAAGACCCGACAGGCCTGATATGAAGAGCATGTCGAAGCCACGCAGGGCATCCAGCGACTCAAGCCTCTTCTTCATGCAGTCACTTCCTTACGAATGGCGGGTCACGCCTACCGGAATTCGTTCAGCACCTTGTTGATCTCCGGCGGGTAGTTGCCCCAGTCCACGCATTCGAGGATTACGCCCTGGCCGCCGACGTCGCGCGCAAGCTCCATGAGCCGACGCGCCGCCTCAGCCGGCTTGTCGCCCGTAAGGCGGCAGTAGGTGGGGATTCCGGGCATGTAGTCGTAGGTGTTGCAGTGGAACCACACGTCGCACTTGCCGCGGTTGCGCATCACGTACTCGTACACCTTCCGCGTGGAGCCATAGGGATCCTTCGCATCGGGCGGAACGCTCTCCACCACTAGACCGTCGAACACGCCTTCCGCCGCGAGGCGCTTCCAGTCGACCGCGTACCTCTCCCACATGAAGCGGTCGGCGAGGTCCATCTTCACTAGCGACACGAGGAACCGCACGTTCTTCGCCGCCAGCTTTGCCTTGACGGCCCGCAGGTACCTGTCCATGTATCCGCTCACGAGCTTGAGCCAGCGCTCGTCCTTGGCGTCATGCGGCACAGGCTCGCTGCCGTACCGCTCGCGCCACGCCTTGAGGACAGGCTCCACGTACTCCAGAGCGGGCGTCCAGGAGCCGGACCTGAAGAAGTCCATGTAGATCGTGTCCGGATTCATCGCGAGAAGCTCGTCCAGAAGCCTCATCTTGTGCGCCATCACCTCGTCGAACGCGAAGGAGGACCTGCCGCAGCTTGGCGTGCCGCTGTACGTGCGGCACCAGTACTGCGGATGGTCCAGGTTCCATCCGCCGAACGTGAACGCGGCGAAGTGATTCTCCTCGAACGTGAGATGTATGCCGGGCCTACGGCCAAGCGACGAGATGTATCCGAACGCATGCGCGATCAGGTTCGTCTCGCCGACATCCAGCCTCGCCCAGCCGTGGATCGTCTCGAGCGGCACGCGGCGCTTGTCGATGGGCGGCTCCTTGAAGGGCCTCGCCTCCTCCGCGCTCGGATACCGCACGATCGAGCCGGACTGGTTGCGCCACAGCAGCGTGTCGGCGCCCGTGAGCAGCACGTGGTCCACGATCTTCTCGGTGCCGGCCTTCGTCTCGGCATCAACGCAGGTTATGAAATCGAAGCTGTCGATCAGCGCGATCTTCTCGAACGCCCCGGCGGAGAACGCAAGCGCGCAGGACGCGCCGCACAGCAGGATGGATGCATTGTGTCTCATTTGAAGAACTCCTTTCTGGTTGGCGGCAGAGGCAGGTTGGACGGCCAGCCGACGCCGATCTCAAGCTTGTCTATGCGGCCCTTGAACGGACGCGACGCGGCCCCTTCGCCGCCGACCGGTCCTACCGTGAAGGTACGCGGGCCAAGGCACTGCATCAGGCCGTTGGGCGCGAGGCTCGTGGCGGCAGGCTGCCCGTCCACCTTTATGATGCACATGTCGCCATGCCTCACGCCGGTCATCGTACCCTCGAAATCCTTCGGCAGCTGCTTAACCGATACGCCCGCGAAGGTACCGTCGGAATGGCGGGTCGCCCAGTACGGGAGCCCCTTGCCCTCGAAATAGAGCTGGAACGCATGCGAATGCTCCTTGAAGCTACCGCAGAAGATGTGCTCGAAGCCGATCTTGCGGTTCCCTGCCGCGATCCTGGCGCGTACGAAGAGCGTCTTCGCCGAAGTGTTGAAGCCTTCCGGCAGCGGCTGGGCCGGACCGCCGGGCTTTACGTTCTCGGCGGACCAGAGTACCTTCTCGGCGGACACGTCCCGGAACGGGCTTTCTTCTTCAAGCGTCTCCCAGGGCACCTTGTCCGCCTCGAACGGACGCAGCACGAGCGATCCCTGCGTTGTCTCGTACACTATCTGCCGCCCATCCGGCGAGAACGCACCCTCGCGCCCCTCGCACACGCGCCCGATCGTCCCCGCATACACGTCCATCACATACACGCACCAGCCGGGATCGCCCGCCTTGCAGCCCGTGAACACGATCCTGCGGCCGTCGGGACTCCACCTCGGCGCATACGAAGGCATCTTCGTGGTCGTGAGCCTGCATGCCCGGTCAAGATCCTCCACCCGCGCGCACATAATGTGCCATACATCGCCGCAGACATCCACCTCGGCCCAGGCCAGGAACCGCCCGTCTGGCGACTGCACGGGCTGCGACACCCCGCCCCCGGAACGCTCGCCGGGGGATGTGCGGCGCAGCGTAGCCTCGCCACCCTCGATCGGACAAGAGTACATGTAGTTGTTGCCCTGCACGCAGAGGCCGGGCCGCGCCGCGCCGCGCGTCGTCGCGAACCACACGGTCCTGCCGTCGGGCGAGACGGACGGCGTCGAATCGCGCCAGCGTCCGTGCGTCAGATCCTTCTTGACGCCATTCTTCCAGAGCCGGATGTTGTAGCCCTCGTCCGAATTGCGCTTGCGAGCCTCGTATGCGCTCAACGTCAGATGACCGCAGGCGTACACAAGCCCGCCGTCCGGCGTCCATGCCGGATGGAACGCATTCCCAGGCCCCTTCTCTACCCATTCTACACACCCCGTATCCAGCCGCAGCACGCCCACGGCCAGCCGGCCGTCCTGCTCCTGCTGAAACGCGACCGAACGCCCATCCGGCGAGAACACACCGCAAGACGCCTTCTCAAGCGGGAAGCCTCCTGCGAAGGACGCCACGGCGGCCATCATGCAGGATTGAATCACAATGCATCTCATTTCAGAATCCTCCTTCAATGCGTCACGTCTATCGAACACCACAGGCGAAAGCCGATGTTTTCATGTCCCTGCAGGTCATCGACGAACCGGTAGCGGGCACCTGAATTTCCAAGCGACCTGAACGTGGAGCCTGTCCACGCATAGCAGCCGCCGCGATCCACTCGATTAAAATGGCCGCCCCATGACAGATCACCCTGCAAGGAACCTTTCGGATCGACCGCATCGACGAGTATGTCTGCGGCGCTGGCGTTATACCAGTCCAGGCACCACTCGGCCACGTTGCCGTGCATATCGTATATGCCCCAGGCGTTCGGCACCTTCGTGCCGACCTCGTGCGTCTGCTCAACGTTGACGCTGGCGTTCGTATGGCTAGGGGCGCTGCTGTTTTCGCCAGTCCATGCGATGTTCGTATATACGGAAGAATCGTTGTTGAATTCCGCCGTCGTGCCGGCCCGGCAGGCGAACTCCCACTGCGCCTCGGTGGGAAGATCCACATATACGCCCGTGAACGAACGGAACTTCCCGATCCAGCGGTCGGAATCGACGTCATACCCCGTTGAAGGCCAGTTGTATGTGGGGACCGACCCCCGAAGATGGGCATACCACACCCTTTCAACCGGGCGCAAGGGGGAATTGGCGTATTCGCTGAAGAACGACGGATTCGACGACGACACCGTCACCCCTCTCTTGTGGATGTTCGCCCACTGGCCTTGCGTAACCTCGTAGATGCCGATATAGTAGTCCTTCGTGAAAGTGACGTAGTGTATCGGGGAATTGGTGGTCTGACTGTATTCATAACCATTGGGATGCGCCGCCATCGCGATCGGCGACGCACCCATGCGGAACGATGTGTATGCCGCCGGAACGCGACGGAACACCATCTTGTCGGTCTTGTAGATGCTGCTGCCCACGCCATGCGGCACATCGTTGGACGTGGCATAGTAGCAGAATGAATTCTCCTTCGTGAGATCAACCACCATGTAGTCCGGCGGCGCGTTCGTGGCCCACGCGGTCAGGACGGCGCGTATCCTGCCGCCATCCAGCACCTGGTCAGGCCATGACTTGTTCGGATTCCAGGTGATCGCATGCGCGCCCGTCTCCGGGACGAGCCTGCCCACGTCACCCTTCATGTTGTCGAAATTCTCCGCGCCGATGGACGCCCACTTCGTCTCGCCGCCGTCCACGTAGTTAGTCTGGATGTCGGCGGTGACGATCCCCGGTTCGCCGGTGAGCGTATACGATATCGTCACCTTGCGCGAACGCGAATCCTGCGCCATGGTGACATCGCCGTTGTCGATCCTCGGCGCGGCGAACGCCGCGGCAACGCATCCAACAGCCATTGCGAAAAGAACTCTCTTCATCGCTTCTCCTCCTTCTCCAGACACTTCAACGCTTCTTCGCCAACTGGGAACATGCACGCCTCCCTACTCGCACACTCTCGCCGGGCACCACAGGCGGAACCCTATGCCGGGAAAACTCCCCTTGCCAACATCCGTCCTGCTTATCTGCACCCTGTACCGCGAAGCGGACCTGCCCAGATTCATGAATGTGGTGCCACTCCAGTTGTAACCGGCGCCACGGTACGTCCGCTGGGTTTGAAGGGATGTCGCCGGGCCGGCGGGATCCGTACCTTCGAAAACACCCTCTCCGTAGTCGCTGTCGTTGTACAGCCAGTCGAGACACCACTCGTTCACGTTCCCATGCATGTCGTAAAGTCCCCAGGCGTTGGGCTTCTTGAGACCTACCGCATGGGTCTGCTGCCCTACCGATGCAGAATCAGGAGGATTCTCCGTGGCACTGTTGTCGCCGCTCCATGCCACATCGCCATGGGTGGACTTGCCGTTGTTGAACGGCGTCTTCGTGCCGGCCCTGCATGCATATTCCCATTGCGACTCCGTCGGGAGATCGAACATTATCCCGCCAGAAAGCGTGCGCAGCTTCCCGATCCAGAGGCCGGGATCGACATCGTGGCCGTCGATAGGCCAATCGTAGCCATTGGCGGCAAGACCGCGCAACTGCGAATACGACACGTACTCCATCGGCCGCAACGCGGAATCGGAGTAGCTCTTGTACGTCGCATTGAAGGTCGTCAGACCCGTCGCGTACGACAGTTCGAGCCACTGCCCCTGCGTGACCTCGTAGACTCCGATGTAGAAATCGTCCGAGAAAGACACTTGATGAAGAGGTTCGTCACGTCTGTGACCTGCCCGGCTGCCGACGGCTAGGGCCGCGATGTCCTCTTCCGTGGCTCCCATGCGGAAAGTGACACCTGCGGCGTGAATCTTCCGCATGAGAAGAAGCGATGTCTTGTACCGCCTGTCGCAGATGCCATGCGGAACGGCATTCGAGGATGTGTAGAAACGGACATGCTTCTTCTGTCCAAGATCCACCACCATGTAGTCCGGCGGCGCGTTCGTCGCCCACGCCGTCAGGACGGCGCGCACGTTGCCCTCGGTAAAGAGATGGTCCGGCCAGAAGCGTTCCGGCAGCCACTGTATGGTCTGCGTCTCGTTGAGGTTGGTGACTACGCGGTTGACGGCGCCAAGCATGTTGGCGAAATGCTCCGCACCTATCGACGCCCACTTCGTCTCGCCTTCCTCGACATAGTTCGTCTGGATGTCGGCCGTCACGATCCCGGGCTCGCCCTTGAGCGTGTACGAGATCGTCACAAGCCGCGAATGCACATCCTGCGAGAGCGTCACTTCACTATCGTCTATGATAGGCTCCGCGAACGCACCGCAGGCCCACACGGCAGTCATTGCGGTAAAAACTCTTTTCATCGCCTTTCCTCCTTACTCCACACACACGCCAGCCGGACAACAGATACGGAATCCTGTGACGTCGAAACCCTGGTAGGCGAGAGCCCTGTACCGGCGGCAGGACGGGGTGAAAGTGGAAGCCCAGCTATAGCATCCCCCCCTTGCCGCCCGAGTGTCCTGCGATGGACACGACGAGGCGCCCTTCGGATCGGTCTCGTCCACAAGCGCGTACGTGGCCGGGACATTTCCATGGAACCAATCGAGGCACATTTCAGCCACATTGCCGTGCATGTCGTAGAGTCCCCATGCGTTAGGCCGCTTCTTCCCCACAACATGGGTTTCGTTGCCGGAATTGCCGCTCTGCCACGCGACATCCGAATCCGAATCCGTTCCGTCGTTGTATACGGACGACGTCCCGGCACGGCAGGCGTACTCCCACTGCGCCTCTGTGGGGAGATCGACCTGCAGTCCCGTGAAGATGCGGAAACGTCCAAGCCAGAACCTATCGTCCACCACATGAGCCGGAGAGCTGTTGGGCCAATCCACCGCAACGGCCAGCGTAAGATTGGTATTGCCGCGCACACCCCAGTGCGAGACATACTCGACCGGCCGTAGCGGTGAATCGTCCGCGGTGCTGAATTTCGACGGCACAAGGATCGACCTGTACTTTGTGTCGGATTCCGAGCGGACCCCTGCATACACGAACACGTTAGACCACTGACTCTGCGTCACCTCGTATATGCCCATGTAGTAGTCCTCGGTGAGCGTCACCCTGTGGGGAGGGGCATGTTTGGCGTTATTCGTGCTGCCGACGGCATTCGTTTCCGCCACCGTGGCGCATCCCATGCGCCATACGACGCCTGCGGCGGGAATGCGGCGCATCACCAGCTTTTCAGTCCTGTAGATGTTGTCCTGCACGCCGAAGGGAATCGCGTTGGTGGATGTGTAGAAGCGGAGGCTTTTCTTCGCCAGGAGGTCAACCACCACGTAGTCGGGCGGCGAGTTTGTGGCCCACGCCTTGAGTACCGCGCGAACGCCGCTGGCGGGGATCTTGTGGCCTGGCCAGATCTTCTCGGGCTTCCACCAGATAGTCGAGACGGTGCCAACGTTCGTGACGACTCGGTTGACGTCGCCCACGATGTTGGCGAAATTCTCCTCGCCTATCGACGCCCACTTCGTCACGCCGCCGTCCACGTAGTTCGTCTGGATGTCGGCCGTGACTATCCCCGGCTCGCCCGTCAGGGTATAACGGATCTCCAGCTGGCGCGTAGCGGTGTTTCTGGACAGCGTCACGTCGCTGGCGATGTTCGGCGCGGCTGAGAGCCCTGCCGCCATGAGTGCGACGGCGGAAAGGATGGTTGCTTTCATCGGACGTTCCTCACTTGAAATAGAGCGCGAGCCCAGGAGCGTCGCTACGGAAGCGTTCCAGGGGCGCGGATTCGTTGACTGTACGGTAGACGCTGTCGAAGCGGTCATCCGCCGCCGGGACGGACGCGCGGGCGGTCGCGACAACGGAATCGAACGGCGCTTCGAGCGTTGCCGCCTTCGTATCCGGCGACGGATTCACATAGCCCGTAGTATTCCAGAAATCGTTGTTGATCGTGTTGTCAAGGGCGAACGCCGCCGCAAACGCCAAGAACGCCGCAAGCGCAGCCACAGTCCGGATGCGCGAACCGGCCGATGCCGTACTATCCTTCATTTTCGCTCCTTTACCATAGTGCCATAGGATGAAAATCGCTTGAATTATAATTCATGCATGTTGGTTTGTCAATGACCCACCCGGGGCATATTTTCATAACAAAAATGTCACGATTTTAGTTGCCATCATCCTCCACGGAACACACATGATATTCGAAAGTCATTCATCCACCAACCGTCAGAGGCGCTGGGAACGCCCCGCGACATGATGAAACGACACATCTCGATTGCCTGCGCACCCATCTTGGCGGTGCCGCGGATGTCAACTACACGGGGCAGTTGAAAGCCCCCGGGACGGGGAGGTTCTTGGAGGTCGTTTCCAATATCCCCGCCCCGGGGTGAAACCTGCATCGAGTCGCTGCATGATAAGTTTTAATTTTTACCTTTTGCATGTTACGAGCTAAGTCCTTGACCCTTACGGTCTAAGCCCTTGAAACAGGACCCGGTCTCAACATCGTTAACAAATGAGGACAGAGCCCGAAGACTCCGCCAGGTGCAACGACTGCAATGCTGATTTCAATTCACTCATCAATCTCGATCTCAACATTCGTGGTCGCGTTGAACTCGTCAAGCTCGTCCTGAATACGGTCCGCGCGCGCCTGGAGGGCCGCGACCTCGTCCAGGACCTGCTGCTTGCGGATAACCGCATCAATGTCCGACTCGATGCGCGAACCATAGTTCGTCGTGACGAACTTGCCCTCCTTCACATCCAGACCGTTCAGAAAGGAGATCTCCGACTTGATCTCGTCAAGCTCGATGATTTTCGAGACGATAGGCTTGTTCGCCTCTGCGATGGCGCTCTTGATCGCAACCAGCCGATTGCGAAGCACCTTCGCAAGGTCGTACATCGCAGCCACGTCAACACCGCGCGACACGCTCTTGTCCTTCGAATTCTCCGCACCGACAAGCTCCCGCGCCCTTACGAGACGCCCCGCCACGCGGTTTTTCTCCTTGAGCGCCCGTGCGATTACCACCATTGTTTTCATGTCTTTTCTCCTGTTTCGTTTTCAATCTTGAGCGGCGCCAGGTGCCAGAGTTGAACCAACCGATCGGTTTTGGAGACCGCTGCTCCCACGAGCTACCATCGGCGACAAAAGAACATGAGCAACAACCGTACCAATCCGGCCCGAAGGAATAATACCGTCAAAAAAATCCTGACAATCCTGCCATTCCGCCTTGATCTCGCACCCAACCATATTTAATGTACAACCGCCGCCCTACAACAACATATCCGATATTATAGGCTTTATACAGGAATATACACACGAGCCCTGAATCTTTATGTCATGCGCAGACATACGAGCGGAAGATTCACTGATATGGTTTTTCTATTTCAACTGATATGCCTATGGAAATCTCACTGGAAACGTCACTTGGTGGAACACAAGGCGAGGGATGGCTCGGATGGCTGGACTCGGACCAGCAACGGCCGCATTAACGGTGCGGTGCTCTACCATTGAACTACATCCGAATTGGAGGCGGGAGTCGGATTCGAACCGACGTTCCTCAGGTTATGAACCTGCCGCTGGTACCACTCCAGTCAATCCCGCTCTTTCACATGAGACCATTGAAAAACCATGCCAGATTTTGCAACTGCCTCGCAGATCACGACATCAGCATAAACGCATCCCGCGCAAAAGCGTTACACCTTTTTCGCGGCTTTTCTCTCCTTGGCCAGTCCCCGATGACGGATAATCCGCACGAAGCCGGGCGAGACGCCGAAATCCCGTGCAACTTCCGCCGCGCTGCGCCCTCCGACCGTACAGGCCTCGAAGATCGCCCGCGTGCGGTCGGAACAGCGCCAACCGGACACCGCCCGCGTCCGTGCCCTGACGCGGATCGCCGCCTCCTCGCGCGCCTCAACAATCTGCGGCACCACGGCCGGAACCGCGATCTCGATTTCGTCAATCTCAATGGTCACATCCCGACAGCGCGCCTTCGCCCGTCGATGGTAGTCAATCACCTGACGGGCAACCTGTGTCTTCAGATACGAACACGTCTCGGCCGCGCTCCGCGCCTGAAAGCGTCCGTCCCGAACCGCCGCGACGAACTTGACGAACACGTCCTGCACGGCGTCGTCCGGCTCGTCACAACCCCGCCTCACGGCGTATGCGCGCATGACGGGTGCGAAGGCGGCGTAGAACGCCGTCCATGCCTGGTCGTCATCTTGCTCAATGTCCGAGCAGATCGAATCATCTATCTTTTCCATGTCTGAAAATCCTTTTGAACTGGTGGGCCTGGCGGGAGTCGAACCCGCAAAGACCTGCGGTCTGAACGCAGTATGTCTGCCAAGTTGCATCACAGGCCCATTGGTGCTCCCGGAGGGATTCGAACCCACAAAACAGATGGTTTGGGCATCCGATGTCTGCCTGTTGCATCACGGGAGCGTTGGTGGAACCGGCGGGATTCGAACCCGCACTGTCTTGCACCTCAAGCAAGCGCCTCCTGCCAGTTGGGCTACGGTTCCGTGCGTTGTGAAAGATCAAGGTATGCAAAGAGGCCGGCTCCGCGTGTGCGGGGCCGGCCTCTTTTTCCGACTGCTGACGATTCCAGCAAGCTTCAATTGATGAACCCCGAGCAATAGCGTCCAAGCAGCAGATTCAACATCTGCCGCGTCGCGCGCAATAACTCTAGGTTCTTCTTCATTTGAAAACTCTTTTCCTTCTCGCTTTCACCAGCATAAACGCATTCAACCAGAAAACGTTACACCAGTTTTTACAAAACTTACAAGCAATAACCGTGCCAACCCCACCATTCGCAAGTCATGCTAAAACCTACTCGATCTCATCCCGATGTAACAACCATTTCCATGCCGGAATGACCTTGACTGTTCTACCGCGTTCGGTAAGCAAGGCCTCCTCATCATGTGTGATAATCGTCAGGTTAGAGCAATCGAGCGCCTCGGAAGCGTCGAAAAGTCCGTTCAACTCGCGTTTGCGCGTCGTTCGCCCGGCTTCATCCTGACCGGACATATTCCACGTCACCTGTACAAGACGAGAGACGTTCTCACCGTCACCGATGACAAAGTCGCATTCGCCATTGTCCTGGTAATAGGTTATGGTTTCAGTTCCTGAGAGGCGCCGACGAAGTTCCAAGAACACCGTATTTTCAAGCTGTTTGCCCTGATCGTCGGACTGCAAGGGTATGACCGCGTTACGCAGTCCGTTGTCGACGACATAGTACTTGGCCTGAGCCGTAGCCTGTTTGGCAATCGAACGCGAATACTTCGGCACCTTCAGGAACAAATAGATGTCGCACGCATCCTCAAGCCAGCCATACAGTTCGTCCTTGGCGATCTTGAGGCCCTGCGCATGGATGTCCCCGTAGATGGCGTTCACCGAAAGTGGATTCGAGATTCCTGCCATCGCCCGCTTCAGGAAGAAACGCAGAATCAAAGGATTCTTCACGTTGAAATGCTCAATGAAGTCCTTCAGGATCATCGTGTCGAAATATCCCTGAAGCCGCTTGTACTTGAGTGAGACGCTCTCCGTCAGCGTCACGGCCGGCATTCCTCCCAGACGGTTGAATTCGTCAAATCCGACTCGTAGTTTCGCCTGTTCGCTTTCAAGCGCACTGGATCTGTCGAACCCCTTGAAATCGCAGAATTCGCGGAATGACAGCGGCCAGGTCTCAAACTCAAGCGGCCATCCCCTCAGTTCGCTCTTCATCTCCTTGGACAAGGTATGCGCATTTGAACCGCAAATAAAAATATGCCGACAATAGCTCTTGTATACCCTAAGGGCGAACAGTTCCCAATCCTTAACCAAAGGCAATTCATCAAAGAACATCCAGACGTCCTTCAGCGGCGTATCGGGATACATTTCCCGATAGGCGTCAAGAATAAGATCAAGCTCCAGGACAGTCATCGACGCGAACCGTTCGTCATCAAATCCAACCCATAGAATGTTCTCCTTGGGAACACCCCGTGCGATAAGACCATTGATTGCCAACTCCATCCGCGTCGACTTCCCGCACCGACGAACGCCAGGAATCGTGATGATGTCCCGTCCATCAAGCGGCAGACGCTCCTCACGTTCCTTAACGTCAAACGGCATTTCTTGCTGTTTCAGCAGAATACAGGCCTTTATCTCATCTTTAGTCATACCATTTCCTCGAATCAAGGAAAGAATTCGGAAATCTTTCCGTCGTTCGCGGAAATATTATCATATTTTTTCCGTGAAGTCAAACAGGCCCTGCGAGCTTTTGGAACATTGGGAATTTAGTCGGCGAGCCGTATGCGATTACTCTTTATAATCGGCGTCGCCGCGGCGGACATATCGGCAACCCTTGTAGGCGACGCCGCGGCGCACGTGCGGAACTTGGATATACACGATGTGGTGCCGGTTCACGACCAGCTCCTGAATACACACCGGCACCGCTTTCGTGAATAGACCATTCGCGGAACACGCCTGCATGATATCCCGCTTGATGCCGTCACGTGTTTCTTGCGACAGCCCTACGACCTGTCCGTGGTCGTTGACGCCAAGGAACATGTCGCCGCCGCGTCCGTTGGCGAACGAGCAGACCGTCTCGAACACGTCGTCATGCACGCCTGCCGACGCCAATTTGAACTCAACAGTACTGCCCTCCCCGAGTGCAATCAACTTTTGCGGGTTCCTTCTCATCGCCTTATCTCGTCTCCGACTCTGTGAACATCATTTATCTGCATGCGAAACCTGATTTCACCCCCAATGACAAGATTGCTGCTACTTAGCTAACTCCTTTAAACAATCCTCATATCCCCTATCTTTACAGATGGCAATGATTGCGGCCATCTCGTCATCAGTAACGGGGACACGGATTCCATTGAGAAGGAATAAGACAAAGTCAGTAAAGAACTCTTGCGAGGAAGCTCCTTCCTTGGGACTATAGGTTTCATAGTCTTCAATCCGTATTTGATGCAAGTTCGGAATCCGAGAAAACAGTCGCAAGGAACGCCTCCTTGTTGTGCAATTTCGCAAACTCACGCACGGTCTGTCCACCGTATGCCATCGACCTTGTCTTGGACCATGGCCGTACCCCCATGAAGCGAAGATATCTGGCGATACACGCACTGCCCGACTCAGTCGCCGCACAAAACAGATCGGCTTTCTTGAAACCATACCACATATCACAGGTTGGGCAACAATACTCGTCGACCTCTAGTTTAGCCCCAAGTTCGACGAGGCGGAAGAACATTTCCTCTCGACCATTTTCCGCCGCTATCGCGATTGGCCATTCTTCCGCCTCCCTGTTCCCAAGGTTAACATCAGCCCCTGCGGCAACAAGGTTTTCAAATCGCACCATGTCGCCATCCTCAACGGCGTGCATGAGCGGCGTCCAGAAGTCGTCGTCAAAATCGTTTGTTTCTTCTTGGTTCATTTCGGTTTTGCTCCAAACTCTATGAACAGTGCCTTTCGGATTGGATCAAGGATGTCTACGACTCGCCCTTCATCGTACCCATCATCATAATCTGGATCCAAGCCACATTCAAGCAGGACACGGATATTTTCAAGCGGCGCATCGACAAATGAGTTCATGCTGATGCATTCCAAGTCGCTTCCATGCTCGACAAAGAACCGAACACGGTCTGGGGAACCTTCCTTTAACGCAATATCCAGCTCCGTTCCGCCAAAACATGCGTCTCCGATTCCAACACCATGTGCAATGAGAAATTCCAAGACACGAACATCGGGATTTAAGGCAGACCAGGACAAAACCGTTCCTCCGTCGTCATCGCACTTACCTGGATCGTTTCCGAGTTCCACCAGATGCTTGACCATTTCCAACGAATTGTACTGTCCTGCATAGGCAAGCGGTTGCCGCCCCCAATACTCACACATATTTGGATCAGCGCCATGCTCGACAAGTAAATCAATTACACGGATATCGGGATTTTGGGCTGCCTCATGAACGCAATAGTAATCCTCGGTATAGAGATTGGGATCCAGATCGTCGGGCCATGGCTCAACCCAATAAGGAGCAGACGGATTCGCGCCCTGACCAATTAGGCATTCCACTTCTTTTACAGATCCCTTGGCACATGCTTGATAGAGTTTAATGTCTATCGCGCGCATTGAGTATTTGTCGGTCTTCGTAGTCATCCATCACTCCCGTAACAATTTTTCTTTTGCTTCCCGTATCTGCTCTCCAGACACCACGAATGCGCTCCACCAGGCATCGGCGTCAGGTGACGTGAAGATAGGAATGTTCAAGTCGATGAAGAACTTCATCCGCTTCACGGGACCATCGCGGCCGCTGACTTCGACCTCGTGGCGATAGATGCATGCGCCGCGTTTCTCGACAACCTCAAGGTCATTCCAGTTCCGCCCTTTTTGCCAGCACATCTCCTGTAGCTCGGCCCATTTCTTGTTCTGAAGCTCATTGTGGCGATACAAACTCTGCGCCAGCATCGACAGGCTGTTCGTCGTGGCGTCTTCCTGCCGCCAGATGAAGTAGTTCCTCACCTCGCTCTCCGGCAACACGAATGCCCGCGCATCAAAAAACGCAGGCTCCTTCTTTTCAAACAGGTTGTTGGCGTTGAACCAATACGTCGCCAAGGACGCCGCAACCGACACGACCTTCTGGAGCCGCTTGTCGAACCAAGCATCCGTGTCAATGTTCTGGTCGTCACGGACGAGGATCGATATTTCGTCCGACTGCGTGTACCCAAGTTCCGCGCCACCGATGTTCTCGCACAGATACTGCGTCAACGCGGCCATCATGTCCATCAGCCTGTGGTCAAACGGCCGTACGCATCCAGACTTCTTCGTCCAGGAATGGAACGCCTTGCCGTCCAGACGGATGATCATCGGCAACCGACGCGTGAGCTTCACGTCGCTCGCGCGTTCGTATTCCTTCATCCGTTCTCCGAGATTATTCTTTCTCATCCAACACCTCCACATCAAATCCTTGCTCCGTAACCTTCACGCGATAGAGCGCGTCAAAGCCCTCGTCTGGGCTCGGGCGCTCAAACCGCGACAGCTTCTGCCGAATCACGTGTTCCGGAACGCGGGCCTTGCCGATGCGCTTCGCGTTCCGCGCGATACATGCCTCCAGGTCGGACTCGAAGAAGTAGCCGACCACGCGCGCACCCTCCCGCTTCGCGGCAGGGATGTAGCGCGACCGTTCAAGCGCGTTGATGTTCGTGTTGTCGATCACGCAATTCTTCCGCCGCCTCAACGCAAAGGCAAACAGCTCCGCCTCGGCGGACCGCGTCCGCAGCTGGTCCAGCGAGATGTACAAGTGATGTGGAAACAACCGCTCGCGGCAAAACGTCGTCTTGCCGCTTCCGGGTATTCCAATCATCAACGCGACGATGAATCCGTCCATGTTAATCACGATCTCCTTCCTGATGAAAATACGAAGGTTACACCTAGTTCTGCTGACGGTTCTCCACATCCGCATACGAGATGCCGAGATGATTCTTCCTGTATCGACAGCACCCAAATGACTCAAGCATCTGAATGTAATCGGCGCACGAATATTTTTTCGTCCTGTTCGGCGAATACCAATCTGTCGAGTTGAGTACATACTGCGTGTACCAGATCGGCGTGTTGCCGAAGTAGTCGACTGCCCCCGCAACCGTTCCTGGCTCAACCGCCTCTATTGCGCGGACAACCTCTATTGCCACATCCCAGTCACCGTATGCGGAGACATAGAACAAGAGTTCCGTCCTGCTGATTTTGCAAAGGAGTTCAGGCAAGTCACGTGCAATGTATGAAAGCAGTTTTCCCCTTCCTTGTCGCATGAGGTACACAATTTGTTCCAGCCCAAACCTGACGCCATACATGTCGCACATCAACGCAAGCGATCCCGGATTCTCTTCATTGATCAAGGCACCAATGGTGTCTCGGTCTATGGTTCCGGAAAGTGAATCCTTCATCGATGCAAATCGAGGGAAGGAACACCGAATAATCCGATAACCCGGCAACTTGCTCCGCGACCACTGGTACCGAATGTATCCCGACTCAGCGTAGGTCTCCTGAACCTTTTCGCATACAGCGAGCTGATAATCCGGATCGTTCGCATTATCGGAATACGCCTTTGTGAGTCCGTTGTGTGCGCCATTGACATACGCCTTGTGTCCAAGTATGCGTGTGGCGATCTTTATGTCTTCATGCCGCTCGCGCGTGGTGTACTCCTTAAATGGACGCAGGGCGCTATATACGCCCACCTTCGACTTCGCGTCCACTGCATCGCCGGTCATCACCTGCGAGACAAACAACCTTCGGACGACCGGGTTCGTGTTATGTGCAAGTTCCAGCAAGAAATGGCGTCCCTTGTCGCTCGCGAGCGCGTACACATCGTCCTGCAAGATTCTTCCCACCAGCCTTCCATGTGCATTGACAATGCCCTTTGCCCACGAGATTCGAGCGTCGTCATCGCTTTGCAAGTCGGACAGGAGACGTTTAACGAACTCCAAACCCATCCCTGTCCCCCCTCCCAACGCCTTTTGGTAGGCCTTAGGCACAGTATCGTAACGGCGCGAATGTAATGGTTTGGGTTGGGAATCTGATAGTGTGACGTGGGATAAGGGTTGAATCGCAGGGGGATCACTGGGGATTCGCGAGGGATTCCCTTGTAGACTATAGAGGAAGAAGAACCCCGCTGTGCCTGTCACGCGCATGGTCTTGGCGTGGAGGTCCTGGCGGGGAAGATATTCTTGTCGATAGCGGTTGACGGCGAGGGTTATTCCTCGCACTGTGCCAATATCGCGTCGGCCGTGACGTCATCGACGCCGAGCACTTGTTTTGCCGCCGTGAAATACTGCATGAAAAGCGGGTGGTCTGTCCTCAATTCATTCGCTATCAGAAACGCCGTGTATGCGTTCACGCCGTCTATCGTCTGCGATTTAAGCCATGTTTCCAGCGCATCCCATTTCCCCATCCGGGCAATCGCAGCATACAGCTTCAGCCTTGAATACCGCGTAGGCTGTATTGCTCCGTCGACGTGTCGCACCGCGTTTGTCTCGCTCCACGTTTTGCCGCCCTGCGTGAACGTGTAGACAACGTTCGTTCCCACGACCTCGCGGCTCAACAGCCTTTTCGTCCGTATGAACGATTCAAGTCTCGACACCGTAGCCGGATCGAGAGTTTTTGGCGTTGCCGCCGTCTGCGCGTGTGAAACGACCGCAAAGCACGTCAGTACGGCGGCAACGCCGAAATTCAATAGCCTATTCTTCATCTTCTTGCTCCGTTGGTTTCTTGCTGATAAGTTGTCCGTTCACAAATTCCCAGTCGTTCACGCCGTCAGTCAGCGTCGCCGTGATCGACGCTCTGCCGTTGTACGTTGTCTGCACCTTGCCCCAGCTTATGCCGGTCTCCGGGTTTCCGAAGTTCCCTACCCGCCGTAGGTTCATCACTGCTCCCGCGTATTCTTCCGGCCTTTCGACGAAAAGCAGATGGCATTTATCGTACGTATAACCGCCTTTAACCACCGTGTAGACGTTCGTCCAATTCGCCGCCGTCCCCGCTGGTTTCCACGTTCCCGCTACTCGCTTCGTTTCGCCGCCGCATGTGTACGGCACTTCTACGGTCGGCTTTGGCAATTCGTGATTAAAATACACCCACAAGAGATCATAGCCGGTCACGCTGTCGTAATGGTTTGATACGACGTAGATATCGATTGCCGCCCGGCTCTGCGTGGGATCATACGGGATATCAACGGCCAGATACGCGCCGTTCGTTGGAGCGTTCGCCCATGCCGCCTGCAGCGACTCCACGCCGTTTGAAAATCCCTGCTTCCAACTTTCGGTAACTTCGTTCGCCCCTGCGACTGTGACTTGCTCTGCCACCAGCTGCGCAAGCTGCGCGAACACCCGCTTACGATCCATCAGGTGATAGCCGGTCGAATCGTGCCGCTGCGTGATACGTTCCTTCACCCTCGCCGGTGCGCTGTGGATCGACGAATAGTAAACCACGTTCGTGCTGCCTCTGTCCGCGCCAAGCTGCGCAAATGCCGCCGCTGCGCAAACTGCCGCCCATGCCAGAATTGCCGTCCGCCTCATTGCGGTACCTCCAGCTTTAGCCGCCACCTCGTGGCATATCCGACAAACCATCCCTGCACGGCCATTGTGCCACTTCTGCCGCCGCCCGGAGATAGCTGCTGTTCTACCGCCGTCTCGAAAGTAGCGCTACCCGCCGCCTTTTCGAGAATCACCGTCGAACCTTCGGCGATTTCCACATCGTCGGCAATGTGCCAATCGACCTCAACGCCGCGCCCCGTTCCGCGCCATGCGTCGAGAAAGATACCGTCCGCAACTACAATCTCCACCGGCGGCGGATTGTCGCCAAACCAGTACATAGCCATCGGCGTATATTCTTCCTCGGCTCTCGCCCATGCGTTCGAGTAGACGCCATCGACCGTGCCTGAAAATTCGTGCGTGAAGCCGTCTGCCGTCGCAAGCGTCCAATTGTTGCTGATTGAATCGCGGTAATACATCGGCTGTGCGCTTGCCCCTGTGGATGTTGCCGATATGCGCGTAACGCCGTTCGTGTTTATCGCAATCACGGCCTGCAGTGTGATACCATCGTCGGCTGAACTGCGCGGCTTTATCTCCATCTTTGAACCGCCGTAAATCGTCCCCAAAACAGCCGCCGCAATCAGTATCGCGCTTTGCGTCCATCCGATGCGTTTCCAAACATCGATCATGCGGCGCGTCGTGCCTCTGACAAGCGCAATGCCGCCGCACACGGTGAGCAAGATTCCAAGCCCAGCCACGGCCATTACTGCCACCGCAAAGGCGGCATTCTGCAACATACCCTGCATTAGTCCTCCTTACGGTATGCTACGCCGTTGACGAATTCAACTCGATTGGTGCCAATCTGCATCTCACCGTTAAAGCCTCCAGCCGCGCCCGGAAACTCCATAACCATGCCGTCGCCTGATATCGCGTCGTTCGGTACTCGAACAAATACAAAGCCCGTGTTTCTGTTCGGTAGCCAAATGTCCATCAGGTAAACGTTCGCGTATGTGTTCCCCGCGCCGTCCGTCCACGGTCCCGGCTGCAATACCGGCGTTCCTACAAGCACGGGGTTCAGGTTGTCCCAGTCCGCCCTGCCGTTTATGTTCGTGCTGTATGCAATATCCGGCTGAACGCCTTGCAAGGCTTCGGTGAACGCAAGCCCCATTTCGTAGCGGCGGCATTCGATCACGGCTTCATCGACCGTCTTTGATTCGACGTCAGAAGTCATGTTGAACCGGCATACCGCGCATTTCGCGTCATCGCCGAAAGCTACCGCCGCCTCGAACCCCACGACATCCACGCCGTAGAACACTATCGGCCTTGTCGACATCGATTGCGCGACAGCCGTAAGCAGCCGTATCGCGGTCTGATAGCCGTCCTCGACTGCCGCCATTTTGGCGACCACGATTTCGTTTGACGCCGCCACGGCGGCCATCTGCGCTTGCGTGACCAGCGCGTTGGTCGGCGATACGTTGCCGTATTCATCGACCGTCAAGACGGTATTGGTCACTGATGCAAGCGCAGAGGCCGCCCCCAGCGTAGTTACTAGCGATATAAACTTCATCGGTTGGCCTCCCGCCATGCTTTCAACGCCGCCGCGTTCACGGGGTTCGTGAGATCGATGTTGGTAACGGCAATGTATTCGTCGTGTCCCTGCCTTATCTTGTGCCAGTACAAAATGCTCTCCGTCGCATCCCACATGAGATCATGCACATCGTACACCGCCCGGGCGGCGGTATCCGGGATCGAGTTGGTGAGCGGCGGGAGGTCGATAAGCCTGGCGAGGCCGAGGGAGTTGCGAGTGGGCAGGGGATCTCGGACAATTGTGATTTCCCACAGTCCTCCCTCATAACTCCTATAGGTAATGTTCGTGGCATCCGGAGGACCCTCCGTCCCACTATCAACCCCACCATACACATACAAATAATGTTGTCCCGTCGCCTTGACTGATATGTCGAATCCTCCCCAAATCTGCCCCGTTTCACCTAAATCCTCCCATCTCGGTTGGCGGCTAATAACAAGTTCAGAAAATGGAAGTGACACCCCGATGTCCGGCGCGGTTGAGTCGATCCATCCGCTATCCAGCCGCCATTCCGTAAACCCCGCCACCTCGTTGGTGACGATTGCCTGCACGTCGTTGGTGGTCATTGTCTGCGGTGGGGTTTCGGCCTTCGCCCAGGCGGGGACGGTGGGGTCGGTCTCCTCGCGCGGAGGATTGTCGGCGAGCCAGGCGGCGAAGACTGGATCCTGCTCGGTGTAGCCGGACTCGGGCGCGGGCAGTACGTTGGGCGTGAAGCCGGGCGAATGCCGGAGCCGCAGCACCGCCGAGGCGTAGGCGTTGGACGGCGCGCCGAAGAAGAGCGAGAGTCTGTCCGCGCCCGGATCGGCCTGCGGCGGAAAGGTGGCGGAGAGGACATTTGAGGAAACAGACGCCGGGACGCTCCACCAGGCGGCGGCCATGCCGTTGGTCTGGTACCAGAGGCGGATGTCGGCCGCCTGGCCGAACGGCAGTTCGCCGAAGCCGGAGAAAACGCAGCGGAACTCCAGCGTCTCGCCGTGGTGCCGGTCGAAGGCGACGGGCGCGGGGTTGCGCGGCGTGGCCGTCCAGGAGAGCGGGACGGAGGCGCGGAGGCATGCGGCAAGCGCTATTGCAATGGTTGTGAACAGGTGTTTCATAGGCTTTGCATATCCTTTCATGTTGGCTCCTTTCAATCGTCATTATTCTAACCCGATGTGTTTCCGGGGTCGAGGCTTATACCGGCGAGATCGGCGAGGGCTGCGGACTGCCCGCCGTTCTGGAGAAACGTCCATATCATGATCTTGAGGGTGTTCTGGTCGATGGAAAACACAAACGAGCCGTCGCGCTTCTCGATCGAGATGCCGATGCCAGGCTCCGGGTTCATCGCCCGGCGCAACCCCTTCAGGTCGTCCCGTGTGAGCTGCGTGATATATTTCTCGTTGCCCGTCATGGCGTCTGCCAAGCTCCATTGTCGAGTTTCGCCGACGTGACGGTCTCCTCGATATTCAGCTCGTAGAGGTTCGAGCCGTCTATCTGGGAATACGATACGCTTTTCTCCCTGCCCTTTGCGCCCGGGGCGGAATACCACGCACTGCCGATATAGAAGGTAATGTCCTCTACCGACAAGGAGGACTGTTCGTTCTGCGCGGTACTGAGCGACACGCCCGACTTGCGCGTGGAGGTGGACGCCTTGCGCTGGTAGCAGACGTGGGTCCCGTTCCAGATGTACCGCTGGAACACGCTGATGCTCTCGCCGCCTGCCGTCACCTTGCCGCTGCCCGTGTAGTAGCCCATTATGCAATCTCCCTTCTGCCCGTGACCGAATACCGGACGTATTCCGTGCCGCCGCCCGTGCGGTCCGTGGCCGTGATCGTGAATCCGCCTTTTGAGTTGGCATCGTGAAATGCCTGGGCGGTAGGCGCGGACTCCCTGTTGGTCGCCAGCGTCTCCGCCGAGAGCTCGTAGCGCCCGCGCACCACGTCCGAGGCGCACGGCATCATGTCCTCCTCGCACACCACGGGGTCGCAGCACGCCCGGACCTTCATGGCATGCAGGAACCCGCCGCCGGAGATGGCATCCAGCATGTCCTGCGCCCTTGCCCGCGCCTTCACGGGGATTGACACGCCGAACTGGTTGATGGCGTTCACTCCCTCGTTGGCCGTGGCGGACACCGTGACGGTCGGGAAGCTGCCGAGCCGCGTGGACACCTCCACCGAGGTTATCATGTAGCCGGATATGGTCATCACCCCGCCCGACTTTGTGGCCGCGAACGCCTTGCCGAGAGTCGCCGCGACGGTGACGTTCTTCACCACGGCGTATGTGACCGTGGGATTGCGCCAGATGCCGGACGTCTGGGACACGCCGGACGAGTACCGCCCGCCGTTCACGGCGTTGGTGTGCCGTTGGCTATCGCCGCTGTCGGATGAGACCGGGATGAGCGATGACGACTTCATCCCGAACCAGTCGTCCACTTGCCCGAACGGGGTCTCCCATTCCGCCACGGCGATGGCATCCTCGCCCTTCCAGACGGTGGAGGATGTGACCTTCTCGCCGTCCACGTACCAGCCCTTGAAGGTCCACGTGTTGCGCGGCGGCGTAACTGTCGGCAGTGCGCCGACGGCCTGTCCCCACGTGACGTACTTCATCGACGGGGTACCGCTTCCGCCCGCGTAGTCGAAATGCAGCACATACGTGCCGGGCGTCCACTGCGCGTAGAGGAAGGTCGAGTCGCCAGAAACGACTTCACTGTGGACGATGGAACCGTCCGCGTCCACCCATTTCGTGCCGCCGCTGTCCGCCGACCACAACCCGGTGCAGACATGGCCGAGAAGGCTTGGAAGCTCCACAGAGACGAGGGGGTCCTCTTCGCAGAGGTCGTCGGGGTACAGGTCGGTGGTGGAGCCGTCGTTGTACAGCCCCTCCGGGCCGCCGTCGCCGCCTTGCGGGTCGATGAGGATCTTGTACGATACCCTAGGGGCGTAGGCGTAGAGGGTCGTGGCCGTGGACGGAGGGTTGGATGTGAGCGGCGAGAGGAGTGTGCCGTCGGCATCGATGCACTTCGTGCCGCCGCCGTTCATCTCCGTGTAATAGCCCATGAAGCGGCGGCACTCGAACTGTGGCGGGATGACGGAGGTGATGCCGCCGTCGCCATCCTCGCGGTGGAACTTGGAATCGGCGGAATCGTAGAAGATGGAGGCATCGCCGCCACCGGTGCCGGGGAAGAGCGTGATTTCCACGACAGTGCGGAACTGCGCGTAGATGGTGTCGCCGTCGGAAGGCGCCCAGCTTCCGGAGATCGTGCCGTCCGGGGCTATTACCTGCGTGCCATCCGTGCCGTCCGTGAGGTAGCAGCCGAGGAACACGGCGGAATCGACTCGCGGCGGGTTGATGGCGGTTATGGGCGTGGTGGCGGCATCATCGGAGTAGAACGCGCCGTCGCAGTAGTAGAGGTACTTGCCGTCCGGGTAGTAGACGGAATGGCCGGTGGTCTCGATGGTGATCTCGTCAATCTGGAGCCAGTGGGCGTAGATCGTAGTGGCGGCGGAGAGGATGAGTAGCTCGAAGTCCGTGGTGAACGAACCGTCGGCGTTGATGTACTTCGTGCCAGCGCCGCCCGTCTGCGAGTAGTAGCCCACGAAACGGTAGCCTGTGCGCGTGGGCGGCGTGATGGATGTGACGGGGCTCTTGCACTCGGCATCGGAACACCAGCCCCCCGTGCCCGTCTTGCCGTAGAGCGTCGCCGTGCCGCCCGTGCCGCTCTGGCGATCAAGGGTCAAAGGCCAGCAGATCCGGGTCCACCATGTGTACAGCGTCATGTCGGCGGTAGGCCGGGCGGCCGATTCGCCGTATGCCCGCAGATAGCCGCCGGATTCGGCGTACTGCGTCTCGTTGCCTGTGACGGGCGCCTTGATGGCGTAGTAGCCCTTGAACTTGAAATACTGGCGGGTCGGCACGGATACGTGCGTTACCATTGCGCCGGTGGAGCTTGTGCCGGTCGTGTACTTGACCGAGCCGGTATGGTAGTACAGCACGGTCGGGGAGATGCCGGACACCCCCGACCCCACATTGCTCTTGAACTGTACGGTATACCGAGCCATCGCGTCACCCCTTCACCTTCAGGAGTTCATCCAGCTTTGACGCGAGTTCGGCGGTGTTGGCCTCTATCTTGCGCAGCTCGTCCTCGGCGGTGGTCTTCGTCTGCTCGGCGGCGGAGGCGCGCACCATCGCCTCCACCTCGGGCGTGAAGGACTTGGACTTGCGCCACTGGGCGAGCGTGTCGGAGACGCCCTGCGAGTCGCCGCGCGACATGAGCGCGGAAAGCTCGTCGATTCGCCACTTGCCGCCGTAGCGGCGCGCGTCCTTGTGGAGCCGGTCGAGGTCGGCGCGGTAGTCCTTCTCCTCGCCGATCTCGGCGGCGGCGCGCGAGGGGTCGCGGTACATCGCGAACGCGCGATCGAACTCTGACTGGGCGGCGGAGGCGATGGACTTCTGCACCTCGGCTTTCTTCGTCTCCGCTTCCTGTTCCTCCTTGAGCTGCGCCATGCGCCTTTCGTGCGCCTCGACATCGAGCCTCATGCGTTCCTGCGCGGCGGCCTTGGCGTATGCGGACTCAGCTTCGCGGATCTTCTTCTCGCGAGCCTCTTCGGCAGAGATGTATGCGGACTTTGCCTCTTCGACTGCGGCGGCGGCTTCCTTTTCGGCGGCGACCCTCTTCTGGTCGTTCGTGTCCATGTCCTGGCGCATGATGGACAACGCGTCTTTTTGCTCCTTTGCGCTTTTCTGTTCGGCCTTGGCGCGTTTCACGGCGGCATCCGCCACGTCCTGAAATTCTTTCACATAGGCTTTGTCGGTTTTCCCGAATATAGCCTCTATCTGTTGCGCCTTTTGCTCGGCACGCATGGCTTCGGCGTTCAAGACCTCCACATTCTGCTCCGTGACGGCGAGTTTCTTTTCAGCCGACGCCAACGCAGATTCTTCGTCCGCCCTCGCCTGTTCTGCGGCCTGTGCCTTCAGCTCGGCCTCCTTCTTGGCGATCTCGTATTTCCATGCGGCATCAATCCGTTCCTTGTCGGATTCGGACGCTTCGGCCTTGTCTTGCGCGGCCAGCTCTTTCATGCGCTGGATTTCCACGGAGGCGTCGGCTTCTTCCCGGCGCCGTCTCGCTGCGGCATCGTCGGCCTGTTTCTTCGCTTCGTATTCCGCGTCCTCGGTTCTCTTGTCGGCCTTTTCGGCTGCTTCGCCAGTACGGTTCTTGTACACGTCAAGTTGCTGTTCTTTCGTGAAAGCAAGCGCCTCCGCCGTCTTCGCCGCCGCCTTCTGGGCCGTTTCCACCATCTTATCGGCCTTCTTCTTCAAGTGGTCGAAGATGGCGTCTATCCCCGCCTGCGCTCCACCGATTATTGCGCCGGCAGGGCCGAACGCCATGAACATTCCGGCAACGCTCGTAAGTGCCTGCCCGAACTTTGCTGTAGCCCCTTGGCCTTCGCCCATGGCCTTGTTCACCATCATCAGCGCCGGCCATGCCTTTCGAGCCGCGCCGCTCATTTCCTTCAGCCGCTCGACAAATGACTTCGGCACGGCCTCTTCCACGCCGTGGAGCTTGTCGAGGTTCTTTGCCGTGTCCGGATCGAACGCGTTGTAGTAGTGCTTCTTGGCGTACGTGGCCTTTTGGCGGTTAGCCGATTCCTGGAGCAGCCGGTTGTACCGCTCGATAGCCTTGTTGAGTTCCTCCTGGTACTTTGCCGCTTCCTTCGGCGCGTCGATACGCTTGTTTATCTGCTCCAGCGTCTCGTATGTGGCAAGGGCGGACTTGTGGAGCTTCACGAACGCATCGGACTCCGTGGCCAGCGATTGTCCGATGGCCGCCGCGCGGGCGCGAAACGCCGCCACGGCCTTGCGCGTCCCCTCGACCGTGCCGTCCACGAAGCCCTTGACCGACTTCGCCGCCGACGCGAGCATGGAGGAAATACCGTCTTTGCCGCCGATCGTGATGGTGATCGAATCGCTTGCCATCACACCTCCCCTTGTGGTACAATGTTCGCGCCATGAGCAACAGCGACTTCATAGACGGCCTTGTCTTTGGCTTTCTCATTGCCGACGGGGATGCCTCCGGCTGGCGGTGGATCGACTTTGTCGTCTATGGCATCGCCGGCGTCGCCTCCGCCATCGTGTTCGGCGGTATCGCGTACCTTTTCTGCCGCTAGCTTCTCCGCCTTCAGCCGCAGGCGTATCTCGCGGAGGGTGAGATCGTAGTCCGCCTGCAGCAGCGCCTCGTCCTTCGTCATCGGCTTGCCAAGTTCAACTGTAGCCTGTTCGCAGATGAGGTCCAGGCGCGACGGCGTTTCCGCCATGAGGTCGGCCGGATTGGCATGGAGCTTCGCGCAGGCGCGGGCAAGGCGCTCTTCCAGATTGGCAAGGTTGCGCGCGGCCTCGTCGGTTGCGGAGCGGTGGCGCACGTCGGCAGAACCTTCGCGCTTGGCGGGTTCCGCGTCGTCGAAGCCTGTGGTCGCGTAGCGGCAGGCGCGGACGACCTCGTCGCGGGTGACGGGCAGGGACGCCGCCCATGCGCTCGCGGCCTTGTCGATCACCTCGGGCGTGACGAGCGAATCGAAGAAGTGCGGCTCGCGGGCGTGTGCCAGCGCGAACGCCCACAGCGAAGTCTCCGTCTCGACATTCGCCGCCGCCCGCACCGCGTACTGGTGGTACCACGCGAACGCCTGGATGGTCGGCTCGAAGAACGGCACGTCGCCCGCCCAGCCGACGCGCGGGAAGTTGGCGCAAGTGGTCTCCGCGCCGTCCTTGAGGCGGAGGGCGATGAGGTTCAGGCGGTCGAAGTCTTCGAGCGTCGGGGCAAGCCCCTCGTCGCGAAGATCCTCCCAGTCGCCTTTTGCCAGTTTGGAGACCATGCGCGAAACTCCATGTTATCAGGATGCAGAGTAGTCGCTGCCGACGAGCGGTATGGAGATCTGGAACGTGTACTGCGTGTAGCCGTTTTCGGGGTCGCTGCGGCTCTGCGGCGTCGTCAGCGTCATCGCGGCGTTGAACACGTTGTCGTCGTCAATCGTTATCGGAATGATGCCGCCCGCCCAGTCCGTGGTGTTCAAGGCGATGACGGGCGCGGTGGCGCTGTACCAGTTCAGCGCGTAGTCAACGGTTATCATGCCGCCGTGGAGGTCGTAGTTGACGAGATCGCCCTGCGGCTGCGCAAGCGTAAACTCTATCGGGAAGTTCGCGTTCACGGAGGAAAGCCCGTAGTCGTACTCGGAGCTGGCGGCGTTCGCGCCCTTCGTTATCGTGAAGAGCGGGTTCGCGAAGATGTCCTGCGCGCGGTGGCGCGTGGACAGCGTGATCGCCGGAAGCTTGTACGTGCGAATGGGCGTGGTCATGCTTGCGGGGACTACCTGGCCGCTCGCGGATATCTTCGGCGCGGATCCCGTCTGCGTGGAGATCGAAAGCGAACCGAGGCAGACGGGCGTGTTCGCCGTGCCGTCTATCGTGTTCGTGGTGATCGTGCCGAGCGTGATGACCTGGTTCGATATGGCGGCGACAAGCTCGTATTCGGACGAAGGCGCGTATGTCTTGCCGTAGGCGTCGACCACCACGGGGTCGCCGTAGGTGTTCTGCCCGGAGGTGGTCTGTATGGAAGGGTTCTCGGCGGAAGCGGTGACCTTCAGCTTGGGCGAGCCCGCCGAGCCTCCCAAAGCGGTATTGAGGGTGAAGTAATCTACCTTCGCCAGACGTGTCGACGTTGATGAGTGTGCGGTTGGTGTGGACATGACGGATTCCTTTCTTGTTGGTTAAGGGGTTGTTTCGGGTTCGTCGTCTTGTGGTTCGTTGAAGCGGCCGGTTACGGTCGCCGTGTACGTTTTTCTCATCCCGCCGGAATCGGCGGAAGAATCTTGTTGGGTCTCCGTGCTGCCGAGCACGAACGAATCGCACGCGAAGCCATCGCCGTCCATCGCGGCGCAGCCGTCGCCGAGCAGCTGGCGCAGCGCGGCGCGCATCGCGCGGCAGGCGTCGCGGAAGACCTTGCCGGTCCTGTCGTCCGCGTCCGAGCAGCGTACCGCCACGCGGGCGGAGTACGTGCGCGGTATGCCGGGGCCGGTCCAGTCGAGCTCCTGGGAGACCACATCGACGGCGACCGTCACGCGCGTGTCGGGCAGTTCCTTCATCTCGCCTTCCGGCGCGGCGGCGAGCGTCCCGATCACGTCCCAGCCCGGTAGCGCCTCGGAAGCGAGCGCCACAAGCCTGGCCTCTATGATTTCCTCGGGCTCGGTTTCCGCCGGGGTGGCCGAAATCGCCCGATCCGAGAGGGGCAGCGCGACGAACTCCACCGTCATGCGGTAGTCGCCTTCGTCCACGTCCTCGCGCCGCATGCCCTCGTACACGAGATGCGCGTCACCCACCGTTCGCCAGTGCAGCGCGTCCTTGGCGGCTTCCGCCACCGATGTGACGGTCGGCCCGGTCGCGCCGCTCTTGCGGTTGCGCTTCGGGTTCTCGATGACGACGAGGGCGAGGGAAAGGTCGCCGTCGGTGCGGGCACCCGAGCCGGACCTGCGGCGGTGCCCGCTCGCCGCCACCATGACGAGCACGCCGAAGCTCCCAAGCGTCTTCTCGATCGCCTCAGAAGGATTGCAGGCGTCCTCCACCGCCACGGTCACACCCGGCATTCCGCCGAAGGTCTCCTTCAGCGCCGCCGCCACGGCGTGGCATATCGCCGCCTGCCGGCTCACGACATCACCCCCAGCGAGTTGTAGACCTTCGCCGGCTTCGAGATGATCACGCCGTCCGTCGTGCCGTCTATCGCCTCCGTGCCGTTCGCGAGCGCCCTCAGCCTCGCCTCCTGCTCCGCCGCCAGTTTCGCCCACGGGTTCTTCCCGTCGTCGTCGCCGTGGCGGCGGTAAAGGAGGTCGAGCAGGAACACCCGCACGGCGTAGTCCGCCGCCACGGAGTACTGCGCGGGAATCGGCCCGCCGAAGATGGCCTCGGCGCGGGCGTTCGCGGATGCGAGCGCCGCGTCGAAGGCCTTCTCGTCGGCGAAGCCGTCCCGGTCGTCGTCGAGGGCCGCGATGATCATCTGCTCCGGCATGTCGCCGGTCAGATCGTCTATCGTGAGCCTCGTCATGGAGCCTTACTTCTCCTCCCAGGCGTCCACGGCCGCCGCGCCGCCCTTGTAGGCCAGGAACGGAAGCGTCATGAAGCCCTCGCCGCGCGCGTGCACGCCGTAGAGGAAGTCGTTCGTCATGAAGACGTTCGTGTCCTCGTCGCGGTCCTTGCGCGTCAGCACCGGCAGCTTGCGCTTCTGGATGCCCACGGCCTTCACGCCGTTCTTGTCGCCCAGCACGTACCACTCGTTCGCGTGGCCGCCGATGAGCGACTGGCAGACGCGCACCTTCAGCGCCTTCGCCGGCGAGACGTTCGACACCGTCGTGGTGCCGTCGCTCACCAGGTCCGCCTCGCAGATCTGCTTGGCGGTCGCCTCGAGCGACGGACCCACCAGAAGCACGTCCGGCCTCACCTCGCCCGGCTCGCCGCCGTAGAGCGTCCAGCCGCGCATCGCCGCGATCGCCGCCTCCACCGCCGCCTTCGAGAGCGCGGTCGTCACGGCGTTCGTGAAGGTGCTCTTCCCCAGCACGCGGCCCGAGCAGAAGAACGGGTTGCCGTCCGCCCACTCATCGTTCCCGAGAAGCGCTTCGATCGCGAGCTTCTTCCACAGGTTTTCGGCGTCCGAGCCCATCATGCCGATCAGCGGCGCGTACACGCCGTACTGGTCGTCCTCGATCTCGTTGCGCGAGACCTTGATCGTGTTCTCGAAGTCGCGGTTGATCACCGTGAGCTTGCCGAGCTTCGCGCTCTCGAGCACGCGCTCGCCCACCCACTCGTGGATGCCCTTGATCTGGTTCAGCCAGCTGTGCTGCGTGGCGGAGCCGCTGCCCACGAAGGGAACCGCGATGTCATCGGGGATGAGGTCGTTCGGAGTCACGCGTCCCTGCGCGGCCTTCTGCGCCTCGGTGAACCTCGTCTGGAACGTCTTGAAGAGCGCGTCCAGGTTCGATGCTGTGATGTTCATGTCTTGTCCTTTCCTTGCTGTTGTACGCTTGCTGTTTCCTCGCCGCTACCGGCCGATCACCACCACCACCGAGCCGTCGTCGCGAACGTCGGCCACCTTGCCGACGGTCTTCGTGCCGCTCGTCTTGGTGACGGTCCAGGCGTTCGTAGAGATGGAGTAGGCGGTAGCGCCGATCTCCTTCTTCGTGATGTTCCCCACCTGTTCCAGGATGTATCCACCGCGCTTCGCGATCACGGATTCACCCTGCGCCGCCGAGTGCTGGAACACGCCGCACACGGTGAGATCGCCGGTGGCGGGCGTGGCCGAGTTCACGGCGTACGCCAGGCCGTTCGTCCACACGCCGGCGATGTTGCCGGCATATACCGCCTCGCCCGCCGTGAGCTTGGCGTAGTCGCCGCTCGCCTGCGGCGTGTCGTGCTCTCCGGCGATCGCGCCGAAGGCCATTGCCGCCATCGCGGCCATTGCAATCAGTTTTTTCATGGTTTTCCTTTCCTTGCTGTTGTACGCTTGCTGTCACTTCCCGGCTTTGAAGATCTCCGGATCCACCCCGCAGTTCAGCGCGATCTTCCGGAACTCCTCGGGAACCTCGCCCGCAGGCGGATTCTCCTTCATGTTCGCGGGCGTCTTCGCGTTGAGCGGCACCGTCGCGGGCGTCTTCGCGATCGTGGCCTTGAGGTCATCGACCGTGATCTTTCCGATGGCGTCCGCGCCGAGCGCGATCACCTTGCCCTCGCGGGCGGCCTCGGCGATGAGGTCGGCCTTCTCGTGGGCGACGGCGGCGGCGGAGAGCGCGGCCACCTTCTCCTCGATCGGCTTCACGGCCTCGGCGACCGCAGTCTTCACGGCGGCGGAGAGCGCGGCCTTGTTGTCCTCCTCGTTTTGTGCCCGCTCCTCCGCGAGCTGAGCCACCGCCTTGGCGGCGGCCTTGCAGGCAGTGAGGATTTCCTCCTCGCTTGCATCTTCGCCCAGCCCTAAGGCTTGGGCTATTTCCTTTAGATCCATAATGGACCTTTCCTTTCTGCCCATACGGGCGTTGTTTTTGTTGGTGTCTGTACTTTCGCCAGACGTTGGAAGTCCGGTATCATTCGTAAGAATGGGTTTTGCGGTTATACGATAACCCTGCAAAAATGGCAGCGCGGTGTTGTGCCCGCACGCTTTGATATTCGTTGAGGCGATTCCAATGGTCTGACCGCTGGGCACGGAGCCTCCCACGGAACATTTTCAACCCCTCGTTGATTTCCCGCGCTCTTGCCGGACGTTCGAGCCGACCGATGCGAGAATAAGTCTGCGCAGCTTCCTCTGCGATAGTGTGCCTGTCCTTTTCTGCCTTGAATCCGCCGTCTGGACGATCATTGTCGTTTCCGCCGCCGCCACCACCGCTGGTTGAAAACTTGCCGTCATTGGCTCGCGGATGATCCGCTTCGTTCCACGTACCCAGTGCGATGCTCTTCAAAAATCCGCCCAGCGCGCCACTCAGCGGCGCCTCCACGAAATCCATGCCGTCCACCGCGCCGGCGCGGCACAGCGCCACGCTCGCCACGGCCACGAGGTTTCCTTCCTTGTCGGTCACGGCCCCGGCCGAGACGTCGGCGTAGTTCGCCGCCATCTTCTCGCCGTCCGGAGTCCAGCTCGACATCGTGATGTACACGCCGTCGCCCTCGACGGCCTCGATCGTGCCGAATCCCGCGACGGGACGCGGCTCCTTCGACTCCTTGTACGCCGCCGTGCCGGGGAAGGTGTTGTGCTCGAAGTCGAGCGCCACCTTGCGGTAGGGATAGGTCTCGGCGGCGAGGCACCTCACGAAGAGCTCGCCCACGTTCACGCGCTTGCCGTGGCTGTTCGGGTTGTCGCCCCAGTTCAGCACCTTGATCCGGCGCGGCAGCTTCGCCGCGTCAGCCGATAGGCTCACGGTGACGCCGGTGGTGCGCAGCAGTATGACTTTCGCTGGTTTGTCCATGACGCCGCGAATTATCGCATAAAAAAGCCGCGCGGGCATTCGCCCGTGCGGATTGTGCGGCGATGAAACGGCCTGCCAGTGAAGATGGCCGAGCTGCGCTCGGCCTATCCCTCGCCCAGCTTCCCCAGCTCCTCTGTGTATATTCTCTCGACAGTGCGCGCAACCTTGCTGGCCATCGCCGGCACGAGCTGCCCGTGCCTGTCGATCGGGAAGAACGGACGCGCCGGCATGTTCTTCGTGCCGTGCTGGTGGAAGGGTGCGTATTTCGTCGGTGTGCCGATCGCCACGGTGTCGGCTCCGCGCAGTTCCCACCTGATCGACTGCCGCATGTTTCCGCTCCGGATCAGCAGCGGATGTCCGTCGTCGCGCTTCGACGGCTTGCGCGGCGCCCACGGCGAAGGCCGCAGCGACGGCGAGCGGAAGGCCTGCGTCGCCCGCGACGCCACAGCCTGCCCGATGGCTTCCAGCGCGCGTTTCTTCGCCGCCGCGAGCCGCACCGGGAAGTCCGCCATCATTCGGTCAAACTTCGACGTGTCAACCGTAATCGTGATCATGGCTCCACGCCCTCCGGAATAGGCGGCATCTCCCACGGGCCGGGATCCTTGCCGTTCTCGCAATAGACGTAATTGAAAAGGGCGTCATGGCGGTCGCGCACCGCCTCGTGCCAGGGATCGTCCGCCCGCCAGTTCTTGACGATGTCGTAATGGCTCTGGAACTCTTCAAATGCTTCGTCCTTCGTCATGGCAGCTCCTCCATCTTGATGTATCCGTCTGTGACAAGTCGGCGCAGAAATTCATTATAGTCATTGATGTCGATTGTTCCGGCGTTGTTGTCGGCATCGAAAGCCTGGATGCGCTTCGCGACCTCCGGAGTCGGCGTCTTGAGCCACTGCCACCGGCGCAGCTGCTTGCCGGCAGCGATGTAGTCCACCTTGCTGCCGATGTTGTGTCCGAAGAGCAGGTCCGCCGGAGAAGGGGTGTTGTCGCCCTTCGGATGCGTGTGCAGCGTGCACACGGTCGTGTCTTCCGGCACTTCGATCTTCACGCCGCGTTCGTCGCCGGTGGCCTCCGCGATTTTCTTGCCGGTTATGTAGTCCCGTACCACGGCCCGTTCCCTGCCATCGGTATCAGTGCGGCTCCCTTCAGCCCGCGCCGTCTTCTGCATCTTCTGGTCGAGCATCAGTTCCCACATCGTCGCCGGCTTGCGCCCGGCCGCCTGCACCGTCGCCGAACGGCACATGTTGGCGAAGAGCCTCATGTCCGGCTCGTCGCGGCTCGCGTTGAGCGCGTCGATGTCGATCGAGGCGTCCGTCGGATCGAACATGAACGTCCCGCTTCGCTGCGGCGTGGGCATTTCGGCGCGGGTCGAGATTCCGATCTCCTGCGCGTCCTCCTCGTCGAGCGCCACCACGATGCACCTGCAGCCCCAGTCCCATGGCGGATAGTGCGTATTCCACCACGGATCGTCGGCGCGAAGCACCTTGCCGTCCAGCGCGGCGTGCCCCGCGCGCACCCGGCTGTCGCCCACAGTCTCGTACTTCCAGTAGGGGAAGTCCCGCGCAGTCTCCATCTGCTGCTGGTGCCGCGCCACCGCATACGCCTGGAAACCGTGCGTCCTCAGTAGAAACTCCGCGCGCGCCCTGCTTGCTGTCGTACGCTTGCTGTCGTCGTCGCCGCCCACATACGGCGATATCTCCGAGGCGATCTCCCTCTTCGCCTCGTCCCAGCTCGCGCCCTCCGGCAGCTTCGCCACCGCGTCGCGGATGCGCCTCAAGGCGTCCATCTGCTCGATGCCCGCCACGGCGAACGCCCGCTGCTTCAGCTGCGCGGGAAGGTTGCCGAAGTTCGTCGGATCCGCGACGGCCTTGCCGCGGATGTAGTCCGCCGCCGCCTCGTTCGGAAAGGTCTCTATTGTAAGTGTCGCTGTCATTCTTGGCTCCTATTATAGCATAAAATCACACATACCGCTTCCACCCTCCGAGCCCGTTGGCCTTCAGGTACGTCTCGCGGTCTTCGCCGCCCTCGTCCCACCTGTCCGGATCGTCCATGCAGTCCGCGAGGTGGCGGTACCAGCTGTCGAGGTCCAGCAGGATCGTGTTCGGCGCAACCCGCACCACATCGATGAAACCGGCGCGCCCGAGGCGGAGGATCGTATCATAGCGGCAGCGCTCGTTGCCATCCTCGCCCGTTCTCGCCGGAAAGCCGAGAAGGGTGGCGGTCCTGGAATCGAGCCGCACGTACCGCCCGGCCACTGGCACCGGCGCGTACGTGCCGTCCGGCTGCTTGGACCACCGGCACATCACGTATTCGTCGGGTGGCGTCGCCGCGTCCTTCGGCACCCAGGCGTGCCGTCCCGGTGCCACGCGCACCATGTTCGGCTCCGGCGCCACGTCCAGCGGCGGCGGAATGCGTCCGTCTCGGGGCGCGGGGCCGTCGTGCCCCGCGTACCCCGCGCTTTCGCCCCCGAAAAGGTCCATCTGCACCCTGTTTTCCGCCATAGCCGCACGCCTCCAGCCGTGGAATCGCCTACAAGCCGCGGGAAAACGCGGGAAAACGCTTGGAAGCGCCGGGGAGCGGCAAGTGTACCCCCGCCGCCCCGCGCGCTCCTAGGGCCGTTTTTGAGCGTCTCGGGGTGGCGGGCGTCTCAGCCCGCTTCCTTGCCCGCTTCCTCAGCGTGAAAATGACCGCCCACACCTGCCGCGCCGTGGCGGCGAATCGGTTGGTCTTGTGAATCTTCGCGAAGAGCGCGTCGGCATACCGCCGCGCCCCCTCGCGTCCCCCGAAGGCATCCGCCGTTTCTCCCTCCACGAGTCCCAGCGACCACAGCGCCCGCGCCTGTTCGTCGTCGCTCCTCATGGTATCGGGGCGGCGGGCTTCAGCCCGCCTGTCCCCCGCCAGCTCCTGGAAGTAGCCGATCACCGCCGCGTAGTCGCGCTGCGTCACCGCCCGGAACGAATCCGGCGCGGATGGCCCCACCACATCGTGCAGGGTCGCCCGCCGCCAGGCGTCGAAGCCAACCCCGTCGTCCACGAGGCCGGCCTTCGCCTGTTCCATGTATGCGCGGCGCGCGGCGAGGATCATGGCCTTCACCTGGTGCGGCTTCACCACTGCCCCGCCCTGCGCGCGCACGGCCTTGTCGATGGCGTCCGCCATCACTTGGCCTCCTTCTTGGCTTTGGGCTTGTCGTCGCCTTTCGGCTTGCCGCCCTTCGGCTTGTCGGCCTTCGGCTTCTCGGGCTTCGGCGCACTTGCTGTCGTACGCTTGCTGTCCGCCGCCTTCTTTGGCTTTGTCCATTTAACCGGCATCTCAATCACCTCCTTCCCCTGTCCTGATGGCCGGGCTCTGCCCGGCCTCCTCCGGCCAGCAATCCGCGATGTCCAGCCGCACCGGGCGGAACTCCGCCTGCGTGCTCGCGCGCCGCTCGCACACGAGATACCGCTTTCCCTTCTGCGGCTTGATCGAATCCTGGAGGATCCTCTTCGCCTCGCGCCAGTCGGCGTTGTCGATCTCCATCCGGAGCAGCGACATGATCTTCCCCGTCGAGAGGAAGCCCTGCGCGTTCGCCTTGAACGCCTCCGCCACGATGAGCCGCAGCGCCTGCGCGTCGTTGCCGCCCACCTTCGCCAGCACCTTCTCCACGTAGCCGAGCATGAGTTCGCGCGCCTTCACCACGCGCTCGTCGAGGAAGATGTTGTACTGCTGCCGGATGCTCACCTGGATGAGTCCGTCGAAGCTGCGCGCCGAGAAGTTTCCCTTCGCGCCAAGCTTCTCCTTCGTGTCCGCGAGCGCCTCCAGCTCGGCGATGGTCTCGGCGACCACGCCCTCCAGCAGCTCCCGCGCGCGGAGGAACCGGGCCAGCACCTTGCGCACGGCCTTGTCCTTCGCCTTGTCGTACTTGCTCACGTACTTGAGCGGGATGTCGTTCCCGTTCGAGTCGCGCATCGTCGTTATCGTCTTTGCCATTTCCTGTCTTTCCTTTCCTTGAATGTCCTGATGGCCGGGCTCGCCCGGCCTACCTTCTCCCCGTCACCGCCGTCACCGCGCGAGAGACCGCGTCGGCCTCGAGCGAGGCGAGCTCGCGCGCCACGTCGCGCACGAAGGCGTAGTTGCCCGCGAGGAGCGCGTTGGGGCGGATGATCTTCGCCGCCACCTTCAGCTCCGCCGGCTGGGCGTCCTTGAACCGCTTCGAGAGGTACGTGCGGATGTCCGCCTCGTCGAGCGTGAGCTTCACGCGCTCCGAGAGGCGGTTCGTCGCGATCTGCTTCGCCTCCTGGTAGGCGTGCGCCTGCAGTTTGTTCCACAGGGTCGGGATCGCCACCAGGATGAACTCCCCCGGCGTCGTGTTCACCAGCGTCTTCACCGTGTTGAGGCAGTGCGGCCCGAGGTGGTGCGCCTCGTCGATCACGAGGCACCGCCGCGAGATCGCAAGCCGCGCCTGCACCTCCTCCAGCCTCTGCACCCGCCCCGCCGGCAGCTCCGTTACGCCGAGCGCCCTCAGGATCGCGCCGAGGAACGCGTTGGGCGAGTCCGCCCACACGTCGCTCGCCTCCACGTAGCTGATGCGGCCCGTGCCGTACTTCCCGCGCAGGAGGCCCACGGCGGTGGTCTTCCCCGCGCCGCTTTCGCCCTGCACGATCAGGACGCGGTTCGTGCCCGTGGCCTTCACCACGCCCAGGAACGCCCTGCGTATCTTCACCACGGTGCCGAGGTCGTCGTAGATCTGCTCCTCGCCGCCCTGGTTCGCCAGCTCCTCCATCGTGGCGTACACCGCCCGGTACTTCGTGAGCTGGTTTTCGGCGTTGTAGCCCTCGAGGTTCCCCGCCGAGATGTCGCGGAAGCTCTTCTCGCTTCCGAGGTCGGTGAAGTTGCGCACGAGCTGCGCGCGGCTCATGCCGTGCGACTCGCCCCACGCCGCGATCTTCGCGGCGGTCTCCACCAGTTCGTTTTCCACTTGGTTTCTCATTGATGCTCCTTCTTATCCTTGCTGTTGTACGCTTGCTGTCACTTCGCCTCGCTGATGAAGTAGGCTATCGCGATCGGCAGCCATGCGGCCAGCCACGCGAAGAATATGATCTCATCTGTATGCATTGTCTGCTCCTTCTTTCGTTTGTTGGTTTGTCGAATCCCCCGCGAAAGCGGGGAAATTGTCATGCGTAGGCCAGCATCCGTTCCTCCGCCTCCAGGGCCGCAAGCCTTGCTGTCGTACGCTTGCTGTCGCATTCCTCCGCCGCTTCCGGCGCCTCCGCCGCCGCGGGCACGCCCCCGCGCAGCCCCCAGCCCGTCGCCGCGCCGTCGTCGAGCCGCGTGCGGATCGCCCCGCGCGTGTCGTAGGCCGTCACCACCGTGCGCACCGCCGCGCGGTTCGCCCGCTGCTCGTGCCGCCCCGCGCCCCGCAGGTCGAAGAGCCCCGCGTCGTTCACGAAGTCCGGAGGCGCGCTCACGCACGGCGCCGCGCCGTCGATCACCGTCCCCGCGCGGAAGTCGTGCCACGCCTGGGCAAGCTCGATCGACGCCCCCCGCGCCGCCGCCGTCACCGGGTCGAAGCGCACCACCACCGGCGCGCCGTCGTACTTCCAGCCGTCCCGCGTCGCGAAGGCGTACTCGTGCCGCAAGCCCTCCAGCTGCGTCTCCGCCGTCACGAACACCATCCCGCCGCGACGCAGCGTCCGGCGCGCCGCCACCGGCATCGCGTACCGCTCCAGACCCTCCACGAGCGGCAGACCGTTCGCCGCCGCGCCCTGGTACAGCTCCTCCGGACTCCACGTCCCGTAGATCCGGCTCTCAACCTTCTCCCACCGCAGGTACGCCACCGCCTTGTTCAAGGCCTCCAGAAACTGCTTCAGCGTGGGGAAGTACTTCCTTGGATCGGCGCTTCCGCTCAGCACCCTCATCCAGTTCAGGTTCTCCTTCCTCATCTCGCCCCGGTAGCGGCCGATCTGGCCGTAGCCGGGCAGGAAGATGGAAAGCGCCGTCCAGAGACGGTTGAAGTAGTTCTCCACCAGCTTCTGGTTCGGCCGGCCCTTGGCGTCCACCACCCCCACGCCCGCCGTGCGCAGGAAGTCCATCGTCGGCTTCGCCTGCCAGCTGCCGCCCTCCAGCACCACCTTCTTCGGCATGTACCCCTGCTGACGCCACACCTCGTGCATCACGTTCGCGACGTCGCACGCCCGGTACCCGTCGCTCGTGCGCATCACGTAGCCGAACCCGCAGAAGAAGTCCGTCGCGCAGTCGATCCCGGCGAGGAGCTGGTACCTGGCAGCGCGCCATCCCCAGCGGTCGCCCGCCCTGTCCCCGCGCCCCGCCCACGGCACCGCCACCGCCACGTTCACGCTCGCGTCGTCCCACACCTGCCGCTCGCCCGGCTTGAGAAGCCGCCCCGTCTCCTCGTCGCGCCGCAGCCACCCCGGCACGTAGATGCCGTTGTTCTGCCCCTCGCGCGGGTCGCGGTAACGCGCCACCGCCACCGGCGAGACCTCCCGCATCGCCCGGCGCACCTCCACCGGAAGGTGGTGCTTCGAGGAGCGCTCCGCGAGGATCGCCGCCCGCGTCTCGGGCCGGAGGCACGTCGCCGGGTCGTGCGCCGCGATCCGCGCCGCCATCGTCATCGAGCCGCTGCGCTCCGCCCGGTTCGACTGGAGGTAGATGCGCCGCAGGCACTTCTTCTCATCCTCGTCGAGCTTCACCACCGGCGGACGCCCGCTCTTCGGCGCGTCCGAGAGCGCCGCAACGCCGCCCTCGTCGAACTTCGCCGCCCAGCGCCGGTAGGTGGTCTCGCTCACCCCCGCCCGCGCGAGAGCGCGATCGAGCGGCATCCCGCCCGCGACCAGGCTCCGCACCTCGCCCACCTTCGCCGATCTCTTCGCCGCCTTTTCCATCGCCTATCGCCTTGCTTTTCTTGCTGTCGTACGCTTGCCGGGAAACTCCGCCTCGGCAAAGATCAGCCAGTCCTTGATTCGCGCCTGGAAATCCTCCGGGATGTAATTGAGTGCATTCCTGAATTCCTCGAGGATTAGCCCTCGGCTGTCCATTGGAATCGTCTGCCAGTTTTCCCACACCCCCGCGAGGCTCTTCATCGTGCGAAAGCCGATCACCTCGTAGTCCGCGGCCGCCTTGCCGCCCACCTTGCTCACCTTGCCGCTCGCCGCCGCCTTCCACCGCCTGATCGGCGTCTCGCCGTGCATCACCGAGTCCATCGTCTCGAAAAGGTCCATCTGCTCATAGGTGGGGCGAGCCGTCCCCGGCGAGCCGCCATTCTCCCCGCTCACCTCCTTCAGCAGCTCAATCCCCGCCAGCACGTCCTGCTTCGACACCCCGATGCGCCCCGCAATCTCCTTCGCGCTCCAACCCTTATCCCGTGCGGTCTCATGTGAGACCGCACGGTGGGAAAGGCGCCCGTTTCTGTCGCGAATCTGGTCTCTCTGCGTGTAGTTCTTTGGATCCGCCGCCGCCAGCACTTCGCGCTCATGGCACTTAAGATAGGCCATCACGCGCGTGCCGGTGGTCACCTTGCGCATCATGGCGTTCTTGCACACCACGAACTCGGCCACGCTCAGATCGCCGAGGTCGAAAACCTGGGCGTCGGTCTCGGTCTCGCCGGCGGCGATGAGGGCGTTCATGCGCCCGATGCCGTCGATCACGAACCAGGTGGGGCGAGCCGTCCCCGGCGAGCCGTCCTCGTCCGGCACAACGGCGATCGGCGAAAGCACCCCGGTCTCCTCGATCGAGTTGCCGAGTGCGGCGCGGTCCTCGGTGGAGGCCGAGTAGGCCTCCGCGTCGGCGTGTGGCTTGCAGTCCGCGAGCTTGATGCGCTGCATCTTGTAGGTGGGTCTTTTCATCTTCGGTTCCTTTTCCTTGCTGTTGTCCG
The DNA here is from genome assembly GCA_017525225.1 of Kiritimatiellia bacterium. GTDB lineage: Bacteria > Verrucomicrobiota > Kiritimatiellia > RFP12 > UBA1067 > RGIG6720. Next base: position 62,739 of record JAFXTB010000003.1, read on the forward strand.
CTTGCTGTATTGGAGCGGCGGGCTTCGGTCCGCGAATCGGCTCCCTGCATTCGCACCCTGCGCCGAAGCACCGGAATCCGCCGCCCTGCATGTTTTCGTTCGTGCAGAAGCCATATTCATCTGTGAATCTGCACCGTCCGCCACTGGCAGTGTTCATCTTCGGTTCCTTTTCCTTGTTGTTGTCCGCTTGCTGTACTAACTTGTCATAATCGGTTGCCGCCAAATACGACGCACACCTGCGACAGGGCTTTCCACTCCAGCTGCAGTTGCCATCCTTATCTGCCCGGAAGCATCCCATCACTCATCCTCCAGGTTGTCGTTGTCGTCGAAGTCATCGATCGGATCCACGCCGTAGTCGTCGGCACCGTCGCAATCGCATCCACCGCCGAGCTTGGCGGGATCCTCGCAGTCCGCGAAGAACGGGCAGTTTGAACACCACATCACGCCACCTCCTCTTCCGTGCCCCTGCGCTGGAGTTCCTGCGCAATTTCCTTGGCAACGTCTTGGAGTCCGAACAACCGCTCGAAGCTACGCTGCAAGGAGTCACACAGTAGCTCCAATGTGGTGAGCCTATCAGTCAACCGCACGAGCGCCACGGCAAAGACGATCGACAGGACCGTCCCGGCCGAAGCAACGGCTATGATTAGCATGTCCATCTTCACGCCTCCTCCGCCTTGGCGGCTGCACGCGCCTTTCTGTACGTCCGCCACGCGGCGCGATGGCCGCGAATGAGATACCTGCGCATGGCTACGAGCGCGCATTCGATCGCAAGTCTCTTGCTGGAGCTTTCAAGCGCGAAAAGGACGGTCCCTCCCGTTTGCGCCAGCGCGCGAAACTTCGGGGCTCCGTCCGTCGCCGCGCCCGTGCACCACGGCTTGACCGTCAGCTCGTAGACGCGGCCATCCGGCTCCTGGTCGTTGTGCCACCAGCACAGGAACTTGTAGTAGTCCTTCGCGTGGTACTCGTGGAACTTGATGTTGAGTTCGGGGATGCTCGCGAGCGAGGCGGTCGTGAACGGCTTCTCGCCCGGCAACATCTCCGGCGCCTTGGGGTCAATCGGCTCAGCGGCGGGCGGAATGTTGAACGGCGGATTGGCCATCACGGCGTCCAGCGCGGCCTTTGGCGTGCGGTACTCGCCAACGGTCTCCTTTTCCGGGCAAACCAGATTGCGTATCTTGTTGATCGCCTCGCCGAGTATCGTGCCGCTCTCTTCGAGGGGCGGGACCGGCTTGTCGATCGGCGTGACGGCGGATAGAGCCTCCACGGCGAGGCGCGCCGATTCGGCGAGGACTTCACGCATCTGGTTCACCGCGATCTTTTTCTGTTCTTCGGGTATCATGATTTTCTCCTGTTGGTTGTTGGTTTTACTTGTGGCAGATTATTGCCACCAAGATGATTAAGATGTAGCCGAGCATGGTTAGTGCCTCCCCGCTTTCGTGGACTCCGCGCAGCAGAGTGCGTCCAGCGCTGTCTTGAGGGTCGCTCGGAGGTCGTCCACAAGGGCGTTCGTGTCGCGCAGGACGCACGCGAGGCGGTTGTACGCCTCCACCACCGTGCGCGGCGAGACGATGTTCCCCGTATCGCAGTCCACGATCATGCCCTTGCCTGCGTATTTCAGACGGTTCATCATGCCGCAACCCTCCTCATGGGCATGCAGTGGAGATAGTAGCCGGGCGTGTAGCGGTCCGGCGATATCCGACGCATCGCGAGCGCGTCCATGTGCTGCACTACGGCGGCATAGCCGAGAAGCGAAAGCTGAACATACGAAATGTCGCACGCCCGCCCGTCGATATCACCGGCGTGAAGCAGAATGTCAGCCTGCCGCACGCCGTCTGCCAGCAACTTTTCCGCCCCTTCGATCAGCAGCACGGACGAGCCGCACGACGGGTCGGAGAGGCTTATGACCTTGCCGGGCGTGTACTCGATTCCCTGGCATCCAACCTGCGCCATCATCCGCGAGACGCACACCGGCGTCAAGAACTGCCCGTTGTGCGTGTTCGCAGCCCCGAGCGCTTCGAGCGCGTGCCCCAGGAAATCCTCGCGGTGGCGCTCCAACGCCATCTGCACCATCGCCAGCGCGATCGGGAAGTGGACGAACTCGTCCTCGGTGTAGCGGCCCTTGATCTGGGCGTATTCCGCCTCGATTGCCTTGTGGCGCTCTCCATTCGTGAGCGGCGATTCGAACGCAAGCGCCATCGTCCGCACCATGTCAGCGAACACCTCCACGGCGTAACGGCCGCGCGCCGCAGCATGCACCTCTTTGATAAAGAGCTTTTTGAGTTCTTCGTTTGTCATCGCCCGGCCTCCAGGATGTCGCCGTGGCCGCCAACGCCAGTGTAGCGCGGGTCGCACGCGCGCGCCGCCCTGCTCATCTGCCGACGGCAGCGGTAGCAGTATGAGAACAGCGTGTACGCCTCGGCAGTCGCGGATATTTTGTAGATGCGCGGCCTTGCGGTCTGCGCAAACACCGTGCCGCACCGGCGGCAACGCTTCACGACCTTCTCCATCACCGCGCCCTCCGCTTCCACAGACCGCCGTGCGGATGGCGCTTCGCCTCGCGTTCAGCAACCGCCACCACGCGCGGCATGAGCGCGGCGCACCGGCGGCAAATCCGATGCTCGCCCCGCTTCAGCGGCTTCCAGCAGAATGAACACTTCTCGCCCACCATCACGCCACCTCCACTTTCACGCCCATGTGGCGGAGCGCGAGCGCGATATTCGGGCTCGCCTTCCGCTTGCCGTGGAGCACCCTGCTCAGGTGCTCGCGCGAGCATCCGATGCGCCGCGCGGTGTCCGCCACGCCGGCGAAAGTCCATCGGCGCCCGATCGTCTCTGGCATTTTTGCCTTTTCTTTCATGCTCTCGTTCTCCTTGTGCCTGTCACGTTTTTGTTGTATAATTCCCGCCTGTCACGGCGTGACGCGGTGTAGTATATCCCATTCATGGGATGATTGCAATACCAAAGTTGGAACTTTTTATGGAAACTTTTGGAGAGAGATTAGAGAGCCTGCGCGGCAGCGTTTCTCAAAGGGATTTTGCCCGAAACTTGGGCGTTCCTTTGACTTCGTACACGAATTGGGTATGTGGTACGAGTTCACCAAAGATGGAATACATCGTAATGCTATGTACCAAACTTGGAATCTCCGCCGACTGGCTTCTGGGCTTGCCGGAGCGGGGAGTTGGTGCGCGAGTGGAAGCTGGGAAAGGGGCAGCGGTGTCGATAGGGTCGGGGACTGCAACGGCGTCGAATTGCCGCGACTGCCCGATTCTGCTGGATTTCATCAAGCGACGATCCGGCGGGTAGGAGGTTGCCGCCCGTCCGACATTGAGCCCGGGGCGGCGGGCGAGCCGAGGTGTCTAGCCCGGCGGCGTAGTTAGAACCGCGGCACGCCCGCCGGGCACCGGCGAGGCGGCCACATGCCGGATGATGGCCCGCCCGCCGAATCCTGATCCCGTGCCGCGCGTGGAAGTCTATTTCGTCGGCGAGCAGCTGCCGTCTGTGCATTCGCTCACTGTGCAGCTGCCGTCTGTACACGTGGTGGTGGTCGAGCCGTCCGCCGCCTGCGTGGTCGTCACGGTGGCCTTCGCGGCGTCGCCGCCGGAATCCGTGAACTTCTGCGCGAGCTTCGCGCCTATCTTCGCTGC
>JAFXTB010000042.1 GCA_017525225.1 Kiritimatiellia bacterium
AAGCGTCTTGCCCGTGCCGGGTGGGCCGACGAGCAGCACGCCCTTGGGGATACGGCCTCCGAGCTTCTTGAACTTGGCGGGCGCCTTGAGAAACTCGATGATCTCCTGCACCTCCTCCTTCGCCTCGTCCACGCCCGCCACGTCGGTGAAGGTGATGCGCTTCTTGCCCTTGTCCTCGTTCAGGAGTTTGGCCTTGGACTTGCCGAAGGAGAGCGGACCGCCCGCGCCACCCAGCTTGCGGTAGAACACGAACCAGAAGAACGCCGCAAGCAGGAGGAAGAACAGCAGCTGCTGCATGAGCGGCCCCATCAGCGGCTCCTTCTCCTTGACGGGGCAGCTGATGCCCTGGTCGGTGAGGAACTCCATCAGCTTCTCGTTCTCGCCCGGCACGAGGCGCACCCTGAACGGCTCCTGGCGTCCACGCATGCGGCCGAGCAGATAGGTGGTGCCGGCATCGAGCTCGCGCACGCGCTCTACGCGCTCCACCTCACCCGCGGCGAGCGCGGCCCGGAACTCGGTCTGCGAGATGTCCTCCATCTTCTCGGCGTTCGGCGTCATCATCCGCATCGCCACGAAGGTGAGCGCCACGATGGCGAGCGTGATCCAGCCGCTGCGCGAGCCGGCTGCGGGTGCGCTGCGCGGCGGCTGGCGCCCGTTCGACGGAGGATTGGATGCTTGTTCTGTCTGTGCCATGTTGCGATGAAGGTGGTTAGGTGTTTTCCATGGTTCGCGCCGACATTCCCTTCGAGATCCTGTCGACCACGAGCGCGATCGCGCCGTCGCCCGTGATGTTGCATGCGGTGCCGAAGCCGTCGGTGGAGACGTAGAGTGCTATGATCAGCCCCTGCTCCGCCGGCGAAAAGCCGAAGAAGGAGGCGATGAGGCCGACAGCCGCCATCACGGCGCCGCCAGGCACGCCGGGCGCCGCCACCATCGTGACACCCGTCAGGGCGATGAAGCCAAAGAAGATACCGGGTTCCGGCGTCTTGCCCGCCAGCAGCAGCAGCGCCACCGTGAAGCATACGAGCTTGATCATGGAGCCGGCGAGATGTACCGTTGCGCAAAGCGGTATCACGAAGTTGGCCGTCTCGGGCCGGACGCCGTTGGCGATCGTCTGGCGAAGGGTGACGGGAATGGTCGCCGCCGAGGAGGAGGTACCCATGGCCGTCATGTACGCGGGGAACATGCCCCAGAGCTTGCGCAGCGGATTGGTGCGCGTCACGAGGGCGGCGAGGGTGAACTGCAACAGCAGGAGGAGCAGTGTGAGCGCGAAGGTGATCGCGATGACGGTTGCGAACGTGCGAATGACGACGGCGGCCTGGCCGGCGGCCGTCATGTCGAGAAAGATCGCGAAGATGTAGATGGGCAGCAGCGGCACGATGACGCGCGAGACGGCCTTCTCCACGATGCCGCGGAATTCGATCGCCGCGCCGCGCAGGGTCTGCGCGTGCGTGGCGACGATGCCCAGCCCGGCGACGAATGAAAAGACCAGCGCACTCATCACGTCCGCGAGCGGCGGAATCGCCACCTTGAAGAAGGGCGGAAATTCGAGTGCGGCGGCCTTGCCCGCGGCTGCGAGCGTCGGATCCATGAGACCAGGAAAGAGCGCCGTCGCCGACACGTAGCCCAGCGCACCCGAGACGAGCGTGGAGGCGTAGGCGATGCCCACGGTGACGAGCAGCAGACGCCCCGCGCCGCGTCCGGTCTCGGCAATGGCGGGTGTGACGAAGCCAATGATGATTAGCGGCACGACGAACTTGATGAGCTGATCGAAGATGGTGCTGAACGTGTTCGTGCCGCGCACGACGACAGCCGGCACAAACCGTCCCAGGACGATGCCCAGGACGATGGCCAGCACGATGCGTGCGAGAAGTCCGAATCGAAACATTTTCATGTGGGTTGAATTATACCATATTCTTTCCCGTCGCGCTACTTGTCGCACCTTGTTTTTTGGAAAGAAACGCACGCGCCCGCAGTCTCATTTTCCCCTTGCCTTTCGTCCGACCCTATGATATCATGCCGCCATGCAACGGAACCCGGTGAATTGCGCGGATGCGCCCTTGGCAATGCATGCGCCAGTTTGTCCATTGAGAGGTCCAAAGGGGTTATAATCCATGCGTTTTGCCTTCATGTCAATGATGTTTGCGGCCTGTCTCCCGGCCTTCGCGGGCGGACTGGATGACGAGCCGTATCTTTTCCTGAACATCGTCCCGTGTTCCAGCGGTGGCACCTGCATGCCCGGCTGGCCGATAGAGCAGGCGTTCCAGCCTGCCGTGGCGAAGGCTTTTGCGGCAAAGGGCCAAATTTCCATCCGAAGGAGGGGATGATGCCGTGGGACAACGGCGATCACGTCTGGGGCGACCATACATGGCTCGAGAAGATAGGCGGTCGCTATGGCATTCCGTTCAGATGCTCGGTGGATATTGGCGAGGATGCGGTCTATGCGCTCGCTGGGAAGGCGGCCGTGGCGACCCCATGGCGGAGGTGCGGATAAGATGCAGGGTGCTCCCCGCGAAGGTGGAGCGGCTAGGTGGCGACGGCGCGTGGAGCAAGGTGGCGGTCGTGGCAGATGGCGATGTCGTCGCGCTGCCGGGTCCGCTCGCCTGCTACGGCGTTGGAGTATGGCGGTTCTGGAATTGAGGTGCTCAACATGAAGAAGATGACGATCTTTTGCGCGGCGGTCGTTTTCGCCGCACATGCCATCGCGGCCGCAAGGCCCGTGGTGTTCTATGGCGGCTGCGATGCGGGTCCGGCGGACGCATGCGGGAATCTGGTGGGAAGGATGCTGGACGTCCCGATCGTCTGCATGCGGTCTGCCGGGACTGATCTGATGTCGTGCGCCGACGCCGATGCCGCCGCCCGCACGAATGGCGTGGCATACGTCGTCATGACGCCCGGCGGAATGCCCGAAAAGGAATTCTCGGAAAAGTATGCGTCATTCGTCCGCAGGCTCGGAACGCTTCGCGTCGAGACTCCGATATTCATCTGCGAATCTCTCCGCGAAGGTCCCGAAGGCACTTCCGGCGGCCGGGATTTCGTCAGGAAGTTCATCGACAGGATGTATGCCGAGAACCCCGGCAAATGGTGCTGGCTCATCCGCATCTGCCGCGACGATCTGCTTCCCGGAGGTCTGCCCCCTGGCGGCCTTCCCGACGAATGCGCCTCGCGGGCGATGGCGCGCTGTCTGGCGGACGCCATCTGGGGCGCGCAGGTCGAGGGCGTCAAGCGCCGTGGACCGGAGCCGTTCCGTCCATTCGCCGCGGAGATCGAGGCGTACATGGATTCGACGGACGACGAGGCGCAGCCGCCCGTTCTCGCCTCGCCCTGCGCCGCCGGGCTCCACGGACGCTACTGCGGCCCCGTGCGTATCCATGCGGACAATGCCGCAGGCGACGAAAGCGCGAAGACCTGGAAGGCCGCCGCCTGGCGCGGCGAGCGGGTGCACGGACAGTTCGTCCTGTGGGACGGCAAAGGGAGCAAGGGCATGACGCTTTCGTGTTCGCCGCTTGTCTCCGCGGATGGCGCCACGATACCGGCAGACCGCGTGACGATGCGGCATGTGCGCTTCGTGCTCGGCTGGGGGCGCACGTACGGGAACGCGCGCCTCAACCGGCTGGGTGAATCCTTCGGGGATTGCCTTGATGATTCCACGGAGTTCGACATCCCGGCCGGTGGGTATCGCCCCGTGTGGCTTACGGTCGATGTCCCGCGCGATGCGTGTCCCGGAACGTACAAGGGCGTCTTTTCGGTGATCGCCCTTGGCGGGGCGCGAGTCGATTTCCATGTCGAGATCGAGGTGCTGGCGGCGACGCTTCCCGAACGCAACGGATTCTTCCTCGACTTCTGGCAGCAGCCGTGGAAGATCGCCCGCCACCACGGCGTGAAGCCATTCTCCGATATCCACTACCGGCTTCTGGAGCCACACTACAGGGAGCTCGCCCGTGCCGGACAGAAGGTGGTGACCACATGGATTACTGATGGCATCTGGGGATTCGCCCCCGGTTCGCCGCGCACAATGGTCGGATACAGGAAGGACGCATCGGGGCGCTGCTCCTTCGATTTCTCGCTGTTCGACGAATACGTGGAGTTCGCCCGCAAGTGCGGCATCGGACCGCAGATACACTGCTACACGCCCGTGCACTGGGGCGGGCACAAGGGAGAATGCCGTTATGTCGATTCCGCAAGCGGGGAGACGAAATCCGTCGCATGTGTTCCCGGTGATACCGCCTGGCGCGAATATTGGAGACCGCTCCTCGTCGCGCTGGAGAAGCACGCCCGCGAAAAGGGCTGGCTGGGCGACGTGTACCTGGCCATGGACGAAGTGCCAGTCGAATGTTCGGAGATGGCCGCGCGCTTCATCGCGGAGACAGCACCTGGGCTCAAGCTCGCGATGGCGGCGGACAGGCTTCCATCGGGATACGGAAAGGCCGTATTCGCCAACTATTCAGAGGCGCTGCAGGGCAAGGCGTTTCTCTCGCGGGAGATGGAGGAGGAGATCCCCCGGCGCAAGGCGGCTGGGATGACGACCACCTTCTACATCTGCTGCTGGCCTGTCCGTCCCAACACGTTCTTCCACAGTCCGCCCGCCGAGCAGTTGTGGCCTGGGCTCTATGCCGCGCTGAAAGGCTACGACGGTCTTCTCAGATGGTCCACGCACCTGTGGCCCAGGGATCCGTTCCTCGGCGAGATCCTGCAGCGGCGCGGCTGGGCGGTGCCGGGAGACTACTTCATCATGTATCCGGGCGCGAAGGCGTCCGTAAGATGGGAATACCTTCGCGATTCCATCGAGGACTGGAACAAGATCGCGGTTCTGCGCGGTTCGGGTTGCGCGGTGGATTCCCTTGATGTCGCCCTCGCGGAGATCGATTTCCCGAAAGTGAAGGACCTGGACGAGTCCGCCATGAAGGAGCGCATCGATAAGGTCCTGCGAGAGATCGACGCGCTCGCCAGGCAGATCGGCGCGGAGGAGAACCTCTCGACCATCCGACCGTCCCCGAGGGTGAGCTGGATGAAGGAGCGCGAGGAGCCTTCCGAAAAGGGGGTGGACTCGTTCCGCCTCAAACTTTCGCCGGAAAAGCGTGCCGCAGGCCAGTCGTTCATGGGCGGACTCTTCCCCGCATATACGGCGAGTGGCCGCGTGCGCATTTCGTTCAGGTACCGTTCGTCCGCGCATGTCACCTATTGCTCCGCAAGTCTGGCTCGCACGATGGAGAAGCCTTTGCCCGGCGTGGATTTCAAGCCGTATGTGGTCAAGTCGCTGGGGCCCGCCAAGGAATGGAGGAACGCAGTATGGGAATTCGACTGCCCTCCGCTCGATTGTTGGGGATGGAGCATAGGCTTCACCATCGAAGGTAAGGAGGGTACGGCCGAAGTCGAGGGCGTCAGGATCGAGGAGGTGCCGCCAAAGCGCATGCGGGGCCGTCCTCTGACGATCGGCGGCGTCCGCGCCGAGGAGATCGCGGTGCTGGCCATCGGCGACCGGGCGCGCCATCTGGAGGAACTGCGTGCCGCGAGGATGCTGCGGTATGCGATCTATGTCAACGGAGGAGACTATCTGCCGGTCAGGACGGTAAAGGATGTTAGCTCGTGCAGTGCCAATGCGGTGCTCGTGGGGCGCGCTGCAGAGGAGGCGGGCTTTTTCACGGATGCCGAGCTCGGGCGCATGCGCGCCGAGAAGGGGTCGTGCCTTGCAAGGCAGCGCGGCGCGAGACTGGGCATCACCGGGGCCTTCCCCGCCGGCATAGCGTATGGCGCTTTCGCGTGCCTGCGTGAAATGGGTATCGAATTCCTCGGAGGTACGCAGTGGAGGCGTCCGGCCGGGGATTCCTTCGCGGTCCGGGATGGGTTCTTCCTGCGTCTGGTACCGGCGATACCTTTCCGCACCACATCCGATGGTGGACGCATGGGCCGTATGGTCGAACTGCGCGGGAGATACAGCGGTGGCCTCACTGCGGATTATTCCTGCGGTGCGCGCAAGGGGCAAGTCACGGGGGACCATTCGATGCCACGCGCGATTGTGACCACCGACGAGTTCGCCGACAGCCACCCCGAATTTTTCGCGCTCCAGGCCAATGGCAGACGGCATGGCAAGGGTACTAACCCGTGGGCGCTTCAGTACTGCCTCTCCAATCCCGAGCTGGCCGATGTCACCGGCAGGCGCATCGTCGAGATGATGCGCGTCAATCCCGGGGCGATCTATTTCCCGGTAGCGCCGGGCGACGGCGGCAACTCGTTCTGCAAGTGCGAAAGATGCCAGAAGGCCGGATCCGTCTCGGATGTGTGGATCACGTTTGCCAACCGCGTCGCGGCCATAACGAAGAAGGAGTTTCCGGATAAGTACATATCCACCTATTCGTATGTCGATACGCCCGAGCCGCCCGTCTCCGGCGTCAAGCCCGACGAAAACGTGAGCTGCAGCTACTGCGTATACCCTACGGCATACTGGCCCAACGGCATGATATGGGACGTGCCCGAAAACGCCAGGGGCTTCAAGGCGCTCGCCGACTGGCGTAGGCTTTTCCCGCGTCTGGCGCTTGTCCTCTACCCGATGCAGTGCGGCGAATGGATGAACTTCTGGCCAGGCTTCAACTTCGATGTGGCCGCCGTCAGAGATTTCGCGTCGCACCATGCCGAATCGACGCGCTACTTCGGACTCTTCCCCGTCCACGGACGCTCCATCCCGCAGGCCGGTGCGTTCGCGGATCTTCGCATCTACGTCCTTGGACGCATCGAGGAGGATTCCTCGTATGACGCGTTGGCTGGGGCGTATGCGTTCATCCGCGATTTCTACGGTGCCGCCGCGCCGCAGATGCGCGAGTATTTCGACATCGCCCGCGCCGAACCCGCCCGTCGCGGCTGGGGGCAGAGTTGCGAGCAGCATCTGAAGGGGTTTGTCACGAAGGAGTTCGCGTCCAGGGTGCTGCCGATCCTCGATGCGGCGCAGAAGGCGGCATTGGATGACCCTGCGCGCCTTGCGGCGGTGCTGCACGAGAAGCAGATATTCCTGTGGTCGTATCTTACCGACATCTGCCCCGGACGCGGCAACGTACTTTCGGGCGAGCTTGAGGCGTGGGCCGGCCGGATGGCCGAGTTCTGCCGCCTGAGCCGCGATACCGAGGTGAAATACATGGGAAGCTTCTATCCCCCGAGAAAATGGTTCTGGGAGACCGCGTTTCTCGATGTGGACTGCGGCGTGGATGACGACTGGACGAAGAACGCCGCAGTCAAGGCTGTAATGGACGATCCCATGAAGACGCTCGGCCGCAAGCCGCCGACTTACCAGAAGAATGTGGAAGGGGGGTGCGAGATACCCGGCCGCGGCATCTTCGGCGGAGCGAGAGAGAAGGCTACTCTGGCAGGACGCTCCGAAAAATCGGAGATCATCGTGCTGAGAAGGCCGACCAGCGGACTTGGCGTCGCCTTCACCCGTCTCCGCCTTGGCGAAACCCCGAAGGGCGCAACCCGGCTTTCCGTCATGGGCATGGACAACGACAAGAAGGTTGCGGCGAAGATGTCTCTCGCCGTTAATGGCAAGGTTGTGTACAAGGGAGCCGTCCCGTGGAAGCACCGGAAGTGGTCCGAAGAGTCGTTCGAGATCCCGGCAGGAATACTGCACAAGGGCGAGAACGACATAGTTTTCGAGAACACGACGCCCGACATGGAGAAGGATGGCGAGGGCGGCGACCGGTTCCGCGCCACGCGCGACTATTTCTGGGGCTGGTACATAGTGGAACGTCTCCGTTTCATCGGCGTGGAAGGGTGACCCTGCGGCGGGAGGATGGCATGAGAAGGCGCGGTTTCTTGAAGTCCGGCATGGCGTTTGCCGGCGCCATGGGCGCCGGTGCTCCGGTCCTCGGCGCTCCGGCGGATCCCGAGCTGCGCATAGGGCTGATAGCTGATACGCATCTGCTGCTTCCGCCGGATATCGCCGGCAGACGGAAGCTCGAAGAGGCGTTGTACCGTTTCGATGCCGAGAAGGTCGATGCGGTGCTTGTGGCCGGAGACCTCACGGATTTCGGCCTTGTGCCGGAACTGAAGGTCTTTGCGGATACATGGTACGGAGTGTTTCCAGGCGATCGGCGGAGCGATGGCGTGCATGTCGAGAAGCTTTTCATATATGGTGACCATGATACGGGCGGCTACATTCATGAAAGGATAAGGAACGTGGCAGGCTATCCTGCCAGCAAGGATGAAATCCGAAAGTCTGTGATACCCTTCGGTGATCGCGGCCAGATATGGAAGGACTTGTTCCACGAGGACTGGGCACCGGTTGTGAGGAAGACGGTCAAAGGGTATGATTTCGTCCTTGTACACCATGCACAGGGCGAACCCGACAACAAGTGGGGTTCGCGGGCGCCGGCGCTGAAGCGGTTCTACGATGGTTTCCGGCCGGATACGTCGCGCCCCTTCTTTCATGTACAGCACAGGGTCTGTGCGAATACGGCCATTCTCCCCGGCAATTTCATTTATGATAACGGCGAATCGACCGGCATCCTCTCGCGCTTTCGGAACTGCTTCGCGATCTGCGGCCATGCGCATACCTGCTTCAGCTCCGACCGCGTGCTTTGGCAGGGTCCGTTCACGCTTCTTGAGCTTCCCTCTCTCAGCTATGTGTACGATTTCGCAGGACGCGAGAACGGCCGCATGTCAAAGGCGCAGACGGATTCCGGATATGTTCCGCAGATGGACATATATCCATTCTGGAGAGTACGCCAGGGGATGATTGCCGATGTCTATGGCGACAGGATTGTCGTGTCACGAATCGACTTCGAATCGCCGGCAAAGGGACGCTTCGGTCCTGACTGGATCATCCCCCTGCCTTTGGGTGAGGAAAGGCCGTTCGCCCCCGATGCGATGGCCGCAGGTTCGCCCGTACCGCAGTTTCCGGCTGGTGCGAAGGTGAATGTTTCGACCGGCAAGGGACGGAATCGCAAAGGGGAGATCGTTGAACAGGTGACGGTGTCCTTCCCGACGGTTCTCGCCTCGGCGCTGGGACCGCGCGCGTTCGATTACGAAGTGACGGCCGAGGGTGAGAACGGCGAGAAGGTTGTGAAGCGCGTATATTCCCAGATGTTCTGGCGGGCAGAATGTGCCGAGCCTGAAATGGCGAAGTGCATTTTCGCGAAGGCGGAGCTTCCCAAGGGGAACGTGCGTTTCTCCGTATGCCCCGCCAACTCATTCGGCAAAGCCGGCAGGAAGATCGTCTAGTCAAAAACCGCCAACCACCAGCAACCAGCAACCAATGACGGAGCGCTCCTCGCTGTTGGCTGTTGGTTGATGATTGATGGCGGTTGGACATTGCCAGGTGGTCTTCAGCGCCCGATTCTGCTATAATATCCACGACATGGAAAAGGTAGAAGACTACGAACTGCTGGATTCAGGCGAGGGACGCAAGCTGGAACGTTTCGGGGGCGTGACGCTCGCCCGCCCCTGTTCGCAGGCGCTGTGGCGCCCCGCGTCGCCCGCCGCCTGGGCAGACGCCACCGCCAGCTTCGATCGGGAGGACGGCAACCGCTGGCATGGCCGCAAGTCGCTTCCCAAGGACTGGACCATCACCACCGCCGGAATACGGTTCAGGTTGAGTGGAACGGACTTCGGACATCTCGGCATCTTCCCCGAGCAGCGCGCGCAATGGACCTGGATTCGCGAGATGGTCGAGAAGGCGGTGAAGGACGGGAAGACGGTGAAGGTATTGAACCTTTTTGCGTATTCCGGCGGCAGTACGATCGCCGCGGCCCAGGGAGGCGCCGAGGTCTGCCACCTCGATGCCGCCAAGGGAATGGTGCAGTGGGCGCGCGACAATGCGGCGCTTAACGGCCTTGCAGACCATCCGATACGCTGGATCGCCGACGACGCCCACAAGTTCCTTGGACGCGAGATACGGCGCGGACATCGCTACGACGCGGTCATCCTCGACCCTCCCACCTTTGGGAGAGGCGCGAACGGCGAGACGTACAAGATCGAAAGGGACCTGCAGACAACGCTTGGTCTGGTGCGGGATGTCCTTTCTGACGATCCGCTCTTCGTGCTGTTCTCGTCGCACACGCCGGGCCTTTCGTGCAGGGTGGCGGAGAACGTCATCGGCCAGGCGTTCCCGCGGTCGAGGGTGGAGTCGGGCGAGATGCTTCTGGAAGGGCGCGGCGTCCAGTGCCCCTCGGGTGTTTTCTGCCGCGCCGTTTTTTGATATAATCTCGGTGCATGGGGTCCATCTCTAGATACAGGCGGCTGACGCCTTTCGTGCTGACGATCGGGTTCATGCTCTGGGGTTTCTCGGGCATGTTCGCCCGGGCGGCGCAGGTGTTCAGCTATGTGCAGGAGGATATGTCCTTCGGCTGGTACGTGCCGCTTTTCTCGCTATACATCCTCTGGACGGAACGCAAGGCGATCGCGAAGTCCGCCGCGGCGCCTTCCGTGTGGGGTCTGGTAGCGTCCATACCGTTCCTGGCGGTCGCCCTCCTTGGCACGCGTGGACTGCAGCTGCGCTTCGAGCAGCTGGGGTTCATAGGACTGTGCGTGACGGTTCCATGGACGTTCTTCGGCGCCCGGGTGGCGAAGAAGTGCGTGTTCCCCGCGGCCTACCTGCTCTTCACCGTGCCGGTGTCATCGTTTCTAGACTTCTTCACGGTCCATCTGCGGCTTCTCGCCAGCTCCACGGCGCTAGGCGTCCTGAAGGGTTTCGGCATCGATGTCGTCCAGCGTGGCACGGCGATCATTGCGCAGGGCGCGCACCAGTTCCAGATCGACGTAGCGGAGCCTTGCTCGGGGCTTCGCTCGTTCTTCGCGCTGACTGCTCTCACGGCGGCATACGCGTGGTTCAGCCAGCCCACGTGGCTCAGACGAGGCATACTCTTCGCGTGCGCGGCTCCGCTGGCCGTCCTTGGAAACGTGGTGCGCGTGCTCACGATCTGCCTTGTAGCTGCGTATGCGAATCCCGATTTCGCGCTCGGCTTCTACCATGACTATTCCGGCTATGTGGTGTTCATAGTGGCGATCGTGGCGATGGTCGCCGTTGGCGAGCTGATTACAAGGATCTTCAAGGGCGTTAGGGATGGTGAAGTTTGTGAAGGTGGTGAGGGTTGTGAGGGTGGAGAAGGTGGTGAAGGTTGTGAAGGTGGAGAAGGTTGTGGTGGAGAAGGGAAGCTTTGGGAGTGGGGGGCGCTTGCGTTTTTTGTCGGTGTTTTCATCTTTCAGGCTCAGACGCCCGCGGGGATGGTAATGTCCGCCCCAGAGGTGGCTTTGCCGGAGACTCTGGCAGGGTACACCTCCGACGAGGCGCTGTATTGCCAGAACGAGCAGTGCGGCGCGTTCTATGCGCGGTCCACGCTTGTTCCTCCGGCCACGAACGCATGCCCTGCGTGTGGCGGCGCGCTTGAAGGTGTATCGCTTGGCGAACGTATCATCCTGCCGCCGGATACGCAGTTCCGCCGGCGCATCTACCGCTCCTCCGCCGGTTCGCAGTTCCTTGTGTCTGCGGTCATAGGCGGCGAGACGAAGAACTCCATACACCGTCCCGAGCTGTGTCTGCCAGCCCAGGGCTATCTGCTTGGCGGATCCATCGACCTGGTGGCGGCGGGCAGACCCTACCACGCCGTGCAGATGACGCCTCCAGGCGGACCGCCTAGTACCATGGCATACACCTTCTTCAACCAGGAAGGGTTTCGCACGTCCTCGCATCTGCGGCGCATATTCGTGGATGTGTGGGATAGATCCGTCCACAACCGCATTGACAGATGGGTGATGGTGACGGTCCATGCAAGCGCGCCGGGCGGATTCACCGCCATGTCGTCGGCGGACAGGCGCATGCTGGAGGCGTTTCTCAGCCGGCTCTCGGAGGGTTTGCAATGAAAACGGCTTTCAAGGCGCTGTACGAATTCATCTCCACGGCCATGCCCTGGTGGAGCGTGTTCGTAATTGCGTTCGCGCTAAGCCTGGTGCTGGTGCCGCTCATACGCGAGATGAACCGCCGGTTCGGGATGGTGGACCAGCCTTCCTCCAGGCGCATCAACGCCACGCCCATCCCGCGCGGAGGGGGGCTGGGAATCTTCCTGTCGCTGGTGGCGGTGTGCCTGGTGTATCCGTGGCTCTTCGATCGTCCGCTCGTGCCGGGGGTGGATGGGAGGATGGCGCTACGGCTCGCCGTGCCGCCCACGTTGCTCGTCCTTCTGGGCTATGCGGACGATAGGTTCGGTCTGCCGCCGCTGGTGAAGCTCGCCGGGCAGATCGTGTCCGCCGCGCTGGCGGTGTTCTGGTGCAAGCTGGGTTTTTCAGGCATATTTCCTGGAATCCCGTTCGCGCTGGATGCCGCGTTCACCATTTTCTGGCTCGTCGGTGCCATAAACGCCTTCAATCTGATAGACGGCCTTGACGGTCTCGCGACCGGGCTGTCGTTCATAGCGGTGGTGGGGATGGCCGGGGCGCTTTTCTGCATAAGGCGCGGGGAGATGACCCTCCTCCATTTCGCGCTCATGGGCTCCCTGCTCGGGTTCCTTCGCTACAATTTCCATCCGGCTTCGGTGTTTCTGGGCGACTGCGGCTCGATGTTCCTCGGATACACGGTCGCTGCGCTGCCGCTGTTCACGAACACGTCCGACTCCTTCCTTGTCGGCATGGGAATCCCGATGCTCGCGATGGGCGTGCCGATCTTCGATACGACCCTCGCCATAATGCGGCGCAGCGTACGTGCTGTGCTGCACAGAGAGGTTCCAGGCGGAGATACCGGCAACGGACGCGTGATGACGGCCGATACCGACCATCTGCACCATCGCATCCTGCGGCGCGTGGCGTCGCAGCGCAAGGCGGCGTTCATCCTCTACGGCTTCGCGGGGCTTCTGGTGCTGATCGGTCTTGGAGGGCTGATGCTCAAGGGCCGCGCCGTGGCCCTGTTCATCATAGGCTTCATGGCGGTGGCGTATATCGTCTTCCGCGACATGCGGCGCATAGAGCTGTGGGACGCGGGACGGCTGCTGAACGCCGCCGTGCACGAGTCCACCGTGACCTCGCGCCGCAGGCGCCATCTTGTCGCCGTACCGCTGATGATATTGTCGGACATCTTCGTGCTTGTGTCTTCCTGGCTTCTCGCGGCGTTCATCCTCAACCTGCCGGTGAACGGCCAGACTGTCGCCCGTTGGCTCGTGCTGCGCGCCGTGCCGATAATGCTGGCGATGATCGTCTTTCGCGCATACGTGACGGTCTGGAGCCGGGCCCTCCTCTCCAACTACGTGCGCCTTGTGGCGGCCGTGGCGGTGGGATCGGCGATGACCGGCGTGGCCGTGACGCTCGGCAACGTACCGCACAGCCACATGCTGGCGTTCACGACCGTGTATGCCGCGTTCGTCTGCCTGGGGTTCATCTCTATCCGCATGGTCCGCGCGGCGGTGCGTGACCTGTTCTACGCGCTCGACGCGGGCCGTCTCGGCGAATCGTCCGAGGCCAGGCGCATCGTGGTCTACGGCGCAGGCCTGAGATACCACTCCTTCCGCCGCGAGCTTGTGCGCTCGTCCGCCGCAGGCGACAGGGTGATCGTGGGACTCATAGACGACGATATCCTGCTACGGGACCAGTATGTCGGCGGCATCAGGATCTACGGTACTCTTGAGCAGGCCCCGGGCATCATCAGGAAGCTGCGCGCCGACGCCGTCGTGATCGCGGCCGTGCTCACACCCGAACGCATGGCCATCGCGCGGCAGGTCTTCGCCTCGTGCAACGTGCCGGTGACGCAGTTCTCGTTCGTTGAGACGAAGGTGTGAGGAAGGTTGAGAAGGTAGTTGAAAAGGAGAAGCTGACATGTTTGATAGAGATGCCGTGATGAAATACCACCTCGGCGGCAAGGTTGCCGTGAAGCTGCCGAAGCCGCTCAGGACGAAGGAGGACCTCTGCCTCGCGTACACGCCGGGCGTGGCGCATGCCGTGAAGGCCGTCGCCGCCGATCCTGCGGCGGCGTACGCCTGCACGGCAAAGCCGAACCTCGTCGCGGTGGTGTCGGACGGCACTGCCATCCTGGGTCTGGGCGACCTAGGGGCGCTTGCGTCGATACCGGTGATGGAGGGGAAGGCTGTCCTCTTCAAGGCTTTTGCGGATGTGGACGCCTGGCCCGTCCCAGTGGCGCACTGTCGAAAAGACGGTATGGATTCGGGCAGGACCGACCCCGAGCGCGTCATCGCCGCGGTAAAGGCGATCGCGCCGCAGTATGGAGGCGTCAATCTCGAGGACATCGCCGCGCCCGCCTGTTTCGAGATAGAGGACCGTCTTGACGCCGAGCTTGACATCCCGGTCTTCCATGACGACCAGTGGGGCACGGCGGTCATATCCCTTTCCGGGGTGATGAACTATGCGCAGCTCGCGGGCAGGCGCCTCGGCGAACTCAAGGTGGTCATGAACGGCGCCGGGGCCGCCGGCATCCGCATCTGCGAGATGTGCAAGGCCGCAGGCGTCAAGGATGTAACCATGTGTGATTCCAAGGGCGTTATCTCAACGGCACGCACGGATCTCAATCCCTACAAGCGTAAACATGCCGTGGATACCGACAAGAAGACGCTCAAGGAGGCGCTGGTGGGCGCGGATGTGTTCATTGGCGTGTCGGCGGCGAACGTGCTTTCCGGCGAAGACGTGAAGACCATGGGTGAGTTTCCTGCCATCTTCGCGATGGCCAACCCCGACCCCGAGATAGATCCGGCCGTCGTGGCCGAGGCGCTCAAGGGCCGCCGTTACGTGATGGTTACGGGCCGCAGCGACTATCCCAACCAGATCAACAACGTGCTCGGCTTCCCCTATCTCTTCCGTGGCGCGCTGGATGTGAGGGCTCGCACCATCAACAAGGAGATGAAGGTCGCCGCCGCGCAGGCCCTCGCCGCGCTTGCGCGCCAGGACGTGCCAGACGACGTCAAGGCCATCTACCCGAACGAGACGCTCGAGTTCGGCACGGGCTACATAATCCCCAAGCCGTTCGATCGCCGTCTGTTCGTGGAGGTTTCGTATGCGGTGGCCGAGGCGGCCGTCAGAAGCGGCGTCGCGCAGGCGAAGGTGGATCTCGCGGCATACCGCGCCGATCTCGAGCGCCGCAACGCGGAGCGGGGGTGAACCATGACTCTCGCCACAATCGCGCTGGCTGCCCTGGCCGCAGGTACGCTTCCGGCACCACGCTGCGCCTCGACCCCGTGCAGGCCGCAGCCTTCGAGGTGCGCGGCCGGGCAGGCGGACGATCCCCGGCCGAGGTTACGGGCAGGGAGACCGGATCCATAGACTTCGTGGACCCGAAGACTGGCGAGGGCGTCGAGTTCGCGCAGCTG
>JAFXTB010000043.1 GCA_017525225.1 Kiritimatiellia bacterium
CCGTTCACGCCCTGTTCGCGGAGGATGGCCACACGTGGCTTCTGGGAACGGCGCGCTCGGCGAGCGCGCCCTACCCTGTCGTCAGGGTCGTAGGTCAGCTTGAACGTCAACCCCGGATCGGTCTCGTCGAGGCCGTTGTCGTATTCCTCCTTGGCCGTCACCGGATTGTCGCGCAACGCCTGCATCCGATACGTCGTCTCGCTCCAGGCGCGACGAATGGCCGTGATATCGGTGGCCAGCACACGCCTGCTACCGACGCAAACCGCATACGAACGACCGGCCACAGGCTTGCCGATCACATGCGTATCGGCCTTGAGTCCGGCGCGGGCGAGAATCGCCAACACCGCCTTCAGGTTTTCGTCCGCCACCTGCAGCACCGCGCCGGGTTCCTCGGCGAACAGCACGGCCAGCGGATCGAGCGGAGCGCCCTTCGCGTCCGCATCCGGCAGCGTCACGTCGATGCCGCATCCGCCGGTGATGGCCATCTCGGCAAGCGTAACGGCGAGGCCGCCGTCGCTGCGGTCGTGGTAGGCGAGCGCGAGCTTCTGCGACACGATCTTCTGCATTGCGTTGAAGAACGCCTTGACGCTTTTCGCGTCCGCATCGGCGTGGTCGTCACCCAGCTGGCTGTAGACCTGGGCGAGGCAGCTGCACCCGAGGCGATACGCGCCGTGGCCCAGATCCACATAGACCAGCGCCGAGGACGCCTTCTTCAGGTCGGGCGTCAGCGTGAGCGACGCGTCCGCCACGGGCGAGAACGACGAGATGACGAGCGAGAGCGGCGCCACCTGCTTGTGGTTCGCCCCCTTCGAATCCTGCCATGTCGTGCGCATCGAGCAGCTGTCCTTGCCCACGGGAATGGAGATGCCGAGCGCCGGACAGAAGTTGAGGCCCGCCTCCTTGACCGTGTCGTAGAGAATCGCGTCCTCTCCCGGTTCGCCGCACGGCGCCATCCAGTTGGCGGAAAGGCGCACGTTCTTGATGTCGCCGCAGTTCGCCGCCGCGAGGTTCGTGAGCGCCTCCGTGATGGCGAGCCTTGCGGACGCCGGACCGTCGATGAGCGCCACGGGGCTGCGTTCGCCCGTCGCCATGGCCTGTCCGTTCAGGGTCTTGTAGCCCATCGTCGTCACGGCGCAATCCGCCGCCGGCAGCTGGTACGGGCCCACCATCTGGTCGCGCGCGACAAGACCCGTCACGCTGCGGTCGGTGATGGTGACGAGGAAGGTCTTGTCCGCCACCGTCGGCAGGTGCAGGAGACGGAAGAACGCCTCGTCCGTGCGCACGTTGGCAAGGTTCAGCCGCGCGTGCGGCGTCACGGTGCGCTTCACGTCGCGCACCATGCGCGGCGGCTTGCCCAGAAGCACCTTCACGTCCATGTCGATCGGATCGTCCCCGAAATGCGCGTCATGCAGCACGAGGCGCCCGTCGCCCGTCGCCTCGCCGATGAACGCCACGGGGCAGCGCTCGCGCGCGCACAGCTCCTCGAAGAAGCCGCGCGCCTCGCGGCGGAGCGCCAGCACGTAGCGCTCCTGCGCCTCGCAGCACCAGATTTCCATCGGGGACATCGACAGCTCTTCGTTGTGCACCTTGCGCAGCTCGAACGTGCCGCCCGTCGCCTCCACCAGCTCCGGGCAGCCGTTGGAAAGCCCGCCCGCGCCGATGTCGTGGATGGAGAGAATCGGGTTCTTGCGCCCCATCGCGGCGCAGGCGTTGATGACGCCCTGGCAGCGGCGCTGCATCTCGGCGTTGCCGCGCTGGACGCTGTCGAAGTCGAGCGCCTCGGAATTGGTGCCCGTCATCATCGAGGACGCCGCGCCGCCGCCCAGGCCGATGCGCATCGCAGGGCCGCCGATCTGGACGATGTACGCGCCCGTCGTAACCGGCTTCTTCTCCACCTGGTCGCGAATGATGACGCCGTGGCCGCCCGCGAGCATGATCGGCTTGTAGTAGCCGCGCAGCTGGCCGGCCACCTCGCCCTCGTAGGTGCGGAAAAAGCCCGTCAATTGCGGCCGGCCAAACTCGTTGCCGAACGCCGCCCCGCCGATCGGGCCTTCCGTCATGATCGCGAGCGGCGTCGCGAGCCGCCGCGGGAACTCGGCATAGACGCGCTCCCACGGCTGCGGGTAGCCGGGAATGCGCAGATCGCCCACCATGAAGCCGCAAATGCCGGCGTGCGTGCGCGAGCCGCTGCCCGTCGCCGCCTCGTCGCGGATTTCGCCGCCCACGCCCGTGGCCGCGCCGGGATAGGGCGAGATGGCCGTGGGATGGTTGTGGGTCTCCACCTTCATCAGCTGGTCGAGCTGCACCTTGCGGAAGCCGTAGGCGTGCGCGGCATCCGGCTGGAACATCTCCGTCTTGAAGCCCTCCACGACCGACGAGTTGTCCTTGTAGGCGACCAGCGTCCCCTTCCCGTTCTTCTTGTGGGTGTTCTTGATCATCCCGAAGAGCGAATTGGGCATCTTCTTGCCATCGATAATGAACTCCGCACCGAATATCTTGTGACGGCAATGCTCGGAGTTGACCTGCCCGAACATGACGAGCTCCGTGTCGGTGGGGTTGCGACCCGCCGCCTTGAAGGAATCGGCCAGATACTGCATCTCGGGCTCGGAGATCGCAAGACCCAGGGTCTCGTTCGCCTCGCGGATGGCCGCCACTCCCTTCGCCAGCACGTCGAACGAACGGCCCGGTCGCGGGGACGTCACGTCGAAAAGATCGTCGAGCGACAGGTATACGCCCTCCGTCATGCGGTCGTAGAGTGCGCCGAGCGCGGGCTTGAGCGTATCAAACGGCACAGGGCGGCCGTCGAGACAGATTACGAAACGGATGCCCCTCTCCACGCGGGCTATGCCCTTGAGGCCGCAGTTGCGGAAGATGTCGGTGGCCTTGGAGCTCCAGGGGGATATGGTACCCTTGCGCGGCGTCACATAGAAGCCATCCTCCGCCGAAACGGCCTCCCCGCCCGATGCGTTGAGCAGCAGGGCGGCTCGCTCAAGGGTCTCGGCGTCGGGCACGAGGCCTTCCTCTGCCTGAATGGCATAGACCCAGCGGGCGTCGATCCCGGCGTGCGCCAGCATGCCGAGCGACGATCCCAAAGCCGTACGGATGGCATCCAGACGGAACGGCGAATACGCCGCCGTCCCCAGCATGAGAATCGGTTTCATCTCCAAAAATCTGCTTTCCTTGAAAACGGAAAGAGATTATACCATATTTTACCCTAGAATGAAACAACGGTTCTTCAAAGAATTTAGCGGAAATCCCTGTTGCGATCTTAACCACGGAACACACAGAAGCCCGCATTCGCGGGACACCGAAAGCAGCACGAAAGAGTCCTTCGGACATCTCGCTGACATTCGTCCATTTTCAATTTTTCGGTATTC
>JAFXTB010000044.1 GCA_017525225.1 Kiritimatiellia bacterium
ACGAGCGCGATCTGGTCAAGCGCGCCGGGCTTGAACGGCTCCACGTCCAGCTCCTTCGCCTTCATGCGCTCGTCCACCCACGGCGCAAGCAGCCCGAGCGACGAGTCGGCCGTCTCGTACGTGTTGCGCGCGGGATACTGGTGGTCAAGGTGGCGGCGCACCTTGAACTGCTCCGCCACGCAGAGGAACCCGTTGATCCTGCGCCCGTCGGGCAGGGTGCGGAAGCGCCACGCCCTGTCCGGGGCGTCGGAGCCGTCGAAGGTGGAGTGGCCGATGTGGTCGGAGTGCCAGTGCGTGAATACGGCGTAGTCGATATGCTTCTCCTTCAGCGGACTGAGCGCCCCGCAGATGTACCGCAGGTACCGCGCCATCCATTCGCCGCCCAGGAGGTCCGGGGATGGCAGGCGCGGTATGCGGAACGTGTTCTGCGGACGATAGAAGTCGCCCGTGTCGCAGAGGACCGTCGTGCCGTCCGGCAGGTGGAAGAACGTGTTCTCGCCGCAGCCGGTATACACGAAATGCAGGTCCATCTCCCCTTCGCGCCAGCCGGGATACGTCTGGCCGACCTCGGGGTTTCTGAAAAGGCGGCATCCGCCGGAAATCGTGAAGGCGCCCGCCGCGAGCGACCTCGATAGGAAACGTCTGCGTGTAGTCACTGTGAGTCCTCAGAAGAATATGCTGAATTCGATCTTGTCCATAGTCCATTCCGCCGCCGAGGCGTAGTCGCACGCCTTGGTCGAGCGCGTCTCACCGCCCTTGCGGAAGTCGAGCCGCCAGGCGCCCCATACGTCCTTCGCCTGAATCGGCTCGGCGGCGACGGTCCATCCGCCCTCGTTGACCGTGAACGGATCGAGGATTTCCTCCTTGCCATCGCCCACCTTCACGCTCTTCGCGAGCATCAGGGGGCCCCATTCCACCGTGGCGGCGGGCGTCTTGCGGATGAGCGGGGCAAGATCGGGCTCCTCACCGCCGCTCCAGCGCCTTATGCGGTAGTCGCGGGAGCCGGAGGCGTCCTTGCCCCCGTAGCTGGCCACGCTCTGACGGTGCGATAGCACGATCCGCGGCCTCAAGGCGAAATCGAGATGCCACACGCTCTCGCCGGCGGGAGCTTCCGCCTCCAGCCAGCCAGGCGCCGCCGCCACAGGACCGCCGCCGCCCTCGCGCACGGCGGAGAGCCTTTCGCACCAGGACGGCACGCGGAAGCGCAGCCGCCCGGCCTTGGCGCGATCCACGCGCACCGTGACCTTCCCGTTGACCGGGAAC
This sequence comes from Kiritimatiellia bacterium, assembly GCA_017525225.1. GTDB lineage: Bacteria > Verrucomicrobiota > Kiritimatiellia > RFP12 > UBA1067 > RGIG6720. The sequence goes on from JAFXTB010000044.1 coordinate 1,264, forward strand.
CCGCCGGACACCGCGACCTTGTCGCCTGCGAGACTGGCCTCGTAGTCGTGGTAGAGCGCCACGAGGAGCGTGTCGCCGTCACGCGCGATGACCGTCTCCACGCCGTCTATGAAGCCGCGCGGCAGGTTGTTCACGCAGCAGTGCTGCAGCTTCATGCCGCTCTGCGGCGGCGCGCGGTGGTGGCGGCCGTGGCTGCGCAGCTCGCGCGCGCCCCATTTGCCGTCGGGCCGCACGGACGCCATGAAGGCGTTGTAGAACGTGCGTTCGAACGCATCGATGTAGCGGCTATCGGCAGTCAGCAGCCACAGCTCGTGGCAGAGGCGCATCCAGTGGATCGCGTCGCACGGCTCGGATACGCCGTTGAGGTGGCGGGCGGCCCCGGTGAACTGGTCGTTGTAGGCCACGCTCCCGCAGAGGTTGGCCTCGTCGCCATAGATCCTCTTCCACATGTCCTTCACCACGTTGAGCGTGCGCATGTCGCCTGTGACGCGGTAGAACTCCACCATGCCCGCGAGGCAGCTCATCATTTCGTACGCCTTGCCCCACTGCCCGATCTCGGTGGGATACCAGTCCTGCAGCGGACGGCCCGTGGCGAGCAGCGCCTCGAACTGCGGGAAGCGCGTCGTCGGGTCAGCCCAGTAGCCGTTGATCTCGCGGGCGTAGTCGAGGTATTCGGCCTTGCCGGTCTCCTTGTAGAGCCACAGCAGCGGCTTCAGGATGGAGCATGGGGGAAGTCCGCGCATAGTCACGGTGCCCGTTTCGCACAGCTTGAAGCCCAGCCTCTTCAGCATCGCGATCTGGTGCGTCATCGCGCGGTCCGCCGCGTCGAGGAGCACCCTGTCGCCCGTGAGCCGGTAGCACGCCAGCAGCCCCCACAGCGTGTACTTGCGGCACCAGAGGTTCCAGTTCCACGTCTTGCTGCCGCCGCGCACGGGGTTCTCGCCGGTGGGCTTGACGAACTCGGGGTTCACGTAGGTGCCGAGGTAGCCGTCGGGATGCTGGAACTTGACGAGCCGCAGACCCTCCTCGTGCAGGAACTTCTTGAGCGCCTCGTTGTGCGTGTGCGCCGCGACGCGGCACGCGGAGATCATGAGCTTGCCCCAGTACTCGCCCTTCCACATCCCGATGGGCGCCTGGAAGATGTCGTCGTCTGGATGGGCGAAGGCGTCGCGCGCCTCCTTCCAGATGCAGTCGCGCGCATAGTCGGAGAATATGCGGTTCTCGAAGAGGCGGTCCTGCAGTTCGCGGACGCGTCCATGCACCACTACGTCGCCAGGCTGGGGCACTGCCAGCGCACCGGCCAGGATTACTGAGAATATTGCGTTCATGGTTTGACTGTATTCCTTTTCTAGTGTTTCAAGATGGATTCGCTAGCGCAGGTATACGCCGAGCCCGCGCGGCGTGAAGGTTGCGGTCACCGTCCAGGAGCCGAGCGCGTTCTGGGCGTAGCTGCACTTCACGCGGCTGCTGGTATACGGCGAAGTCGCATTCACCTTGCCGGCGATGTCCTCGGCCAGCGCCTCGGTGGACACCGTGAAAAGCCCCACGCTCCACCGCATCTCGGGCGGCGCCAGCTCATGGCCGGTCTTGTCGAACTCCACGTTGATGTGCGTGGCCTCGCCGGAAAGCGTCAGCGGCGTCGCCCACTTCGTGTTCAGGAGGCCGTATTCACGAAGGCCATCCGCCTCTGGCGCGATGTCGAACAGTATCTTCGCGGTGGCGTTGGTGATTTCGATGGCCGCGCCGTCGAAGGCGTTCGTGGCAAGCGGCTTCAGCGCGCCCTCCGCAAGCTCCATCACGTTGGTGCCGGCGAGAGGCGCCGTATCCTCGGCCCCGTTGATGAAGCGCAGCGACCCGCCGAGCGCCAGGGTGCCAGCGCCCTGCTTGCGCATGCGGCCTTTCAGCGTGAGCGGGTTCCTGATGGAGAGCGTCTTGCCGGCATCGACGTCGAACCGCGCCATGCCGCTGATCAGCACACCCCGGTTGGCCTGGTCCAGCGAGACGTCCGCGACCGCCCTCAACCGGCTCATCTGGTTCATCGAGAGCGAATTGTACTTGAACTCCTTGAGCGGCCCGCCCAGGTTACGCCCGTCGCGCACAATAAGCGCCGCATGGGCGATTTCGCTCGGCACGTCCTTGCTGCCGGAACGGTCCGCCCTGTAATGGCTCGTCATCGTCACCGAGATGCTGCCGGTCCAGTTCGTGTTGAGACCCGTAAGCTCCACGGTTCCACGCACGTTTGCCTCGGCCGACGCGGCTTCCTCCGTCGTGACCGTCAGGCTGCCGTTGCCGAAGAATTCGTTCTCGATGCGCAGAAGCTTGTTGCCGAACGGCCTCAGGATCCATGATCCCGCTTCGCCATACAGCGTCAGCTTCTTACCCTGCAGCAGGTACGTCACAAGCTCGTAGGAATCGGGATAGGTCGCACCCTGCCATACCTTCAGCAAGCCTGCGCCATACGGATGGAAATCGTCTACCCTAATCCCCCGCATGGGCGCTTTGTTGCCGGTCATGATGCTTGTACTGCTACGCACCGTGAGGGATGCCCCGGCGAACGTCGGTACAGTCTCGCCGTCAGGAGAGCTGAGGGACCCGCTGATGTCGCTGTAGTAGTCCTTTTCTGGCGAAGGCGCCGCGCCGTCCGACCAGTATGGTAGCCCGCTCGCGTTAGTCGCGCAGTTGAACTGGGAATAGCCTTTCGTCTCGATGTTTTCCGTCCGCAGCATCTTGACAATCTCGCGACGCGTCACGAAGAATTCGCGGGAGCCGTCGCCCAGCAGCCTCGAACCGACGATCCAGTGCGGCAGCGCGGCAACGAAAACGCTGCCGGACACCTCGATGTCGTCCTCCGTCAACGCGTTCGCTGCGGACGGCGCCAGGCGCATGAACACGTTCGTCGTAGGCGCGGACAGAGGAAGTTCGGAGAGGGTACATTTGATGTTGACCGCGATCTTCCCCGAGACCGTGAGGCTGTTGGTCACCGTGAAAAGCCCGGTGGTGCCGGAGTTCCTGTCGACATGCAAGAGAATCTTCGCGCCATTGCCCATGGTGCAGTCACCGGCGGTGACGGTTGTGTTGGTGTATAGCTCCAGTTCGCCGCCCGCGGCTAACGTCAAGGTCGGAATCTCTGGATGATTAAATGCCCAGTAGTGTTCCGGAAGGAAGTCGTTGGCACTGCTTCCATGGAAGTAGGCCGAGCAGAGCCGCCCGCTGGATTCCACGTTCACGGGGCCGCCGCAGGGGCCTGTGATGGAGAGCCACGACTTCTTGGCGATGACGAGCGTGCCGAGGAAGTTAGAAAGCGAGTGCGTGAACGCGAACACCGCGAGCGTATTGGCCTTGTTCTCCACGCCCCCAAACTGCCTTACCTTCAGCACCTGGTCTGCGGCACCCACGAAATCAAAACCCAGCTCCTGCACCCAGAAGTTGAAGGTCTCGCCGAGGTCCATGCCGGAAGCGACGTTCGCCGGATTCGACAGCGACGTATCCTGCACATGCGCCGTACCCTGGATGGCCGTCTTCTGCCCGGAATAGTAGATCCGCGATCCGCCCAGCATCACGAGATTCGTGATCGTCGCTATCGAATTCATCCTGCTGAGGGGATTGATCGCGCCAGCCAGCACCAGCTCCGATCCGGCGAACACGTAGTCCGTCACATTGGTGTTCGGCGTACGAAGATCTATGCCGACAGGCACATAGTACTTCTTGGTGGGGGACGGCGGCTCGTGGTCGCTCCATTTCCCGGCCGAGTTGAACGAGAAATCAGAGTAGTACCCGTCGCTGGCCTCCATGTACACATAGTCCTCGTATGCCGCCAACGACATGTATGGCATGGCAAAGGATACGGCGACTGCAAGGAGGAGATGTTTCATCCCCTTTCCCCTGGCAACCATCACTTTTTTCATCTTTCTTCCTCCTTGTTCCTACAGCGCACATTATACCACATCGACTGCTGGACATGGCGTACAAAAACCATCTTTCATCGCGTCAGCAGCCGCCAGGAGAGTGGCGGGATCTCGCCGTTGCCGGAGATGTCCGGCGCCGAGAGGGAGTACTTCTGCGGATGGCGCGTCCAGTTCACCAGCACGGCGGCGACGCGGCCGGCGGGCGAGCGCCAGACCGTGTGGAACACGGTCGGCAGCGCCGGCTGGCGGCATGTCTTGAAATCCTTTTCCTTCGTATAGCAGCCGCGGCGGAAGAAGTCAACCGCCTGTGTGGCGCATTTCATGCGGCCTGGGGCGGCCATCTCGCCGTCGAAGAGGAATTCCCTGTTGGCATGGTAGAAGCGCGCCGTGTCCACGGTGAAGCGCCAGTCCTCGGCCCATTTCGGCGCGGTCATCTGCTCCATCGTGACCTTGTGCACGCATGGCTGCACGCCCCACGCGACACCGCGCGCCAGCTCGCAGGCGAACTGGTCGGGGAAGCGGCCGGCCCACTTCGCCTCGTCGATGGCCGGGCGCACGCCCCACTTCTCGTCCCAGGGCGTGATGCCGTCGATCACCGCATAGCTGCCGAACATCGCTACGGTGCCATGGAATATGGCCTGGAAGATGGGCGGCATGTCGAACTCCGGCCCGACGCCCACGCCAAGGCGCTCGAATCCGCCGTACAGCACGATGAGGGAGTCGAAAAGTTCGAGGAACGCCTCGCCTTCCTCCTCCGAGGAAAGCTGCAGGCCGGGATTGTCGGCACGCACCTGCGCGACGAACTTCGCGTAGCCCTCGGCCACGGCCTTGCCGCCGCCGGGCGCGTGCCCGTGGCGGTCGCTCCAGCAGGTGCCGTATCCGCAGTTCGCGATCATGTCCATGTACACGCCGTTCAGCCCGCACCCGGCGAGGGTCTTCTCGACCTTGCGCAGGTGCGAATGGAACGTGGGCGCATTGCCGCACATCCATCCCGTATCGGCGCCGGTGTAGGGGTTGAACACCTGCTTTACGGGGCTGCCGTCGCGGCGGACAAGGTTCTCGTTCTCGCCCTCGGCCGACCAGCGGCGGTCGAGCCGGTCCCAGAGCATGCCGTTGGTGTAGGTCTGCACGTATGCGCCCTTGTCGCGCAGGCGCTTCACGGTCGCGCGGAAGTCGGCCTCGGGCTCGCGCGGCGGCCAGAAGAACGGATAGGAGGTGTCGTACGGGATCTCGTGCCACCAGTACCAGTCGAGCGCCGCCGGAAGGCCGGTGTCGGCCATGAACTTCTCAACCTGCGGCGCGACCTCGCCGGACCTGCCCCGGTTCCACATCCACAGCGCGATGTCGCGCAGTTTGCCGAAGTTGCGCGCCTTGGCCTTCTTGAACCAGTCCTGCGTGCTGGCCCAGTCGCGGTATATGGCGGCCGCCTCGTACCAGCCGCCCGTGAAGCGCCGCACGGTGCCGGGGAACGGAAGCGTCCCCGCCTGCCGCAGACCCGCCACCACCTCCGGCACGTAGTACGCCGTCATGACGAGGGTGCCGGGCTTCGTGCCCTGCCGGAAATCGTACCTGAGCGCGCGCCATCTCGCGTCGCCACGCTGGTCCATGTACCAGCTGCCCGAATCGTCGAGGGCGGCGATGAAATGGAAGCCCACCACGAGCGGACCCGCCCGCGCCACCATCGCGCCGGGCTTGTAGGCGGACCATTTCGGCGCCCTCACTACGCCCGTCTGGCGAGGATAGAGGAGCTTCGTGGCGTCCGTCCGCGGCACAGTGATCTCCGGAAAGCCGATCTCCTCCACGTCAAGCCCGCTCGCGTTTCCCGCATACGAGAAATCGTAGCTCCATGCGTCGGGGCCTTCGGGACGCATCCTGGCCGTCACCGTGAAATCCGCACCGCATGCGGGATGGCCCTTCCATGTGAGGACATGCGCCCCGTCGCGCTCCGCGGCGGCGAAGGACGCCATTTCGGACGCCTTCACCACGAGGCTCGCCTTCTTGTCGGTGAGTCTGCCCATCGAGATCGTGAATCCCACTTCGAAAGGAAGCGCCCCCACCGCCAAGGGTGCCGCCGCCAAGGGCACCGTGGGCGCGAGCGCGCCGTCCTTTACGCTGACGGCCTCGCACGTCGTGTAGAACATGTTGGGATCCAGGTCCACGATCGCGAGCAGCAGCCGGTTGCGTCCGTTGCGGAACGCGAACTCGCCGCGGGGATATTTGATGTCCTTGCCGTTGAGGAACGCCTTCACGTTCTTGGCGGTGATGTGCCCGCCGCCAAAGGAGAGCTTCCATCTGTCGCCGTGCGCGGCGGTGTCCACATCGAATTCCAGGCAGAGCAGGTACGCGCTCTCCTTGCCCGGCGGCGGCCTGTATCCGCCGATCTTCTTTACCGCGGCGATACGGCCATCCTTGCGGAATGCCGTCATGGCCCATACCGCATCGCCGTCCGCGCTACCGTCGCAGCGGAACCATTGCTCGTCCGCCACACCGGCGAGCGCCGCACCCGGCATGGCCATGGCCGAAAGCGCCCCGTCGTCCGGCAGGACGCTCTTCGGGAACGGGCCGCAGGCGATGGCGGTATCGCGCGGGCAGGGCCTGGCGACCTTGGCGCCCTGCCGCACGAGCGTCGTCCAGATGCGCGTGCCCGGGAAGTTCACCTCCATCGCCGCGAAGAGCGTGCCTTCGCCGACGACGGGATCCGTAGGCCTGCGTACGCGGAACACCAGCCGTTCGGCGGCGCCCGGGCGGACATTGGCGAGCGTCCGCCTTGCGACGCCCGGCGTGTAGCCGGCGGGCAGGCGCAGCAGGAACTCGACCTGCGGCTGGGTTGCGCCCGTAGCGTTGCGGTATTCGTACGTGAACTCGGTGCCGTCGTCCGAGACGGAAAGGGCGTCCTTCACCTCGATGAACCTACTCGGCACGTCCTCAGCCGGCGGCGCGGCGACCTTTACGATGCGGCCATCGGAAAGGCGCAGAAGCACGGGTTCTTTCGCGCCCAGCTCGCAGACGCGGGGGCGCGTCAGGCGGAACACGGCCTTGCGCCCCTCCACGCGACCTTTCTCTACCTTGGAGTTGAGAAACTGGAGCCGGCGGGCGACGTAGCCGTTCATCGTCATCGTCTTGATCCCCGGCGTCCTCGCAAGGGCGTCCTTCACCATCGCCGCCAGGTCGGCCCTGCCCTTCTCGTCCTGCCACGGATGCACGCCAAGCGTAAGCACCGGTCCGGTAAGGTCGGTCTTCCCCGAATCGATGCGCTTTAGGCCCTCGTTGAACCCGCTGTCGAAGAGAGCCCTGTCGGGACTCTTGTCGTTGGCGCGGAAGGTGAACGCCCCCACCCACTCGTCGGGCGCGAGGCCGAACGCCACGCAGGAATTGCCGTTGCCCTCCGAACCGCCGAGAAGCCCGGCGTTGCGCATCGCCTCACCGCAGATCTTCAGGTTGCGACCAATGGCGCCGTGCCCGTACGGCGCGCCGAAGGTGACGACGGGGCTTTGAGAGTCGAGCTCCAGCTCGACGCGGCACTGCATCACCTCGCGGAAGCACTTCATGGGCAGGAGACGGTCCATGTAGTCGTGGCTGATGGTATGCACGCCTATCGAGTTGCCGCCGGCCACGACCTCGCGGAGTATCTTCGTGAACTGCGCCTGCGACGAGCCGTTGATGTAGCATGTCGTGGGCATGCCCACGGAGTTCAGCGCCTTGGAGAGCGGCGCATGGTTCACGTTCCGGTCGTCCCAGCGCGACGTCCACAGATAGCGCTCGCCCTCGTCCAGCTCCACGACTGCGGCAGACGCCGCCCGGGCCGCCTCCTCGGACGGCCACTCGGTGGCCACATCCTGGGTAAACATCGGCAGCGCCGCCGCCGCCAGCATCAGCATGTTCATCTATGTACCTCTTTCTTACATCAGCGTAGCTTCAGCATGAGTCCGTGCTGGAAGCCCACGATCAGCTTGTTGCCGTACACCTCGCACCGCCAGGTGTCGGCCGGATAGTCCGTGCCATTGAAGGAGACCGTCCAGTTCGCCAGGTTCGCCGCCCCGACCACCGGGCCGTTGAACGTAGCCAGCGTCACCTTCACGTTGCGACGTTCGATCGAGTTCGGATTGGCAAGCTCTATGCGCCCGGTCGCCCCGAAGGTGAACGTGCCGTTGACCTTGAGCGGCACAATACCCTCCGCCGCCACGCGCAGCCCAGCGCCATCCTCCAGCGTGACGTTGTTGACGGTGCCGGTGCCGGAGAGGTACGCCCCGGCCGAGACGACCAGCCCCGTGAGCGAGGATTGGTCGCAATCCACCTTAAGTTCGCCCGCCTCCACGGAGATCGTGCCGTTGAGAGGCCACACGCTGTCGCCGGAGGCGGTCGCCGTGCGGCCCTTCGGCGTCCTGCGCGCCGCGAGGCGCATGGTGCCCGCGCCCGTCTTGCGGAAACCGAACGGCCAGTAGCCACAGGTGTCTTTGAGGATGCCGTTCTTGTAGAGGTAGCAGATCGCGAGGGGACGGTAGAACGTGGCGTCGTCGCGCTCGTCACCCGTCACGTCGGCGATGTTGAACTCGGTCTGCGGCTCGCCGTTGAGAAGTATGGCGTTTGTATCCGGATGGCCGTTGCCGTTATCGTCGGATTCTACGACGTCGCCGCCATCGAAGAACGGCGACGTGCCGGACACCTTGAAAAGACGGTACACGGTGAATATCCCGTATCCGCCGTTGTTTCCGTGGCCGGAGAGACTCCCGCCGGAGAACTCGATCTTGTCGAGGAACTGGTGCTGCGTGAAGCGGATGTGCCCGCCGTCCTTGGCGATCAGATGGCTGTAGCTCCACATCTTGCCCTTTGCTTCGGAGAATTCCGGGGAGTTGGTGATCGCCGCCCACAATGGATGGAAGAACGTGTTCCTGTTCGGGGCAAGTAGCGTACCGGTGCCGGACACCGTGATCGTGCGGCCGTCCGCATCGAGTCTTCCCATGTAGGTCTTGTCAGGGGTGACCTGTACGTTGTGCCCGTCAGGATAGCCCAATACCAGCGTTCCCTCCTTCACCTCGATGTTGCCTTCAAACATGTTGTTGCGGTTCTCAAGGACCATCGTTCCCGCGCCGGTCTTCACGAATCCGCCCGGTATCCAGAGCGTATGCACCATGTCGCGCTGGTTGAACAACATGCAGCCGGCGAGGAAGTCGATGCCGTCGTCGCCTGTGATGTCATGCACGCAGAACTCCGTGGGGTTGTTGTTGTTGCCAAGGAGGATGCGCGTCCAGTTGTTGCTGTCTCCGTTCGCCATCGCCACGGGGAACGTGTTCTGGCTGAGCTTCCATACGTTCGTGCCGCGCATGGTCACCTTGCCCAGGAGCGACAGCACTCCATACGACCCCGTGCCGGAAAGTCCCGAGAAGTCCAACGTCGAGAAGTCCGGCACGTCAATGTCGCCAAACGCGTAGTGCTTCGCCTCGGCCTGGTTCTTGAACACGATCCGCCCGCCTTCCTTCACCTTCAGGGGCCTCGGAACGGCATCAGCCCGCAGATCCGTGGCATCGATATCGATGAACATCTTGCCTGTGACCGTCAGCGTGGCATTCGACTCCACCGTGATCGGCCCTGGAACTTCATCCATTATGCCGAATGGCGCTATCTGCAGCGGCGCGGCAAGCTCCAGCTCGCCCTCCTCTACCGTTATCGCCCCGCGCGGCCAGCGCACTTCGGAATCCTTGGGTTCGTCGATGAACGATTTGAGGGTGGACAGGACCATCTTCCCGGGGCCTGTCTTCCGGAAGCCGCAGCCGCCAGACGAAATGGTCTCCACGATGGGATTCTCGAACGTGACGTCGGCCGCATCGTCGCCCGTGATGTTAGCCACGCGGAATTCCGTATTCGTGCCCAGGCGCAGACGGTACTGGTAGTCTCTGTTGTTTGTACTTGCAAGACCCGTCTGGTTTGTGGTGAACACGTATGGCTCTGGTCCCGCAAAGGAAAACACGTCCTTTACCATCAGAAACCCGCTTGAATGGGCCCTGGCCGGCTGCACAAGCGTTCCGCCGTTGAGATGGAGGTTGCCGATGAAGTTGATGTTGAAGTCCGTCGTATGTGCGAAGGACAATACACCGTTAGTATATATCGTGAACTCGGAGCGGGTGTTGGCGTCACCTAGCGCATTGCGCTCCACCACGTTGAGAGTACCGCCGGAATGCACAAACACCTTGTAGCCCTTTGAAGCGTCACCCAACTGCTTCTGTCCATTGGCTCCGTGCGTCTCGAGGATGCCGCCATAGACATGCACCTCGTTCGTGGAATCGTTGAAGTACGATGTGGAAGGACGACCGGTGTTCTTGTCATTGTTGAACGACAGGAACGACAGCTTGCCGGAGCCACGCTTCTCGAAGCGGATTGCCTTGGTTATGTACATTCCCACATAGTTGGTGATGAACATGTCGTTTTCGATGTCGAAGACGATGTTGGAGGGCGCAACGCGATCCGGCAGCTCGATCATGCGTCTTTCGGGCACACCGTCGAAATGCACGCTGTCGCCGTTTACAAAGCCGCACGCGGTGCCGGCGGAGTTGGTCCAGTTGTATATGCTGGCGGAAGGCCGCCATTCTGCGCTCGTGGCGCCCGTCCAGTATTTGTCCTCGGCCTGCAGGGACATGGACAGCAGCATCGCAGCCGCGATGCCTGCCATCGCCACGGACGGCCTTGCGACGCCCCTCGATACCGGATTTCTGCATGGCTTCATGATGGTTGTCCTTTCGGGTTTCTGGCTTGTTGATCTATGCACCTTTTTATATCAGCGTAGTTTCAGCATGAGCCCGCGCTGGAAGCCTACGACCATCTTGTCGCCGCACACCTCGCACCTCCAGGCGTCGGCCGGATAGTCAATCCCGTCGAAGGAGATCGTCCAGTTCGCCAGGTTCTCCGCTCCGGCCACCGGGCCGTTGAACTTGGCCAGCGTCACCTTCACGTCGCGACGGTCAATGGAATTAGGATTGGCAAGCTCGATGCGCCCGGTCGCTCCGAAGGTGAACGTGCCGTTGACGGTGAGTGGCACCGCCGCATTCGCGACAGCGCGCAGCCCCGCGCCGTCCGCCAGCGTGACGTTGCTGACGCTGCCCGTACCGGAGATGTACGCCCCTGCCGACACGACCAGCCCCGTGAGCGCGGAATGGTCGCAATCGACCTTCAGCTCGCCTTCCGCCACCGTGATCGTGCCGTTGAGCGGCCAGACGTTGTTGCCGGAGCTGGTCGCGGTGCGGCCTTGGGGCGTCTGTCTTGCCACGAGGCGCATCGTGCCCGTGCCGGTCTTGCGGAAGCCGAACTTCCATTCGCCGCAGGTCGGCGGATTCGCTATGCGGGCCGCCTTGTAGGCGTAGGTGATCGCAAGCGGACGGTAGAACGTCGCATCGTCCCTGGAGTCGCCCGTCGTGTCGGCCACGTCGAACACGGTCTCGGGGTATCCGTTCACGAGAATGGCGTTGGTCTCCATCCAGTTGAGCTTGTTCGCGGGCTCGTCGGCGTCTCCGCCATCGGAGAAGGGCGCGTTGCCGGACACCTTGAACTCCCGGACGATCGAGAATATCCCCCATCCCGTGTTCTGCCCGTATCCCGAAAGACGTCCGCCGTTGGAGAACTCCAGCCTGTCGAAGTACTCGTGCTGGGTGATGCGCAGATGTCCGCCATCGCGGATGATGAGATGCGAGTACTGCCACTTGGCCGATGTCGCCGGGTTGTTCGTTATAGCCGTCCGCCCGACGATCGAGAACATGTTCCTGTTGGGGACCCACAAGGTCCCCGTTCCGGAAACGACTATGGGATATCCTGTATCCGCCGAAAGGTCGCCCATGTACGAATGCGCCGGGTTCCCGCTTGTGTCGGCATTGTGCCCGGTCGGGAGCCCGAGAATCACCATCCCCTCCTTCACTTCAAGCCCACCCTTGAAATCGTTGTAGCTGTTTGCAAGCAGCATCGTTCCGGCGCCCGTCTTTATGAATCGTGAAGGAGCCCAATAGCGCCCCTTCATGTCGCGCTGGTTGGAGAGTACGCAGCCGACGATAAAGTCGATGTTGGTATCGCCGGTCACGTCCGGCACGCAGAATTCGGTCGGCGTCTCGGCGCGGCGCATGAGGATCTTGGTCCAGTCGTTGCTGGTGTAGTTGTACCCCGAATTCGCCATGGCCGCGGGGAAGGTGTCGCACGACAGGTTCCATGCGTTCGTGCCGCCCAGGGTCACCTTGCCGAGAAGCGAGAGGACCCCGCACGAGACGTCGCCGGCAAGCCCTGTCACGTCGAATTTCGAGAAGTCGGTGATCGAAAGGTCGCCGAATGCGTGATGCCTCGCGGCGGCGAGATCCCTGAAAAGCACCGTACCCCCTTCCTCGACGATCAGCGGACGCGGGAATATGTTGGTGCTAAGCCCATTGTTGTCGAGATCGGCGAACATCTTGCCTGTTACGACGAGCGTGGAGTTGGACTTCACCGTGATCGCATCGGAGTCGGCTATCGCGAACTGCTGCGGCGCCGCATAGTCGAGAACGCCCTCCTCCACGGTGATGGGGCCTGTAGGCCACATCACCTCCGAGTCGTTTGCCGGCATGCGCGACTTGTCCGCCGCGAGAACGAGCTTTCCAGGGCCCGTCTTCCTGAATCCGCAACGGTAGCCGGTCCCTTTGCGTTCGACAAGATGGTTCTCGAACGTGACGTCCGCCCCGTCGTCGCCCGTTATGTCCGCGACCCGGATCTCGGTATTGGTGTAGATCTGGAAGCAGTGGCGGTGTGAGCCTGAATAAAACCCCGTCTGGTTTGTGCTGAAAAGGTAGGGTGTCGGGCCATTGAAGGAAAACACATCCTTGACTCGCAGCGTTCCACTCGAATGGGACTTCTGGGGCAGGATGAGCGTGCCGCCGTTCAGATGGAGGCTTCCGAACATGTTTATGTTGATTATGTCCGGATCTGGATCCGTCTCGAACGAGAATACGCCATTCGTGTATACCGTGAATTCGGTCTTGGAGTTGCCGTCTCCGATCGTATTGCGGTCACGTACGTTCAACGTGCCGCCATCGTGTATGAACACCTTGAAGCCGAGCGTGGGATAACCCAGCATGCCATGCGCATTCGCGCCTCCGACGGTCTTGAGCGTTCCCCCGTACACGTGGACTTCATTTGTCGACGTGTTGATCTGCCCGCTGTATTTCGCCAAGAGCGTAAGCGTGCCGCTGCCGCGCTTCTCGAAGCGGACTGCGGATGTGATCTGTCCGCCCCTGTTTGTGACGGACATGTCGTTTTCGATGTCGAACACGATGTTGGAAGGCTGGACGTCCTCGCCGATCTCTACGTCTCGGCGCGTTGACACACCATCGAAGTACACGCTGTCGCCCTGGTTGAAATTGACGGCCGTACCCACCGAGTTCGTCCAGTTCTTGGTACTGTACCTGAACCAGTTCGCGTCTATGGCGCCCGTCCAGTACTTGTCCTCGGCCTGCAG
>JAFXTB010000045.1 GCA_017525225.1 Kiritimatiellia bacterium
ATACACCAACGAGACGGGCAGGGTTTATTTCAAGGATCAAGATGGGAATATGTGGGACGCTGATGGCGGCCGCCTCGGCGAGGCGGCCCTACCAGGTGACGGTGATAAAACAGGTCTGACCTATTTTATCAACCTGTCGCTCAAGGTGACGACAGCGGGCGCGGTAACGGCGACAGTGACTTACGACACCGGCAAGACTACGAAGGACAAGAAGACCAAGAAGATGGTACCTGTCTACTACAAGCCGACTTGTACAACGGTGGTTATACCCACTTCGGCGGCGGATGCCGATACCTTCACAGGCTTCGCGCCCCTCTACTTCGCGCCATCGGCGGCGAACAACTTCTCTGGCTTCGCAGCAGCCGCTCCGTTCTAGCCTTTCAAAATCATGGAACAGGCGGCCGCCTCGGCGAGGCGGCCCTACCAGGCAGTTGCGTGTCCCGTACTTTTCTGTCGGGGCGGGCTATAGCGTTTCCAGCGAGTGGGGGTCGAGAAGGAAGGCCTTTCCCTCGTCTACCGAATATCCTCGGCGCGCGTTGAATTATCATCATTGTACTTTCTGTTTTGTCTACATGTTGACCAATTTGAAAGCGCTGATGACGGCCGCCTCGGCGAGGCGGCCCTACCAGGCGAGGCGGGTCAGTCGGGTGATGGAGTTGATAGCTTTGACATCCCGACGGTTTTATGGTTAAATATCACCGTCTTTGAGGAGAAAACGGAAATGATCGACTTCGACTACTGGGCACCTACGTACATCGCGTTCGGCAGGGACAAGGAATCGCGCACGGGCGAGCTCGTGCGTAGGTTCGGCGGCAGCAGGGCGCTCCTGCACTATGGCGGCGGGAGCGCGGTCAGAAGCGGGCTCATAGGGCGGGTCGAGGCGTCGCTCGTCGAGGCGGGTGTGGAGTTCGTGGAGCTTGGCGGGGTCAAGCCCAATCCGCGCAGTTCGCTTGTGGAGGAGGGCGTGCGCCTTGCGCTCGCCGAGAAGGTGGATTTCATGCTCGCGGTCGGCGGTGGCAGCGTCATCGATTCGGCCAAGGCCATCGCCATAGGCGCGGCGAACGGCGGTGAATGGCGGAAGTTCTACGTGGGGCGCGAGGTGAAGGTACGTCCCACGATACCGGCCGCCCTGCCGGTGGGCGTGGTACTGACGATCGCCGCCGCAGGAAGCGAAGGCTCGACCAACAGCATAATAAACCTGGAGCCGGGCAACCTCAAGCGCGGTGCGGGCGGCGACGTCCTGCGGCCGAGGTTCGCGGTGATGAACCCCGAGCTCACCATGAGCCTGCCGCCATTCCAGACGGCATGCGGCATGGCCGACATGTTCGCGCACCTCTGCGAACGGTACTTCACGCCCACCGTGGACGTGACGCTTTCGGACAACCTCTGCGAGGCGGTGATGCGCACGATAGTGGAAGAGAGCGCGAAGGTGATGGCCGACCCATCGGACTACCAGGCGCGGGCCAACATCATGTGGGCCGGCACGCTCGCGCACAACGACGTGTGCGGCGTCGGGCGCGTCCAGGACTGGGCGAGCCACGGCATCGAGCACGAGCTTTCGGCGCTCTACGACTGCGCGCACGGCGCGGGACTCGCCGTCGTGATGCCCGCATGGATGACGTATGTGTACAAGACCGATCCGGCGCGTTTCGCGCGCTTCGCCAGGAACGTCTTCGGCGTCGGCCGGGGCGAGGACGATGGCGCCGCGGCCCTCGCCGGCATAGCGGCGTTCCGCGCCTGGCTCAAGTCGCTAGGCCTGCCTCTCACGTTCGCAGAGCTTGGCGCGAAGGAGGAGGACATCCCGCTGATGGTAAGGACGCTCAACCTGGGCGGCAACACGCTCGGTGGATTCAGGCCCCTCGCGGAAGACGACGTCACGGCCATATTCCGCCTGTGCCTGGGATGACGGAGGAAAGGCTCGGTCGCATGCGTATGAATGGGATGACGGCGGCTTCTGGCCCTTCGCTTGGAAGGCGGGGCTTTCTCGGTTCGGCGGCGGCGTTCGCGGCGATGCCCGCATGGGTGCAGGACACGTCCCCGCGCCTCGTGTTCGGCATATTGAGCGACATGCACGTGACAGTGCCGGAAACGTGCGTGCATCTCGAGAAGGCGCTGCGCTACTTCAGGGAGCAGGATGTGGACGCTGTCGTCTTCGCTGGCGACATGATCGACGATGGGCTTGAAAGCGAGCTCGCGCTTGTCGCCGCGACATGGTACCGTGTGTTCCCGGGGGACCGCGGCAGGGACGGCCGCAAGGTTGAGAAGCTCTTCGTATATGGCAACCACGACGTGCAGAGGTACTCGCCGGAATGGGCCGCCATGCAGAAAATCCCATGGGAGAAGGCCCAGCGCGAGGAGCTTGGCGCAGGCAGCCGCCGCAAGGACGTGTTTGAAAGGCTTTTCAACGAAGAGTGGAAGCCGCTGTGGATGAAGACGGTGAAGGGGTATCGCTTCGTCGGGAGCGACTACCAGTACCGGCGCGACAGGCAGCGGCGCGTGGAAGGTCCCGGCGAACCCTCCCTTGGCGACTTCCTGGAGGCGCACCGCGCCGATCTCGCAGGAGAGAAGCCGTTCTTCTTCATCCAGCACATGCACCCGAAGGGCACCTGTAGCGCACCGTGGACCTGGGGGCAGGACGATGGCACCTCTACGCGCGCGCTCGAGCGCTTCCCCAACGCCGTCGCGTTGACCGGGCACTCGCATACGCCCCTCAATGACGAGCGGACGCTCTGGCGGGGCACGTTCACTTCGGTGGGGACGGCGGCGCTGCGCTTCCTCATCCCGTTCGGTGGACGCGAGAATTCGGAGATCGACGGCGCCGAGGATACGGGCGAGCAGCTGATGCCGAGGCTCAGGCCGTACGACGGCAAGCACGGCATGGTGTGCCGCGTGTATGACGACCGGATCGAGTTCGAGAGGCGTGATTTCATGAACGGGCTTTCGCTGGGGCCGGACTGGGTGGTACCGCTTCCAGCGCGCGCGGAAAGTTTCGAGCAGCGTTCGCGCAGGATGCCGCCACCGGAGTTCCCGGCCGGCGCGGCGGTCTCGGTGTCGAGGGGTGTCGCAAGATCGCGCAAGGGAGTGGAGACGCCCGCGCTTTTCGTATCCTTCCCGAACGTGTTTGCTGCTGGCGGCCGCGCGCGCGCCTTTGACTTCGAGGTGTGCCTTGAAGAGATGGATGTGGATGCCGTGAAGGTGCGCCGCTCGAAGCGTGTCTACTCGGCGGGTTACTACCGTGCGGAGGCGGCCGACGAAAGGACGGTGACCTGTCCGTTCGCCCTGGCGGACCTTCCGCCGCCCAACGGTCCGCTCGATCCCATGCGTGGACGCCGCTGGCGTTTTTCAGTACGTCCCTGCGACTGCTTCGGCAGGAAGGGTGCCGCGATCTCGACGGACTGGAGTGCCGTATGACGCCGCGTCCTTGTCTCTTCCAGAGGCGGCCGTTTTTTGGTAGAATGTGCGCGCAGTGCAAATAGACATTCTTACCGTATTCCCGGAAATGCTCAGGGGGCTTCTGGGCGAGAGCATGGTGGCGCGCGCGGCGCGCGCGGGCCTGGTCTCCATCCGTACCGTGGACCTGCGCGATTTTGCGCGCGACCGCCGCCGTACCGTAGACGGCAGGCCGTATTCCGGTGGTCCGGGCATGCTGATGCGCCCGGACGTATGGTACGAGGCCGTGGAGACGTGTCTGGGGAAGGTGGTGAAGGTTGAGAGGGTTGAGAAGGTGGTGAAGGTTGTGTTGGCCACGCCGGCGGGAACGCCGTATACCCAGCGCATGGCGGAGGAATTCTCCCGATGTGAACATCTGATATTCCTGTGTGGACACTACGAGGGGATCGACGAACGGGTGCGGCGGCTGGTTACCGACGAGGTATCCATGGGAGATTTTGTGCTTACAGGCGGCGAGATACCGGTGGCGGCGATGATCGATTCCACCGTCCGCCTGCTGCCGGGCGTGCTGGGCGGCGGAGCCGCCGCCACCGCCCACGAGTCGTTTGGCGCCGATGGACTTCTGGAGGCGCCGCAGTACACCCGGCCGCCGGTGTATCGCGGCATGGCCGTGCCGGACGTGCTTGTCAATGGAGACCATGCCAAGACGGAGGCCTGGCGCAGACGCCAGGCAATCGATTTGACCAGCCGGCGTCGTCCAGACCTGCTGGAGATGGGCGGCACATACGCGGCGGGCGATCCCGCCCTTGATTGAAGGAGGCTTCGAATGAATGCAGGAAAGACCTTTGCCGTGGTCGTTGCGGTGTCTGCCGTCAACGCATTTGCGCTGGACGCGACCTTGCAGCCGAACGGGGATATCAGGTTCGGGTCCAATCCAAGGCACGTACTGCACGTGATGGCGGCCCGTCCGGACTGGCAGAGGCTTTCTGCCAAGGGCGGCTACACCATCGATCGGCCGGGCGTCGCGTCGTTTCACCTGAAAGACTCCACGAACATCCTCTTTGACGCCGAGGTCACGCTACAGCAGATGCCCGAAGGCAAGGCGAAGGCGGTCTATACGTTCACGCCGAGGGAGGATGTGCCGCTTGCCACGCTGTGCTGCACCATCACGCTGCCGGCCGCCGAGATGTCCGGCCGTCCCTGGCGGTCCGGCACCCGGAGCGGCACGTTCACCCATCCTCCACGCGGCGGGCTGCAAGTGTTCGGTGGAAAGGCGGCCGACATCACAATGCCGCTGGCGTCCACCGGCCGCACGATCACCTTCACCGCCGATGGCGCGATGAGCGTGCTGATCCAGGACGACCATCGCTGGGCCGACACCTACTCGCTTCGCATAGGACTGCTCGGAAGCCGTACATGGCGCCGGGGCGAGACGGCGAAATGGGGTTTTGTAATCTCCGCCGACGAGCCCCTGGCGGCGAAGTGTGTGCAAAGTGTGGTCATCAGACGTGGACCAGACTGGATCCCGTTCGACTTCCGCAAGGACATAGTCGCCGGCAGCGCGTTGGACTTCTCGCAATTCGGCTTCACGGATGCGCCGGCGGGCAAGCACGGGTGGCTGCGCAACGTCGGTGGACATTTCGAGTTCGAGAGGCGACCCGGACGGCCGATGCGCTTCTACGGCGTGAACCTCTGCGGCACGGCCAACTTCCCGACGCACGAGGACGCCGACAGGCTCGTGACACGCCTCAAGCGCACGGGCTACAACACGATCCGGCTGCACCACCACGATTCGGGGACGGTGGAGGGCAGCGCGGACGGTCTTACGCTCCATGCGCCGAACATGGACAGGTTCGACTACCTGCTGGCAACGGCGATTCGCGAGGGGATGTATCTCACTACGGACCTCTACGTGTCGCGGGCGCCGATACGCTGGCGCGACATCGGCATCGACCGCAAGGGCGTCATCGAGGTAAAGAACGTGTTCAAGATACTCTGCGCCCTGCACGAACCCGCCTTTGAAAACTGGTGCGCATACGCAAGGACATTCCTGCTGCATCGCAACCCATACACCGGTCGCAGGTACGTGGACGAGCCGGCGATGCCGCTGATATCCCTGATCAACGAAGGCGGATTCTTCATGGGCTGGCACGATGCCGTGGACGAACCTGTCGTGAAGGATGCATGGCGCAGGTGGCTCGCCGAAAAGCGCGCCGCCGATCCCTCTTTCCATCCCGCCGCCGATCCCGATTCGCCGCCTCGATCCCTCTACAATGGCAAGACTGCCGCCGTGTCCGCGCTTTTCATGGGCGAGATGGAGAAGAGGATGGTGGTACGGATGAAGGCGTTCCTCCGCTCGCTCGGATGCAAGGCGCTGCTCACGAACGACAACTGCGGCCCGCACTTCGCGCCGCTGGAGGCGGCGGCCGCCGAATACGACTATGTGGACGACCATTTCTACGTCGACCATCCGCAGTTCCTTGAACGTAAATGGAACCTTCCCTCGAAATGCGGCAACCGGAACCCGGTGCAGATGCCCAGCCTGCCGCTGTGCACCATCGGCTTCGCCCGCCTGGTAGACAGGCCGTTCACCGTGACGGAATGGAATTTCTCCGCGCCCGGGATGTTCCGCGGCGTTGGCGGCATCCTCACGGGCGCCATGGCGGCGCTTCAGGACTGGGACGGGCTATGGAGGTTCGCATACGCGCACAACCGCAACTCCATCGCCGAGGACCCGAAATTCGGCCCCGACTATTTCAACCTCTCAACCGATCCGATGGGGCAGGCCAGCGACAGGGCCAGCATCTGCCTCTTCCTGCGCGGCGACCTGGCTCCGCTCGCGCCGACAGTCGGCGTGTCGATGCTGGTCACCCCGGCCAGCGTTGATCCTGCGGACGGCCGAGCGTTCCCGGCCGCGCCACCGTGGAGCAACGCGGCGTGGAGCATGCGCGTGGGTAGCGCCCTGTCCCCGGCCGACGCATCCGGGTTGAAGGTCGTGCCGCGCGAGCTGGCGGACGACCCTGCCGTGACGAACGGGATCGCGTGCGGCGCGGATGGTCCGCTGCGGTTCGACCGTACACGTGGCTCGTTCACGATCGCAACGCGCCGTACCTGCGGCGTCTTCGCCCCGGAAGGTGCCATCTCCGCCGGACCGCTCGATGTCGACATCTCCGGCGCCCCCGCCGCCGTATGGGTGACGGCGCTCGACTCGGCACCCGTATCCTCTTCGCGGCGGCTGCTCGCTACGCATCTCACGGACGCGCAGCGTGAAGGGAACCTGTTCGCCGACGAGGAAATGACGATTCTGCTCCGCCGGGGCAGCGGCATCCTGGTGAGAAACGGCCAGGCGCGGATGTCGCTGTCCCTCGACAAGCCTGCCGCCTATGCCGTATATGGGCTTGATACCGGCGGCAGACGGCTTGAGACGATGCCTACGACGGTGCGTGGCGGACGCCTGGAGTTCTCGGCGGCGGTAGATGGCCCGCATGGCGCGCGCATGCTGTATGAGATAGTCCGGGAGGATCGATGAGGACGGTTCTGCTGTGCGTTCTTGCGGCATGCGCCTCGCTGCATGCGGCAAGCGTGCCGCGTCGCCAGATCGTGGTGGTGAGGCCCATGGCGTCCTGTGCCCCGGGCGATCGCAAATATGCGGAGGCCCTTTCGAAGCATGCCGTGCGCTGGCTGCGCGAGGGCGGGGTGGCGGTGGATCTTGCCGACGACCGCGCCATGGAGCAGGTGCTCGCTGGACGTCGCCTCGCCTATCTGGTGATGTTCCAGAACCCTTCGGCCGCGCAGCTGGGCGCGGTGAAGCGGTTCCTTGCGCGCGGCGGCAGACTGTGCGCGTTCTATTCCACATCGCCCGAGCTTGCCGCGCTGATGGGTGTGCGCCTGGGCGGCTACAGGAAGGCATCGCCTGGCGGCTTCGAACGGATCGTGTTCACGGCGCGCGGACCCGCCGGCGCGCCGCAGGCGATCGTGCAGTCCAGCGGTGCGATATTCGCCGCACGTCCGGTTCCTGGACGTTCCTCCGTGCTGGCGGAATGGATGGATGGCGCCGGGCGTCGCACCGGGGAGGCCGCCATACTTTCGACGACATCTGGATGGTGGATGACGCATGTGCTGCCGGCCGAAGGGGACGAACGCGCGAAGATGCGCTTTCTGCTGTCCGTGGCTGGCGCGGCGGTGCCAGGGTCATGGAACGCATCCGCATGGCTCGCCCGGGAGCAGGCGCGCCGTGCGCAGGTGGTGGCGTATGCGAAACGGCAGACCCGCAGGCCTGGTGAGATCCACGCCGTGTGGGAGCATTCCGGAGTCGGCCTATATCCAGGCGACTGGCCGCGCACGATGCGCCTGCTGGCGGCGAACCATGTCACGGACCTGTTCGTCAACATGGCCGGCGCGGGGTTTGCGCACTGCCAGGCGCGTGGGCTTCCGGCCTCCGCCGCGTACCGTGCGCGCGGCGACCAGCTGGCGGCATGCCTGGCGGCGGCGAAGGGCACGGGGGTCCGCGTGCATGCCTGGATCATCTGCTTCAGCGGCACGCGCTCGGTTGGCGGACAGCTTGACGCCTTCACTCGTGCGGGGTGGCGCCTGCGCGATGGCCGAGGCGCGCTTACGGAATATCTCGATCCGTCCAGGCCGGCCCTTCGCGAACGCATGCTGTCGGCGGCGGAAGACATCGCGCGCCGGTATCCCGTGGCCGGGGTGCATCTTGATTTCGTGCGATGGTACGAAGGCGCGAAGAAGCCGCCGAACGCCGCAGCGGTGGTCACGGACTTCGTCCTTGCCGCAAGGCGGCGCGTCAAGGCGGCGCGTCCTGGTGCACTGCTCACCGCCGCCACGCTGGGCATGTATCCTTCGTGCGTGGCCACTGTGGGCCAGGACTGGGAACGCTGGATCGCCCTGGGTGCCGTGGACTATGTGGTGCCGATGAACTATGTGGAGGACAATGCCAGGTATGCCGCGCTGGTGGCGCGGCAGGGCCGCACGCGCGGCCAGGCGAGCCGGGTCGTATCGGGGATCGGCGTCACGGCCAACGAATCCCGCCTTGGTCCGGTGAAGGTGATAGACCAGATCAACATGGCCCGCAAGGCCGGTCTCGCAGGGGTTGCGTTCTTCGATCTCGACTACACCCTTGCCTCGGAGATACTGCCCTACCTCCGCATGGGGATGTTGTGATGGCCAGTTTCGCATGAAAGCGCCCTGTCACTAACGACTAACCACTAACCACTAACCACTAGCGACTAGCGACTAGCGACTAACGACTAACGACTAACAGGTTTGCGGCCGCGGCGGCGTTTTGGTATAATCATCCGCGATGCACGACAAAAGAGGTAGAACGATGAGACACACCTTGCTGCTGGCTTTGACCTGCATGGCGACGACGGCGTTCGGCGGCGGACGCGAACGCGTGGTGTTCGTGTGCGCGCATCCGGACGATCTCGCGGGATGCTCCGGCACGGCGCTGCTGCTTGCCGAGAAGTTCGACGTGCGCATCGTGGACTTCACACGTGGCGAGAACGGGCTCGGCGAGGCCGGTTATCGCGACGGATCCACGGCCAGGCTCCGCATCGCCGAGGAACGCGCCGCCTGCGCGATGCTGGGCACCGAACCGTACTTCCTCTGCGAGACGAACCATCTCGGCGATGCCCATGCCGGACGCGAGGTGACGAAGCAGCTCGCCGATCTCTTCAAGGAGCTGGAACCGCGGGCAGTCATCCTGCACTGGCCGCTCGATGTGCACCCGGACCATGTGCAGTCGACGGCGGCCGCCCTTCATGCGCTCTATCTCGCGAAGCTCAAGCCCGAGATATACTTCCAGGAGCAGACAACGCAGTCCCGCACGTTCCAGCCTGCGTACCATGTGAACATCACGCGCGTGAAGGAGCGCAAGGACAAGCTCATAATGTGCTACACGTGCCAGGATGCCGCCGGAATCCGCAAGCGCAAGGAGGATGATTCCATCTTCCGCGGCCGTCGCATAGGGGTGCCGCATGCGGAGGCCTTCGGCGTCTTTGAAGGTTCGGTCAAGGCGAATCGCAGCATCTTCAACGAAATCGATCCTCCAGGCATCCGCTAACGGAGGGTACGGCATGTACGACGACTGACGGCGATGTGCCATCCATCTGGCTTCCATAACAAAAAAGAAAGGGATTCATCCGAATGAAAGAGACGGCAAAGGGTCTGCAGGTTCCAAACGGCGCCTGCTTCAAGGGCATGGCCGGCGCATACGCCGCGATGTATACACCGTTCAAGAAGGACGGTTCGCTGAACGAGGAGATGATCGAGAGGCTCATAGAATACGGACTGTCGCGCGGCCTGCGCGGGTTCTATCTCACCGGTTCCACGGGCGAGGGCTTCCTGTTGTCGCTCGAGGAGCGCAAGCGCATCTATGCGCGGGCGGTGAAGGCATCGGCCGGGCGCGCCAAGCTGATAGCGCACGTGGGCTGCATCGCCACCGATGACGCCGTGACCCTGGCCCGCTACGCGGCAAAGGTCGGCATCGACTGGGTGAGCTCCGTGGCGCCGGTCTACTTCGGGCAGTGCTTCGACGCCGCATACGACCATTACAAGCGCATCTCGTCTGCAACGGACCTTCCGTTCATGATCTATTCCATTGGCGCCGACATCATCCCCGACCGCGATCTCCGCTTCTTCGACCTGAAGAACGTCAAGGGGATGAAGTACACGAACTACAAGTACTGGACCGTGCAGGGACTCAGGAACCGGCTTTCCAAGGAGGTCATCTTCTTTGCCGGGGCCGACGAGCAGGTGCTGTGCGGGCTCTCCACGGGGATATTCTCCGGGTGCATCGGCACTTCGGACAACATCATCCCGGCGCACTTCGCCAAGATCTGCGAGCTGGCAGGAAACAACGACTTCGCCGCGGCGTCGAAGCTGCAGGGCGAGGTGGTGCGGTTCGTCGAGCATCTGATCGCCAAGCCCAACGGTTCGTGGCACAAGAGCATGATGAAGTACATCGGCCTCGATTGCGGCGAGGGACGTCCGCCGAACGGGCGGCCGCTGTCGGCGGCGGAGAAGAAGGACCTCTTCGCGCGCCTCGATGCGCTGGGCTTCGTGCGCCGCAACGACGCACGCCGGTGAAGGGACGGATGGACGCATGGCGGCGCAGGGCCGTACAGGCGTGGTGATAGTCGGTCCCGGCATGATAGCCGGGTGGCATGCGCGCGCCATTGCCGAGTCCGACAGGCTGGAGCTGGTGGCCGTGGCCGGGCGCAGCCTGGAGCGCGCGGCCGCCTTCTGCCGCGAGCACGGCGGCGAGCCGTACGACGATCTCGACAAGGCCCTGTCCCGTCCGGATGCGGACATGCTGGTGGTGGCTACGCCATCGGGCGTGCATGACGAGGCCGTTCGCGCCGCAATCCGCCACAGCAAGCCCGTTCTTTGCGACAAGCCTCTTACGCTCACCGTGGCGCGAGCGGAAGCCCTCCTTGCGGAAGCGGCTGCCGCCCGCGTGCAGGTGGGGGTGATCTGCCAGACGCGCTGGATTCCGGCGATGGACGCCGCCCGACGGGCCGTGCGCGAGGGGCGCCTCGGCCGCATCACCTTCGCCCGCATCGACTGCCCATGGTGGTACGAGCAGGAGTATTTCACCTCCAGCCCCTGGCATGGTACGAAGTCGCTCGACGGCGGCACGCTCTTCACGCAGGGCATCCACATGATAGACTGGCTCGTGGACCTGATGCCGCCGGTGGTGGACGTTACCGGATACCGCGCAGCCCTGGCGCATCCCGGCATAGAGACCGAGGATGTTGTATCTGCGGCGTTGAGGTTCGAGGGCGGCGCCCTGGGCGCGATCTACGTGACCACCGCGTCGTGGCCGGGGCGTCCGCGCCGCCTGGAGCTTACAGGCACCAGGGGTACGATAGCCATCGAGGACTACTCCATAGCTACCTGGGCGCTCGCGGATGGATCGCTTCCCGATCTGCCCGAACCCGTGCGCCGCGCAGGCTTCGGTGTTGCGCCGTCAACGGGCATCGAGACCGGACCTATCCGGCGCTGCTTCGAGGCGTTCGTCGATTCGCTCCACGGCGGCGCCCCGTATCCGGTGGATGGAAAGGCCGCACTTGCCTCGATATCCGTGATAGAACGGATCGTTGGCGGCTGAGCCTGGCGCCGCAGGTCGCCGGTCCGTTTTTCTTGTCCATGCCCTACTTGCCGTTTCAGGTCAGATATGCTATAATTTGCGCTTTCAGCTTATGGAGAGACAGGTCACATGGCTATAGTTCTTGGTCTGCCGAAGGGTAGTCTTCAGGAATCCACCTTCGCGCTGTTCAAGCGCGCAGGGTTCAATGTCGCATGCTCGTCGCGCTCGTATTTCCCGACCATCGACGATGCCGACATCAAGTGCCGGCTGCTGCGTCCGCAGGAGATGAGCCGGTATGTGGAGCTGGGGCTTCTCGATGCGGGCATCTGCGGATGGGACTGGGTCTACGAGAACGGGTCCGACGTGGTGGACGTGTGCGAGCTCAACTATTCCAAGGCGACATCGAACCCCGTGCGCTGGGTGCTGGCGGTCCCCAACGATTCGAAGATCAAGTCGGTCAAGGATCTGCAGGGCAAGCGCATCTCCACGGAGGCGCTGGGCATCGTCAAGCGCTATCTCAAGAAGAACGGCGTCAAGGCGGATGTCGAGTTCAGCTGGGGCGCCACGGAGGTCAAGGCGCCGGAGCTGGTGGACGCGATCGTGGATCTAACCGAGACGGGATCGTCCCTGCGCGCGAACAACCTGCGCATCGTCGATACCATCCTGACCTCCACCACGCGCCTGATCGCGAACCGCAAGGCATGGGCGAACAAGGCCAAGCGCGCGAAGATCGAGCAGCTGAAGATGCTGCTGCTGGCTGCGCTGGAGGCGCAGAAGCGCGTGCTGGTGAAGCTGAACGCCCCGGCCGCAAAGCTCTCGAAGATCGTGGCGGCCCTGCCGGCGCTGCATGCGCCTACGGTGAACAAGCTCAATGACGCGGACTGGTTCGCGGTAGAGTCGGTGGTGGAGGAGCGGCTGGTGCGCGACCTCATACCCGTCCTGAGCGCCGCCGGCGCCACGGGCATCATCGAGCTGCCGCTCAACAAGGTCATATTCTGAAACGAGAAAGGAGAAAAGAAATGGGTTCCATCAAGAAGAAAAGGCGCAAGAAAATGTCGAAGCACAAATACGACAAGCGCATGAAGGCGCAGCGCCACAAGAACAAGTAGGCCCGTGTCCGGGTTTGAAAGGCGGCTTCGTGGAGGTAGGATGGAGGGGGCAGCGCCCCCGGAACCCGTATTCCATGAATAATCGTTTTTTTCGAGTACCCATTGACATGTCCCGGAGCATCTGCTATCATGTTGACAATTCCACTGGAAAAGGAGTAGCTATGTCTTTCAAGAAAAGTGCTTTTTACACGCTTGGCGCGGTGTCTGGCGTGATGGCGATGCTGGGTGCGCAAGCGACCGAGGAATCGCAGAGCTTCGAGTCGTTCTCTCAGGGTGACAAGATCGATGTTGCCGCTACGCAGGTGACTGGCTGGTACGGGTATGGCGTCGTCACCAATACCGAGTCGCGTACCCTGGCGGCTGGCACGCCTATATCCGGCAATCACGACAAGCATGTGTTCGTTGACGGCTGGGTGAGCAATTCGTTCAGCACTGTGACGGGCAATTCCCGCCTCGACATGCTCGTGCAGGCTGCGAGGCCGGAGGACGCGCTTTCGGATATGACGGATGCCGATGCCAAGTTCGCCCTGGCCATCGATCCGGACGGCGCCCTGAGGTATTGGAGTGGTTCCGCGTGGAACAACCTTTCCTCCAACGGTACCACATACACGGAAGGCCAGTGGATCCGTGTCTCGCTGGTCCTCGATATGTCGAACAACAAGTGCAAGGTCTCTGTCGACGGGCAGGCCTGCGTGACGGATAACGGCAAGGTCGCGGCTGATAGCAACGTGTCGCCTGGCGCGTGGTATCCTCTTATCACCAGCGCCTCGAAGATCGCCTCGATGAAGGTGATCGGTACGACGGCCATTGACGACGTACTCCTTACCAGCGATACGGCGCCTTCCTACAAGGATGCGAGCGGCGCTGACGTTGTAGTCGCTGGCGAGGAGGCGAATGTGCCGCTGGCCTGGTACGACGTGAACAATCTGCCCACCAACCAGGTGGATGCGACGGATGGTTCCGGCATGACGCTCGCCGCGAAGTATCTGACCGGTCTTTCGCCCAACGATGGCGTGACGTTCAAGATGGAGTCCATGACGATGTTGAAGGATGGCGACAACGTCAAGGCCCGCATCACGATTCCAGCCTGCAACCCGCCCACTGGCTATGAGGTGAAGATTCAGACGAGTGCCAATGGTACGAGCTGGAGTGAGGGGGCGACGGCTGCCGCCAATGCCACCACGGTCGATGTACAGCTGCCTTCAGGCGCGAACAACGTCACGTACTTCCGTATGGTGGCGGGGCAGGTGCAGCAGTAAAGTCGGTTGCTAGACTTTCAGAACATATCGGTCCGATACGGCTTCCAGGATGTCCTCACGGATGTAACATTCCGTGTAAACAAGGGCGAAAGGGTTGGCGTAGTCGGACCGAATGGTTCCGGGAAATCCACTCTTTTCAAGATCATCCTGGGCGAGCTCTCCGTAGACCACGGAGAGCTTATCATTGAGGAAAAGCCAAGGATAGGCTCGACCAGGCAGCATCCCGAACCGGACACTCCCGAGGAGACGCTTCTCGAGTACGCCCTTCGCGGCGTACCTGGCTTCCATGAGCTTGAAGCGCGGATGCATGAGCTTGAAGCGGCCATTGACGACAAGGGTCCCAATGGTGGCAATGGACATGGAGGGTTGAGCAAGGAGCAGCTGCTGCGCGAATATGGCGAAGTGCAGACGGAATTCGAGCACCTTGGCGGCTACGACCTTGAGACGCGCGTGAAGGTGGCGCTTGGCGGGCTGGGGTTCACCACCGAGGAATTCACCCATCCCTTCGCCTCGTTCTCCGGCGGCTGGCGCATGCGCGCGGAGCTGAGCCGCGTGCTTGCCTCCGAGCCGGATCTGCTGCTTCTCGACGAACCTTCGAACTATCTAGACCTGCCCGCCGTTGACTGGCTGCAGCGCTATCTCAGGCAGTATCGCGGCACGCTGATGCTGATCTCGCACGATCGCTACCTGCTGCGTACGCTTACGGACATAATCGTCGAGGTGGATGCGGCCACCGCGACGCGCTACGAGGGGAATCTCGACTGGTACCTCAAGGAGCGCGAGGTGCGGTACCAGCATCTGCTTGCGGCGAAGGAGAACCAGGACCGCCACCGCGAGCAGTTGCAGCGCTTCGTGGACCGTTTCCGCGCCCAGGCCACCAAGGCGGCGCAGGCGCAGAGCCGCCAGAAGCAGATAGACAAGATAGACGAGGCACGCATAGTCCTGCCCAAGCGTTACTCGCGCAGAGGAAGGCTTCGCCTGGCCGAGCCGCCGCCGTCCGGCATAGAGATGTTCAGATGCGAACATCTCTTCTTCACATACGAAGAGACCGAGAACCCTCGCTTCGTCCTGCGCGACGTCTCCTTCAGCATCTCGCGGGGAGACAAGGTCGCGCTCATCGGCTACAACGGCCTCGGCAAGTCCACGCTCATGCGCCTCATCGCCGGCACGCGCAAGCCGACGTCGGGCAAGGCGATCCTCGGCCACAACGTCGTGCCGGGCTATCTCAGCCAGGAATTCGCGGAGACCATCCCGCCGGACCTGTCGGTGTACCGCATCGCGAAGAACGCATGGCAGGGTGCCACGAACATTACCGGCGAAAAGAACTTCCGGAACCAGCTAGGCGCGTTCGGCTTCGACGAGAACGACGTCGAGAAGCCCGCAGGGGTCCTCTCCGGCGGCGAGAAGATCCGGCTTGCGTTCCTCAGGCTCTTCCTGCAGGCACCTAACTTCCTTCTTCTGGACGAACCCACTACGCATCTCGACCTCGATGGGCGCAATCTTCTGCAGGAGGCGCTGGGCGCGTACCGCGGCACCATCCTGCTGGTGTCGCACGACATCGAATTCGTGCGCGCCGTGGCGACATCCGTGATCGAGATAACGCGTTCCGGGATACGGACCTTCCCCGGCGGATACGACTATTACATGGAGAAGAAGGACGCACTGCCCGTCCATGCCGCGGAGCCGGTCGAGGCGAGCGCCCCGGATGGCGGCGCATCCGGCGCGCCGCGTCTTTCCTCGAAGGAGCTTCGCCAGCTGCGCGCGGCGGAGCGGGCAAAGGCGGCGCCGCGGGTGAAGGAGCTCAAGCGCCGTGTCGCCGTGGCCGAGAAGAAGCTGGAGGAGCTCCAGGCGGCGCTCGAAAAGGCGTCCGAGGAACTTTTCAACCCCAAGCCCACTACGAACTTCGCGGAACTCAACCGCGAGGTGCAGATCATCCAGTGCGAGATCGACCGCTATACCAAGGAGTGGGAGGATGCGGCCATGGAGCTGGAAGGACAGTGAGACTGGCCGCGACAGGTGAGCGCAGGAGGTAGCCGTGGGCGGTTTCTGGACGATATTGTTCTGGGTATTCGCAATCTGGCTATGGACCCGTCAGGGTAGGGACAGGGACCGTCGCCGCCGGGAAGAGGAATCAAGACGCGTCAACGCCGGATATGCCATACTGAGGGGTTTCGGCAGGATGCTGGGGCTCATGTCCAAGGCCGATGGCCGGATCAGCAAGACGGAGGTAGATGTAGCAAGCAGGTGTCTGCGCTCCATGGGGCTTTCCGAGGCTGAATACCAGATCTGCGCGGGTGCGTTCAACGAGGTGAGGGAGTATTCGTTCTACGCATTCAGCCAATGCGCGTCGCAGTTCGCGTCGGTCGTCGCGGAGGAGACGCGGATGCTTGTGTATGAGATGCTGTGGACGGTCGCGGCGGCGGACGGCGTCCTGGACGGACGGGAAGACGAATTGCTCCGCGCCGCCGTAGGGCCGCTGGGCATAGACCCGATATCCTACCACTACTTCAAGAGAATGTATTTCGGAGATGGCGGAGGGGGCGCGGACGACGGAAGCCGTCGGGAAAGCGAACTTGAGAAGGCGTACGCGCGCCTGGGATGCAGCCCTTCGGACTCGGACGATGCCGTGCGCGCGGCATATCGCAGGCTTGCCATGCGCTACCACCCCGATCGGTTGAAGGTGGAAGGCGTGCCAGAAGGCATGATAGCGCAGGCGACCCGTTCCATGGCGGAGATCAACGCCGCCTGGGAGATTGTCCGCAAGGAAAGAAACATCTGATACGGCCCTGCGGCACGAGCCCAAGTGACTGTGGAAGGCTTGCGGTAGCATCGGTTTTATGCTATCATATCCCCCAAGGGACATTCGTTCCTGGTCAAAGCAAATTGAAAGGTTTCTCGATGAAAAGACTTATCTGCGTCTGTACCGTGGGCATCATGTGCTGCGTGGTATCGGCGGCTTCCAGCTCGAATGGACAGGGACAGCCTCCGCCTGGCCAGGGCGGGCAGCAGCGGCCTCCGCAGGGCCAGGGTGGACAGCAGAAGCCTCCACAGGGCCAGGGCGGACAGCAGAAGCAGAAGCAGAAGGGGAAGCAAAATGCCCGTTCCCGCTCAGCGGGCCAGATGCGCCCGGCGGCCAGTAACCTATCGTCCGCCGACCAGCGGCTGCTCGAGGCCATCGAGGAGGCCGATTCCCGCGCGGAACTTTCCAGGCTGCTGCAGCGGACCATATCCTCTACGTCGGCCGAGGTCCGGCAGGCGATGGTGGACGCGCTCGAGGAACAGGGCCGCAGCGCGGTGGACGAGCTGGCGCTCTTCATCGGCGACGTGGATGCCGAAGTTGCCGAGGCCGCCTTCTCCTCGTGGTCGTCAATCGTCGCGGAGATGAGACCCGCAGCCCGCGAAGCCGCGATCCAGTCGGCGGCACAGATCCTGCAGCGCTACCGTCCGCAGCAATCCCACGCCATGCCGCAGGGCGGCGGATACGGCGACAGGCAGGGCGGGTACGGCATCCAGCAGGGCGGCGCCGCTCCGTATCGGCAGCAGAGAACAGGATACGGGCGCTAACGATAGGCGGCCGGAATGGATATATTCAGCAAGTGCCTTGAATGGGACAAGGCCGACGAGGTACGCGCGGCCGGCCTGTATCCGTACTTCCACAAGCTAGAGTCGCGGCAGGATGTGGAGGTGGTGATGGAAGGCCGCCGCCGCATCATGCTCGGCTCCAACAACTACCTTGGGCTGACGATATGTCCGGAAGTGGTCGCCGCCGGCGTGAAGGCCATTGAGAAGTACGGTACGGGCTGTTCCGGATCGCGCTTCCTCAATGGAACCCTGGATCTTCATCTGGAGCTGGAGGACGCGCTGGCCCGTTTTCTCGGGCAGGAGGCCTGCCTTACGTTCGGCACGGGCTTCCAGTCCAATGCCGGCATAATCAGCGCGCTCGTCGGGATGCACGACTATGTGATCTGCGACCGCGAGAACCACGCCAGCATCTACGCCGGCTGCCAGCTGAGCTTCGGTAGGCTTCTGCGCTTCCATCACAACGACATGGAAGACCTCGAGAACTGCCTCAGGCGGGTGCCGGATGAATGCGGCAGGCTGGTTGTGGTTGATGGTGTGTTCTCTATGGGCGGCGATCTTGCCAACCTGCCGGAGGTGGTGCGCCTGGCGAAGAAATACGGCGCACGGGTGATGGTGGACGATGCCCACGGGCTCGGCGTGCTTGGGCCCGGCGGCCGTGGGACGGCGTTCCACTTCGGCCTTGAGAAGGATGTCGACATCTACATGGGCACCTTCTCCAAGTCGCTCGCCTCGCTCGGCGGATACGTGGCGGGCGGCGCGAAGGTGATCGACTACATCCGCCACAATTCGCGTCCGTTCATCTTCTCCGCCGCCATCCCGCCGGCCAACGCCGCGGTAGCGCTCGCGGCGCTGCGCCATCTGGAGGCGCACCCCGAGCTTCCCCAGAGATTGCGCGCCATATCCGAATATGCGCGCGCCGGTTTCACCGCCCGCGGCATCCGCATCCGCGAGTCGGCCCTGGGCGTGCCCACGCCGATAGTGCCGCTATACACCTACACCATGGAGGCGACCTTTCAGACCGTCCGGCGCATCTACGACGCCGGCGTCTATGTGAATCCGGTCCTTCCGCCCGCCACGCCCGAGAACGAGTGCCTGCTGCGTGCAAGCTTCATGGCTTCGCACACCGAGGCCCTGCTGGACGAGGCGATGGACAAGATCGCCTCCGTGATGAATTCCGTATCCGGCTAGGGCGCATGGCGGACATCGTCTGTTTCTCCGGCAACGGCATGAGCCGGCAGGTGGCCGACGGACTGCGGTCCCTGGGGCTCGGCTCGGACGATGGTTCGCTCGGTTTCGTGTTCCCTGTCTACGGGTGGCGTCCGCCGAAGATCGTGGCGCGCTTCATACGCGAAGGCCTCGTGTCCCGGCTGGCCGGCAGAAGCCCTGGATACGTCTGGGCCGTGATGACGTGCGGGTTCGATGTCGGCTATGCCGACAAGGTGTTCGACCAGTTGCTCTGCCCCGTGCTTGGACGCGGGCTCGACGCGGCATTCTCCGTACAGATGCCGGATACCTACATCGGCCTGCCCGGATTCCGGCTCAATCCGCCCGAGGTCATGGACGGCAAGATGCGCCGTATGGCCGAGCGACTCCCCGGGATCGCCCGCCGAATACAGATGCGCGAACACGTGCGCGATCTCGGGCGTGGCGTATTTCCACGCTTGAAGACACATGTGTTCGGCAGGATATTTGATCGCTTCTTCGTGGACGACCGCTTCTTCCATGCGACTGCGGAGAAATGCACGAAGTGTGGAAAGTGCGCATCGAACTGTCCTGCCGGTTCAATCGGCCGGACCGGCGATGGCGGGCCGGTCTGGCGGCGCGACGGCAGTTGCACGGGATGCCTGCGATGCCTCCACGGCTGTCCGGCCGGCGCAATAGAGTTTGGATGGTTCACGAAAGGTAAGCGGCGGCTCGGGTCCGACGAGAAGGGACGGTGCGAATGACGCGCAGGATGCTCATCGTGGGCGTGACGGGCGGCATAGGCGCCGCCGTACGCCGGGAAGCCGAGCGGCGTGGCTGGGAGTGCGTGGGCACCTCGCGGCGCGCCGGCGCCGCCGAATGCCAGCTTGACTGTTCCGACCGCGATGGGCTTGAACTCGCGCTCATGCGCCTTTTCGCGGCGGAGGGACCGTTCGCCGCCGTAGTGTATTGTGTAGGGGAGTGCCCCGTGGCGCAGCTGTCCCGGCTGGATGCCGCCACACTCGCCGCCACGCAGCTTGTAAATTGCGACGCCTTCATCCTGCTGGTGAAGCATTTTGCCCGTCCCGGGGTGTTCGCGAAGGAAGGTGCCGCGGCGCTGGCCGTATCATCCGTCTCCGCGCAGGAAGGATGGCCAGGTGGCACGGCATATTGCGCATCCAAGGGGGCGCTGTCCGCAGCCTGCCGGGCGTTGTCCGCCGAGCTCGCCCCGAGGAACATCCGCGTGATGGCTATCGAGCCGCGCCATGTGCGCACCGACATGTTCCGCCGGTGCGCCGGGCGGATGGGCGTGCCGGAGTCCTCCGCGATGCCGCCGGAGGAGCTGGCGAAGGACATTCTCGGGCGCATCGAAATGGATCCTGGACTTTCCAAATAGGAGGCGGAACGCATGCTTACAAGACGGAACTTCATCGGGATGGGACTGTCGGCAGGGGCGCTTGGATGCGTCTCGCGCATGCCGGGCGATACGGGGGAGGTGCGCTTCGGGGTCCTGTCCGACACGCATGTGACAGGTCCTGAATCCATCCCCGAGATGGTGCGCGTGTTCACCTTCCTGCGCGACAAGGGCGTGGATGCCGTGATCCACTGCGGCGACATGACGGATCTGGGCTACATCGCGCAGCTTGAGTCGCTGGCGGAGGCCTGGCGCAAGACCATGCCTCCCGACATGCCGTTCCTGCCGGTCCTGGGCAACCGCGACGTGTCCGCCACCGGGAAGATCTCGCCAGAGCGGCGCAAGGCCGATCATGCGCTGCTGCTTCGTTCCGCGCCCTTGGAGCATGTGCGGCGCATACTCGGCATCGATGTGGAGGATGGGCTTCGCGTGCGCCAGGTGAAGGACGTGCCGGTGGTCCTTGCCGACTGGGGGCATGAGAAGGGACTTGAGGCGTTCATGCTGCGCCATCCTGAGCTCCGCGATCCGGCCCGTCCGTTCGTGCAAGTGCAGCATCCGCATCCAGGCGGCACCATATACGGCGGCAGCAGCGACGATCCCGTCACCTGCTGGCTCAACATGTTCCCAAGGGCGATCTCGCTCTCCGGGCATTCGCACCTTCCGTTCACAGACAGGCGTACCTTCCGCCGTAACTACTTCACTGCCGCTGCCGGCGGTAGCTACTACCTTTCCGGAGGCCCTGCGCAGAAGGGCATACGCGAGGCGTCGGTCCTTGTAGTAGGGCGCACCGGCCTGCGGCTGGAGCGCTATCGGCTCCACGAAGGCACGAGCGAGGTCCTTACGGCCGACTTTCCGCCGCCGCAGCCGCCGGACAGCGCGGTGGCAGGCTCGTTCGTCTTCGCGCAGTGGAACGTCGGCGGGTTCTGCCTGGGGCAGGACGGGGCCGAAGGCGGAAGGACCGGTGCGCGGGCCGAGGCGTTCAGGCGGCAGATCGCCGAGCTTGGCGCGGACTTCATCGGCCTTTGCGAGTATGCCCCTGCCTTTGCCATGGATGGCGTACGCGCGTCGAAGGCGGCGTTCGGCTCTTTCAAGCACGTGGCGGCCGGGCCTCGTCTCGGTGCGAACGGCAACGCGATCGCCTCGGTCGCGCATCCGCTCGCGGCGCCGTGCGTGTACGATTTCTCGCAAAGGAAGCAGCAACGCTACTGCATCGTGTGCGAGACAGAGATCGCGGGTGCCGCCACGACGATCGTCGAGACGCATCTCGACCTTGACGAAACGACGCGCAGGGCCCAGCTCGCAGCGTTGCTGGACCGCTTCGGCGACCGCAGCCACCTGATAGTCTCCGGCGACTTCAACGTGTCCGGCCCGAAGGAATTCGCCCCGTTCCTAGACGCGGGCTTCCGCATGGCGAACTGCTCGACGCTGGGCGCGCTGCGCACGCATCGCCGCCGCAAGAGCTCATATTCGCCGGCGATAGACAATCTGCTTGTGAAGGGGTTCGACGTCGTCTCCGTGCGCACGGCCGACGACTCCATGCTTCTCAGCGACCACCGCATCCTGGTGTGCCGCCTCGTCCGTTCGGATGGCGCCTACTCGCCTGCGAAGAGCGGAGTGGAGAAGTAGCGTTCGGCGGTGTCCGGCAGCACGGTCACCACCGTCTTCCCTGGCCCGAGCTTCTTGGCGAGCTGCAACGCGGCGAATACGTTCGTACCGGCGGAGATGCCTGCGAGCAGGCCTTCCTTCCTGGCCAGGTCCCGGGAAGTCTCGAGCGCCGCCTCGTCGGTCACCACGCAGATGTGCGAATAGATCTTTGTATTGAGGTTGTCGGGTATGAGGCCGTCGCCGATGCCCATCTGCAGGTGCGTGCCAACGGTACCCCCGGCGAGAATCGCCGCGTTCTCCGGCTCCACCGCCCATATCTCGATGTCGGGGTTCTGGGCCTTCAGTACTTCGCCTATGCCGCTCAGGGTGCCGCCCGTACCGATACCCGAGCAGAATCCGTGGATCGGCTTTGCGGCCTGCTCCATGATTTCGAGGGCCGTGTGCAGCTTGTGCGCGGCCGGGTTGGCCGGGTTGCTGAACTGCTGCGGCACGTACACCTTGGGATCGGCCCGCTGCATCTCCTCCGCGCGGCGCACGCATTCGGCGATGGCGTCGCCTATGTTCCCGGCATCGTGCACCAGCACGACCTCCGCGCCATAGTGACGCATCAGCTTGCGCCGCTCCTCCGAGACGCTGTCCGGAAGTATGATGATGGTGCGATAACCCCGCACCGCCCCCACGAGCGCGAGCCCGATGCCCTGGTTGCCGCTGGTAGGCTCCACTATCACGGAATCTGGGCCTATCAGCCCCTTTGCCTCCGCATCACAGATCATGTTCCATGCCGTGCGGGTCTTGATGGATCCGCCCACGTTCAGCGCCTCGAACTTGACCAGCACCTCGGCGGAATCCGCATCCACCATGCGGTGCAGCCGCACCAGCGGAGTGTGGCCGATGGCCTCCAATATGGTATCTGAGATCATGAGGGCCGTATTATAGCACAAATCCCGCGTGCGCGGGTAGGCTTTCCTTCAAGGTTTCCTCTTGCGCCGCGGAAGGGGGTTTGGTATCATTTCACAGGTCCTTCCGGAAGGAAGGCTTCACACAGAAAAGGATATGCAAATGAACAAGGCCGAAAAGGAACGCGCCGCGGTGGTCGGGAAGAACTGGACCCCCAGGGCGTACATCAAGTCCACGATCGAAGCCATCCGTGCGCAGGTTGGCGACAAGAAGGTGCTGCTGGCCATGTCCGGCGGAGTAGATTCCTCAGTTTGCGCCGTGCTGCTGCACAAGGCGATCGGCAGGCAGCTGACATGCGTCTTCGTGGACCATGGATGCATGCGAAAGAACGAGGCCAAGGAAGTGAAGGCCGTGTTCAAGGGCAAGTTCGGCATCAATCTCATCCAGATCGACGCCGAGAAGCGCTTCCTCGAAAAGGCCAAGGGCATCACGGATCCCGAGCTGAAGCGCAAGTGCATCGGCGGCGAGTTCATCAAGGTGTTCGAGGAGGTCGCGAAGAAGCTTGGCAGGATCGAGTTCCTCGGCCAGGGCACGATCTATCCGGACATCATCGAGTCCGGCGTAGGCGGCCACAAGGCGGTGAAGGCCCACCACAACGTCGGGGGGCTGCCGAAGGACATCGGCTTCGAGGGGCTGGTAGAGCCGGTCAAGTATCTCTACAAGGACGAGGTCCGCAAGGTCGGCCGCGCGCTGGGCATCCCGGCGGCGATGGTCGATCGCCAGCCGTTCCCCGGCCCGGGGCTCGCGGTACGCTGCATCGGCGAGCTCACGAAGGAGAAGCTCGACATCCTGCGCGACGCGGACTTCGTCTTCCGCTCCGAGATGGCCAAGGCGAAGCTTGACCGCAAGGCGCAGCAGTTCTTCGCGATAATGACGAACGTGAAGTCCACGGGCGTCAAGAACGGGGCGCGCACGTTTGGCTATGTCATCGCCCTCCGCGCCGTGGCGACGCAACAGTTCGTCAAGGCCGGCATCGTGGAGCTGCCGTTCAAGTTCATGGTGAAGGTGGCCGAGAAGATCGCCACCACGGTGAAGGGCGTCAACCGCGTCGTGTGGGACATCACCCCGAAGCCGCCGTCCACGATCGAGTGGGAGTGAAGCCGATGCCGATCACCGAAATTCTCGCGCGCAACGCAAAGGAGTGGCCCAACGACGTCGCGCTCGTGGAGATCAATCCGCAGGAGCTCGAGAACCGCCATACCACCTGGCGCGAGTACTCGCTGATCGAATCGTCCCCCGTCGAGGCGTTCCGCAGCGAAATCACGTGGGCTGAGTTCAACGAGAAAGCCAATCGCTTCGCGAACTTCCTGCTGAGCCGTGGCCTCAAGAAGGGCGACAAGGTCGCAATCCTGCTGATGAACTGCCTGGAGTGGCTGCCCATCTACTTTGGCGTCCTCCGCTCGGGCTGCATGGCCGTGCCGCTCAACTTCCGCTATACGGCGGACGAAATCAAGTACTGCCTGGAGCTGGCCGACGCCGACGTGCTCGTGTTCGGGCCGGAGTTCACCGGCCGCATCGAGCAGATCATCGACCGCATGCCCCGCGTGCGCTTCCGCCTCTACGTGGGCGACGACTGCCCGTCCTTCGCGGAATCCTACCGCAACCTGGTCTCGTACTGCTCGTCGCGCGCGCCGGCGATTCCGCTGGCGGACGACGATGAGGCGGCCATCTACTTTTCGTCCGGCACGACGGGTTTCCCCAAGGCGATCATCCTGCAGCACCGCTGCCTGACGCATTCCTGCAAGGTCGAGCAGAACCACCATGGCCAGACGAAGGACGACGTGTTCCTCTGCATCCCGCCGCTCTACCACACGGGCGCGAAGATGCATTGGTTCGGAAGTTTCCTCGTGGGCGGCAAGGCCGTCCTGCTCAAGGGCGTGAAGCCTGAATGGATTCTCCGTGCCGTGAGCGAGGAGCGCTGCACGATAGTGTGGCTGCTGGTGCCGTGGGCGCAGGACATCCTCGACGCGATCGACCGCGGCGACGTGAGGCTCTCCGACTACCGTCTCGACCAGTGGCGGCTCATGCACATCGGCGCGCAGCCCGTGCCGCCGTCTCTCATCAGGCGCTGGAAGTCCGTCTTCCCGAAGCACGATTACGACACCAACTACGGCCTTTCCGAATCGACTGGACCCGGCGCGGTGCATCTCGGCATCGAGAACATCGACCATGTGGGCGCGATAGGCGTGGCGGGCTACGGCTGGCAGACGAAGATCATCCGTCCCGACGGCACGGAAGTCGCGCCTGGCGAGGTGGGCGAGCTCGCGGTCAAGGGCCCTGGCGTCATGAAGGAATACTACAAGAACCCCGAGGCCACGAAGGAGATCCTTTCCGACGATGGCTGGCTCAGGACCGGCGACATGGCCGAGCTGCGCGACGGGTTCATCTATCTGGTCGATCGCGCGAAGGATGTGATCATCACAGGCGGCGAAAACCTCTATCCCGTGCAGATCGAGGACTTCCTGCGCGCCCATCCGAAGATCAAGGACGTGGCGGTGATCGGCCTGCCCGACGCGCGGTTGGGCGAGATCGCCGCCGCGATCATCGAGGTGAAGGAAGGCCAGACGCTTTCCGCCGCCGAGGTGGACGGCTTCTGCCTGGACCTGCCGCGCTACAAGCGGCCGCGCAAGATCATCTTCGCGTCCGTGCCGCGCAACCCCACCGGCAAGATCGAAAAGCCGAAGCTCCGCAAGATGTACGGGGCGGACGCGCTCGTCGCCCAGCAGAACGGACTGTGACATGAGACGGCGGCTGCGCAAGTTGCTTTTCTTCGTGGGCGAGGGTGCCTGGCGGATCGACGTGGACTCGCTTGGATTCCTGAAGCGGACCTGGGTGAATTTCGTCCGTTTCCTTTCGGTTTCCCTCGGCGGCTTCTCAAAGAACCGCTGCGCGCTCTACGCGGCCGGACTCACGTACTTCTCGCTGCTGGCGCTCGTGCCAGCGCTGTGCCTGCTGATGGTGCTTGCCAAGACCTGCGGCGCGGGCGACTTCGCGCGCACGCAGATCAACGGCTACTTCGACCGCTTCATTGCGAGCGTGGAGGAGGGCGCCCAGCCGGCGGCGGGCGCGGGGCAGGCACGTACTCCGGCGGAACAGGCGGCCGAGGAGAAGCGCATCGCGCAGCACGCCGTGGCGGTCCAGCTCAGGGAGTTCGTGAACCCCCTCTTCGACCAGATCGACAAGTTCGACGTCCGGGCTTTCGGATGGATCGGCTTCGCCATGCTGATGTGGACCGTCATCTCGTCCCTGGGGCAGATCGAGGCGACGATGAACGCCATCTGGTCGGTATCGCGGCAGCGAAGCCTCCTGAAGAGATGCTTCCTGTACCTGTTCGTCGTGAGCGTGGTGCCGCTGCTGTCGGCGGTGGCTCTGTCGCTGCCGGTGCTGCGGCTGGTCAAGCGGGCGCTGGATGCCACGATGGGGGCGACTGTCTACACGAAGTGGGCGAGCGACGCATTGGTGGCCGTTCTCGACTCTCGCCTCTTCTCCTTCCTGGTGGCGGCTGTGTGCGTAACGCTGCTGTTCGCGTTCGTGCTGTCGTTCATGCCCAACCGGCGCGTGCAGCTGCGCGCGTCGCTCGAGGGGGGATTCCTCACGGCGGTCCTCTTCTGCGGATGGATACGCCTCTGCACCGCGGCGCAGGTGGGCATCGGGAAGTCCTCGGCCTTCTACGGGTCTTTCGCCTCCCCGATGATCGTTCTGGCCTGGATCTACATGAGCTGGCAGATAATCCTGCTCGGCGCCAACATGACACATGCGCTTCAGTGCGTTCATAATCGCGCTCGCGACGATCTGCCGTCTTGATGCGGCAGTCCGTTTCGCGCAGGCGCAATGGCTTCCGGACATCGGCCTCACGCTGCCGCTGCCCGAAGGGGCGGTCGCCGATCCGCTGGAGATGCCCCGGGCCGAGGCGTACCTCGTCACCGACGACGGCAGAAGCCGCCTCGAGGACCGCTTCGACACCTTCGACCTCTGGATCGCCCTCACCGTGCGCGGACGCTGGCGCGACGCCGCCGGCAACGAGCTGCGCATCGCCCGCCTCGTGGCCGAGATGCCGGACGACCAGCCAGGCGTCACGCGTACGCGCGGCGAATTCCGCCGTCGGCTCCGTCCGCTTTCCGTGAAGGACTCCACCCGCCGCGACGAGGCCGTCTACGCCATCGCTCCGGTGGAGGTGCTGCGGCCGGAACGCCCGCGCCGCGCCGGCCGTCGCAACTTCATCGAGATGTTTCGTTATGCGTCGACCAACGAGAACGTGCTCGTCTATGCCTTCCGGCCGCGCAGTCCCGAACGCCGCGAGACGCCGGACTGGTACGTGGTTTCTTTCACCGGCGCGCCTGGTTCCGACGCCGAGGAGCTCGAGGAGGTGTTCGACGAGTCATTCCTCGACAACGTGGAGCTGCCCGCGCTGCGGGAACGCAAGCCGGGCGTGCCGCCCGTGCCGGACGGCGCCAGCGAGATGGAGCTGCTTCGCGAGGACTATCGCAGGAGCGTGGCGAACTATTCCGACTGGAACTTCGTGTCCTCCGGCGACATCATGATCGCCGACGACCTCGATCCGCAGATGCGCTCGCCGTTCATCGCCTCGCTCACGAACGACCTTCCGCGCCTCAGGCGCGAGTACGCGTCCGCGATGCCGTCGCACCTCTCCGGTACGTTCCATCCGGCCGCGATACGCGTGTTCCGTTCGCGCGAGGAATACCTGGCGTACGTGGGCGTGGATGCGAAATGGACCGCAGCGCTATGGAGCCCGTCGCGTCGCGAGCTCGCCATGTATCTGCCCGACCAGGGCGTGGAAGGACTTCTACGCACCGTCTGGCATGAGGCGTTCCACCAGTATCTGTCGTACGCTGGCTCAATGATGTCTGCCGCGCCCTGGATCAACGAGGGACATGCGGAGCTATTCGAGCATTCCCATCTCGACTCACGCGGCAGGCTCGTCTTCGAATGCGATGTCGAATACGCCCGCTTCATCAAGGCGAACCTTGACGCGCTCGCCGAGTTCATGCCGTCGCTGCTGTCAATGGACTACGAGGCGTTCTACGCCGGCGACCAGGCGGCGCGCGAGGCGAAGTACCGCCTGGCCTGGTCCATGGCCTACTTCCTGCAGATCGGCGCGCCAGAAGTACGGTTCCGCCCCTTCGAAGGCCTGCGGGCCGACTACATGGAATCGCTCATCGCCACGCGCGACGGCATCCGTGCCGTGCGCGCGGCCATGCCCGAGGAGATGCGCCGGAAGTTTGTGGACGAGTGGCTGGCCTACTGGCGCAAGAACTAGCGGGACAAAAAAACCGACCGGAGCGTTCCGGTCGGCCAATGGCCTGGTCGGCGGCGAATCCGCCGGCCTGGACTCGTCACTTTACGGTGATCACGCTGTTGAGCGTACCGTGCTCGTTCTGCACGAAGTCAGCGCACTCTGGATCGGCGCACCACGTTCCATCTATCACGAACTTGTACTGGTACGTGCCAGGCGCCAGCTTGACCGTGGTAGTGTAGACGCCGGCGTTCTTCTTATCCAGCATCTGCTTGCCCGTCGGACTCCACTTGTTGAAGCAGCCAGCGAGGTAGACGGTCTTGCCGACATCGGCGCGCACGGTGAACGTGACGCTCTTCTCGGCCACCTTCTTGGCACGCGGCGCGGCCTTGGCGACGCGGGCACCTTTCTTCGCAGTGACTGTTTTAACGGCGGGTTTCTTCCTTATTTTCATCTTTTGTACTTTTCTCCTTGCCTCCCCCGGAATACCGCGATACGGTTCTCCAAAGAGAAGGCGCGTATTTTACTATTAGACTTTTGCGTTGTCAAGTGGACATTTCCAGAAAAATTCGGTATACTTTCCGCCGTGAACCCGAAAGAACCACAAGCTGCGTTCCTGTGGGGAACGCCTGGAGAGGTGGCGGCATGCGTCCCTGCGGATGTGCCGTGCTTCCGCCTAGTGAATAGCGAAGGCGCGCTGCCGCTCGCCGCAATGCCGTTCTCGCTGCCCGCCGACGCGCGAAGGCTGCATCGCCGGGGCCGCGTCGTCGGCCGCGCCTGGGAGACGGATGATGCGGCGTTCTGCCTGCTGGCGGGCGTGCAGCCGCCCGATGTCTCCGCGCCTCGCGGCGTGCAGGCCTCGGCTGTCTTCCACGAGATGGAGGCCCTGCTCGCGGAAGAGGGGATGTCCTTCGCGCAGGTGGTGCGCACGTGGATATACATCGACCGCGTGTGCGAATGGTATGGCGAGTTCAACGCCGCGCGCACGGCATTCTTCAACGCGCGCCGCGTGTTCGAGACCTTTCTTCCGGCATCCACCGGCATAGGCTGCGCCAATGCCGCCGGCGCTGCGCTCGTTTCCGGCGCGATAGCGATGAAGCCCAAGATCCAGGGCGTCCGCGCCGAGATCGTGGAATCTCCCCTGCAGGCTCCGGCGATGGACTACCGCTCAAGCTTCAGCCGGGCGGCGGAGATCGTCACGCCCGCATGCCGCCAGCTCTTCGTAAGCGGAACGGCATCGATACGTCCCAACTCGCACGAGGTGGCGTACGTGGGAGACATCGTCCGCCAGATCGACTGCACCATGAATGCCGTGCACGCGATCCTCGCGAGCCGCGGCTACGACTGGCCGGATGCGACGCGCGCGATCGTCTATCTGAAGGAGCCGGCGTTCCTCGGCCCCTGGCGCGAATGGCGCGCCGCGCACGGCCTTGCCGAAGACTTCGCCGCCGAGACGGTCTGCGACGTCTGTCGCGACGAATGGCTCTTCGAGATAGAGCTCGACGCCGCAAAGGGCGGGCGCATCATATAGACCCATGTCGCACAAGGCCCGCCAGTTCAAGCGCCGCCTGCGCCGCCCGTTCGAATGGCTGGGCATCTTCATCGCCCAGCTCATCTTCGCGCACGTTTCGCATAGGATGCTGTTCTGGATATGCGATGCGATAGCCGCCGTGGGTTGCCGTTTCGATCTGTATGGATGGAAGCTCTCGCGGATCAACCTGCGCATCGTGTTCCATGGACGCGAACTGCCGCGGCGGCGCGAGAACATCATCATCCGCCGCGCATACCGCAACATGATGCGAACGCTCGGCCATGTATTCTGGACGAGCCGGCACGCCGCCGAACGCGCCCGCGCCGTCGGCGAGCTTTCCGAGGCCAGCCGCGATGCGCTGGCGCGGTACAGGCCGGCAGTGACGGTCTCGGGACATCTGGGTTGCTGGGAGATCCTCTCGCAGCTTGTGTATCTGGAAGGACGCGAGATCGTGTCCGTTGCCAAGGACATCGGTTCCGCCGGAATGACGGAACTCCTCATGAAGGGGCGTCGTTCGCTCGGACAGCGGATCGTTCCCGCCGAGGGCGCATTCCGCCCGCTCTACGAAGGCATGCGCGGCGGCGCGGATGTCGGCCTGCTGGTGGACCAGGTGGTCAAGCCGAAGAACGGCGGCGTGTGGGTGCGCTACTTCAGCCTGCCGGTGCCCGTATCAGTGGCGCCGGCATTTCTTTCAGCGAAGACGCACGCCCCCATCCTGCTGGCATGGTGCAGGCCGCTCAAGGATGGCCGCTACCGCTGCGAATTGATAGAGGAGTTCCCTTGGGAGAAGGGCATGGACATCTGGGCGCGCACGCAGGCCGTGATGCTGGCGCTTGAGCGTACCATCCGCCGCCATCCGTCATGCTGGGTGCTCAACTATCGCTACTTCCGCAAGAAGCCAACGCCCGAGGAACTGACCCAGCTCAGGAAGCGGTTCGAGGATTTCAAGAGCCAGACCTCCGCATCGCAGTCATAGGCGCCGTTTTACGCGCTTTTTTCGCGCAGAAACTTTTTTGAAATTTTTTTCATTTTCCCTCTTGCGCGGACGGACG
This sequence comes from Kiritimatiellia bacterium, assembly GCA_017525225.1. GTDB lineage: Bacteria > Verrucomicrobiota > Kiritimatiellia > RFP12 > UBA1067 > RGIG6720. The sequence continues at coordinate 30,443 of JAFXTB010000045.1, forward strand.
CGGTTTGGTATACTATGCCCCCGTCCGCCACCCCGGGCATCCCCGGGCGCGGCCAGATCCTTGAAAACAGACGGTGCTGAAGAGCGCGGACCCGAGGCCGTCCCCCTGCGCGGGGGGCTGCGGAAGGGACGCGGGACACAAT